>NZ_RBLU01000109.1 GCF_003989515.1 Curtobacterium sp. HSID17257
TGGCGGAGGCCGAGGACGCCCTGCGGGTGTTCGAGGAGCGACCGCGACCCGTCGTGGACGCGTCGGGTCGGCCGGCGCTGCTGGACGTCGTCGAGGCTGCCCGGGCCGCGGAGATCGAGCAGCGCATCCAGGTCGAGACCGTGCGGGAGCGCGCTCGGTCGGAGCGGAACCGGGCGGCCGGCCTGCAGCGGCAGCTCGAGGCGGAGCGTGCTGCTGCGGAGGAGGCAGCGCGGCAGGCGGTGGTCCGCCGCGGGCAGATCGCCGTGGCCGAGGGCGTCCTCGCGGACCTGCCGGGGGTGCTCGGGGCGGTCGACCGGTCGCTCGCCGAGGCCCGCGTGCTGCTCGCGACCGAGGAGGCCGAGCGCACGAAGCGCAACACCGAGCTGCAGGTCGTCCGGAACGAGGAGCGCGAGCTCCGCGAGCGGCTGCAGACCATCACCGACGGCGTGCACTCGCTCGAGATGGAGATCTACGAGAAGAAGCTGCACGTGTCCGGCGTGCTCGACCGTGCGCAGAGCGACCTCGGTCTGAACGAGGCCGTGCTCGTCGCGGAGTACGGGCCCGACGTCCCGGTGCCGGTCGACGTCCTGGTCGACCCGCGGGTGCTCGCGCGGCGACACCGCGAGGCGGAGCGGGCGCGGGCGGCGGCCGACGGCGCGGACTCCTCCGCGGCGGTACCCGACGGCGCCGGCGGCTCCGACGACGCCGACGACGCCGACGCGCTCGACGCGGCCGACGTCGACGTGCCCGAGCTCGTCGACGCCGAGTCGACCCTCCCCGGTGGCCCGGCGCTGCCCGAGCTCGACACGACCGACGAGGTCGACCCGGCCGACGTCGCGACGGTGCCGTACGTCCGGGCCGAGCAGGAGCAGCGGCTCGCGGCGGCGGAGCGGGACCTCGGTCGGCTCGGCAAGGTGAACCCCCTCGCGCTCGAGGAGTTCCAGGCGCTCGAGCAGCGGCACGCGTTCCTCGCCGAGCAGCTCGACGACCTGCAGAAGACCCGCGCCGACCTCCTCACGATCATCGAGGAGCTCGACACGAAGATGCAGACGATCTTCGAGGCGGCCTACGACGACACGAAGGCCGCGTTCGACGTGATCTTCCCGATCCTGTTCCCGGGCGGCACGGGCTCGCTCACGCTGACGAACCCGGACGACATGCTCACGACGGGGCTCGACGTGCAGGTGAAGCCCGCGGGCAAGAAGATCGACCGTCTCACGCTGCTGTCGGGCGGGGAGCGGTCGCTCGCGGCGGTTGCCCTGCTCGTGGCGATCTTCACCGCCCGACCGTCGCCGTTCTACATCATGGACGAGGTCGAAGCGGCGCTCGACGACGCGAACCTCGGGCGGCTGCTGACCGTGTTCGAGCGGCTGCGGGAGTCGTCGCAGCTCATCGTGATCACGCACCAGAAGCGCACGATGGAGATCGCCGACGCGCTGTACGGCGTCTCGATGCGCCAGGACGGCGTGTCCGCCGTGGTCGGCCAGCGCGTGCAGCGGCGCGAGCCCGCCGACGCGGTCGCGTAGCGCGGCTGGCCGGCGCCGGGCGGCCCGAGTCTCGGGCTCAGCGACAGTTCTCGCGCCCCTGAGCCCGAGGACCGTCGCTCAGCGTGAGTCTCGAGCACCCGGTTCCGCCGCGGACGGACGGGAGGCGCGGTGCCAGCTGGCACCGCGCCTCCCGTCCGTCAGGTGGTGACGACTACTTCGCGTCGGCCTCCACGGCCTCCTTCGGCTGTCCCGTCGGGGTCAGGCCGCGCTCCTGGCGCTTCTTCGACACGATGAGCGACGCGGCGGTGGCCACGGCGATCGTCAGCGCGATGAAGCTCAGCGAGAACCAGATCGGGATCTCCGGGGCCCACTCGATGTGCTCGCCGCCGTTGATGAAGGGCAGCTCGTTGACGTGCATCGCGTGGAAGACGAGCTTCACACCGATGAAGGCGAGGATGACCGCCAGGCCCTGACCGAGGTAGATGAGCCGCTCGAGCAGGCCCGCGATGAGGAAGTACAGCTGACGCAGACCGAGGAGCGAGAACGCGTTCGCGGTGAACACGATGAACGCGTCCTGCGTGAGACCGAAGATCGCGGGGATCGAGTCGAGTGCGAACAGCACGTCGGTCAGGCCGATCGCGACCATGACGAGCAGCATCGGGGTGAACAGGCGCTTGCCGTCGACCTTCGCGGTGAGCTTGTCGCCGTGGTAGTCGTCGGTGGTCGGGATCACGCGACGCAGGACACGGATGAGCCGGGAGTCGCCCTCCTCGGCGCCGTGGTCGTTCCCACTGCGCGCCTGCGACCAGGCGAGCCAGAACAGCAGCGCGCCGAACAGGTAGAAGACCCACGAGAAGTTCTCGATGATCGTGACGCCCAGGGCGATGAAGACACCGCGGGCGACGAGGGCGATCGCGACGCCGACCAGCAGGACCTTCTGCTGGAACTCCTTCGGCACCGCGAAGCTCGACATGATGATCAGGAAGACGAAGAGGTTGTCGACCGACAGGGCCTTCTCGGTCAACCAGCCGGCGAAGTACTCGCCACCGGCCTGACCGCCGCCGAAGACCAGGATCCCGACACCGAACAGGATCGCCAGGCCGACGTAGAACGCCGACCAGAACGCGGACTCCTTGATGTGCGGCACGTGCGGGGTGCGCACGTGCGAGTAGAAGTCGAACACCAGCAGCGCGAGGATGCCCGCGATGGTGAGGAGCCAGACGAAGAGGGGAACGTCCAATGGATGTCCTTCAGGTTCGGGGCGTCCCGCCGAGCGGGTACGCCGATGCCTGAAGGTCTCCTCCGCCGTGTCGACCGACTGGTCCGACACGACCGGCGTCCCGGGTCTGGATCGTCCCAGACCGTACTGACGGGTGCGCCGCGCGGGAGTACTCCCCTTCAGGAACCGAGGATACCGGGCGCGGGTGCTGCTCGTCGCGCCCTAAGCTGGGAGCATGGCGAGTTCCTGGTCACTGTCCTCCCGTCTCCGCGGCCTGTTCCAGCGGAAGGCCATCGACGAGACCACGTGGGACGACCTCGAGACCGCGTTGATCGGTGCGGATTTCGGCCCCGACATCGCGGACGAGATCATCGAGGGCCTGCACGCCCGGGTCGACCGGTACGGCACGACGGACCCCGCCGACCTGCAGCGCATGCTCCGCGAGGTGCTCGAGGAGCGCCTGTCGAAGCTCGACACGACGCTCAAGCTCAGCAACCGCCCGGCGGTCGTGCTCGTCGTCGGCGTGAACGGCGTCGGCAAGACCACGACGATCGGCAAGTTCGCGAAGTTCCTCAAGACCTACGACCGCACGGTCGTGGTCGGCGCGGCGGACACCTTCCGCGCGGCAGCGGTCGAGCAGGTCGCGACGTGGGCGCAGCGCGCCGGGGTCGAGGTCGTCCGTCCGGCGCAGCCCGGTCAGGACCCGGCCTCGGTGGCGTACCAGACGGTCGAGAAGGCCATGCGCGACGGCACCGAGATCGTCGTGATCGACACCGCCGGCCGCCTGCACACCAAGGCCGGTCTGATGGACGAGCTCGGCAAGATCAAGCGCGTCGTCGAGAAGCAGACCGAGATCGCCGAGGTGCTGCTCGTCCTCGACGCCACGACCGGGCAGAACGGTCTCGCCCAGGCGCAGGCCTTCATCGAGGGCGCCGGGGTCACCGGGCTCGTCATCACGAAGCTCGACGGGTCGGCGAAGGCCGGGTTCGTGCTCAGCGTGCAGGAGAAGACCGGCATCCCGATCAAGCTCATCGGCCAGGGCGAGGGCATCAACGACCTCACCGGCTTCACGCCGCACGTCTTCGTCCAGAACCTCGTCGGCTGACCGTCGCGGCGCCTCCGTCACGCTCCCGGCGAACGCGTCCACGCGGCGGGGAGTAGCGTCCCTGACGGCCCGGGCATCCGCTCGGTCTCGTTCCAGGGATTGGAGACCCTCATGCCCGCACTGCTGATCATCGCGATCATCGTCGGCCTCGTCCTGCTCTTCAGCGGCATCTTCGTCGGTGCCCTGAAGTTCCTGCTCTGGGTGGGCATCGTGCTCATCCTGCTGGCGGTCATCGGCTGGCTCCTCCGGAGCATCCGCGGTCGCGCGTAGCGACGGCCGGTCACGTCGGACGTGACCACGCGAGGACGGGAGGCCCGGTACCAGCTGGTACCGGGCCTCCCGTCGGTCGCCGGAGCTGCGCTACACGGCCTGGCGCCCCGGTGACGCCTCGAGCAGGTGGGCGAGGTGCGGCGGTACCGTGCCCCCGCGCGCGACCGTCGCGCGCGCCCACAGCCGGCCCGCCCGGTAGGACGAGCGCACCAGCGGGCCGGCGAGCACGCCGGAGAACCCGATGTCCTCGGCGATCTCGCGCAGGTCGACGAACTCCTCCGGCCGTACCCAGCGTGCGACGGGCAGGTGTCGCGGCGACGGCCGGAGGTACTGCGTCAAGGTGATGATGTCGGTGCCGGCTTCGTACAGCTGCTCGAGCGCGTCGACGACCTCGTCCCGTTCCTCGCCCATGCCGAGGATGAGGTTCGACTTCGTCACGAGTCCGGCGTCACGGCCCTGGGTGATGACGTCCAGCGAGCGCTCGAAGCGGAACGCGGGGCGGATGCGCTTGAAGATCCGGGGCACCGTCTCGACGTTGTGTGCGAAGACCTCCGGTCGGGCGTCGAACACCTGCCCGAGCTGGTCGGGGCGGCCGTTGAAGTCCGGCACGAGGATCTCGACGCCGGTACCGGGGGAGTGCTCGTGGATCTGCCGGATCGTCTCCGCGTAGAGCCAGGCACCGCCGTCGACGAGGTCGTCGCGCGCGACCCCGGTCACGGTCGCGTACTTCAGGCCCATCGACACGACGGAGTCCGCCACGCGCCGGGGTTCGCCGCGGTCGAGCGGGCTCGGCTTGCCGGTGTCGATCTGGCAGAAGTCGCAGCGCCGGGTGCACTGCGAGCCGCCGATCAGGAAGGTGGCCTCGCGGTCCTCCCAGCACTCGAAGATGTTCGGGCAGCCGGCCTCCTGGCAGACGGTGTGCAGCTGCTTGTCCCGGACCAGTGCGGAGAGGTCGCGGAACTCCGGGCCCTGCGTCGCGCGGGTCTTGATCCAGGCGGGCTTCGTCTCGATGGGTGTCGCGGCGTTGCGGGCCTCGACCCGGAGCATGCGGCGGCCGTCGGGGGCGAGGGTCATGCGGCGACCTCCTGTCGCGTGGTGCTGGTGGAGCTGATGCGACGACCGGCGTGCATGCCGTCGACCGCCTGCTGGATCCGCGGCCCGACGAGGGCAGCGACCTCGTCGACCGTCACGGTGCGCCCTGCGGCGGCGCTCAGCGTGGTGACCCCGGCGTCGGCGATGCCGCACGGAACGATGGCGCCGTAGGGGGCGAGGTCGTTGTCGCAGTTGACCGCGATGCCGTGGCTCGAGACGTGCTCGGCGACGTGCAGGCCGATCGCGCCCACCTTGTCGTGCGGGCCGCCACCCGGTCGGGGCACCCAGACGCCGCTGCGCCCGTCGACCCGTTCGGCGGTGACCCCCACCGAGGCCGCCGCGTCGAGGACGACCTGCTCGAGGTCGCGGACCCACGCGACGACGTCGAGGGGGTCGGCGAGCCGGACGATCGGGTAGGCCACGAGCTGCCCCGGTCCGTGCCACGTGATCCGTCCGCCGCGGTCGACGTCGACGACCCGGGACCCGTCGGTCGGCAGGTCAGCCGGCTCGGTGCGGCGCCCGGCGGTGTAGACGCTCGGGTGCTCGCAGAGCACGACGACGCCGGGGGAGTCGCCGGCGACGACGTCGGCGTGGAACGACCGCTGGACGGCGAGGCCCTCCTCGTAGTCGAGGAGCCCGGGCCAGCGGATGATCTCGAGCTGGGGCACGTCGAGCACGCTACCCCGGTTCCTGGACGCAGTCCAACAACCGGTCTGCAGCCGGTCCGGGGCGGTCGGGGGTGGCCCTGTAGAATCGTCGGACCATGGCACAATTCGGCTCACTCTCCGATCGGCTGACCGAGACCTTCCGCAACCTGCGGAGCAAGGGTCGTCTGTCCCCGTCCGACGTCGACGGCACCGTCCGCGAGATCCGCCGGGCCCTGCTCGACGCGGACGTCGCGCTCGAGGTCGTCAAGGCCTTCACCGCCTCGGTGCGCGAACGCGCGCTCTCGGACGAGGTCAACAAGGCGCTCAACCCCGCGCAGCAGGTCGTCCAGATCGTCAACGAGGAACTCGTGGGCATCCTCGGCGGGCAGCAGCGCCGGCTCGAGTTCGCGAAGCGGCCGCCGACGGTGATCATGCTCGCCGGCCTCCAGGGCGCCGGCAAGACCACCCTCGCGGGCAAGCTCGGCAAGTGGCTCAAGAAGGACGGCCACACGCCGATGCTCGTCGCGGCGGACCTCCAGCGTCCGAACGCCGTGCAGCAGCTGCAGGTCGTGGGCGAGCAGGCCGGCGTGCACGTGTTCGCTCCCGAGCCCGGCAACGGCGTCGGTGACCCGGTCAAGGTCGCGAAGAACGCGATCAAGGCCGCGGTCGACCAGCAGTACGACACGGTCATCGTGGACACCGCCGGTCGACTCGGTGTCGACGCCGAGCTCATGAAGCAGGCGGCGAACATCCGCAAGGCCGTCGACCCGGACGAGGTCCTCTTCGTCATCGACGCGATGATCGGTCAGGACGCCGTCACGACCGCCCGTGCCTTCCAGGAGGGCGTCGACTTCACCGGCGTCGTCCTGTCGAAGCTCGACGGCGACGCCCGCGGTGGTGCGGCCCTGTCGGTCGCCAGCGTCACCGGTCGCCCGATCATGTTCGCGTCCACGGGCGAGGGGCTCGACGACTTCGAGCCGTTCCACCCGGACCGCATGGCGAGCCGCATCCTCGACCTCGGTGACATCCTGTCGCTCATCGAGCAGGCGCAGTCCGCGTTCGACGAGGACGAGGCGCGCAAGGTCGCCGAGAAGATCGCGACCGACTCGTTCACCCTGAACGACTTCCTCGCGCAGATGCAGCAGCTCCGCAAGGCCGGCTCGATCAAGGGCATGCTCGGCATGCTCCCGGGCGCGAAGGGCATGCGCGAGGCGCTCGACAACTTCGACGAGAGCGAGATCGTCCGGACCGAGGCGATCATCCAGTCGATGACGAAGCAGGAGCGCGAGCTCCCGAAGCTCCTCAACGGCTCCCGTCGACTCCGCATCGCGAAGGGTTCCGGAACCACGGTGACCGAGGTCAACGCCCTCGTGAACCGCTTCGAGCAGGCCGCGAAGATGATGAAGACCGTCGCGCGCGGTGGCGTCCCGCAGATGCCCGGCATGGGCCCGATCCCCGGCATGCACGGCGGCAAGAAGAAGCAGCAGCAGGGCGGCGCCAAGAAGAAGAAGGTCGGCAACCCCGCCAAGCGCGCGGCGCTCGCGTCGGGTGCGGCGGCGCAGCCGCAGCAGCAGGCACCCACCGGTTCCGGTCTCGGGCTCGGCGGTCCGAAGGGTGGCAAGGCGCCCACCGAGGAAGAGCTGGCCAGCCTGCAGAAGTTCCTGGGTCGCTAGCCGCGACCGGATGACGGGAGGCCCGGTGCCAGCTGGCACCGGGCCTCCCGTCCGTCCGTGGGTCGCGTCTAGAGCGACTCCCGCAGCTCCGTGACCAGGTGGCGGACCACCGCGCGGAGGTCGCCGCCGCTCTCCTGCGCCACCCGCAGCTGCCGCTGGTACGACGCGCCCTCGGTGATCATCGTGTCGAGGTGGTGCAGCTCCTGCTCGCAGCCGAGCCGCTCCGCGATCGGGGCGAGCCGTGCGACCAGGTCGTGCACCTCGTCGGTGACCAGACGCTCGTCGCCGGCGGCGTTCGTGATGATCTCCGCCTCCATGCCATACCGGGCGGCGCGCCACTTGTTCTCGCGGATGAACCACGGCTGCATCGACGGCAGGCTCTCGCCGCGGTCGAGCCGGTCGGACAGCGCCGTGACGAGGCACTGGACGAACGCCGTGACCGCGCCGACCTCGTGCAGCGTCGAGACCCCGTCGGACACGCGGTTCTCGAGCGTGCCCCACCCCGGCGAGGGGCGGATGTCCCAGCGCAGGTCCTTGAACCCGTCGATCACGCCGGTCCTCGTCAGGTCGTCGACGACGGTCTCGAAACCGCGCCAGTCGTCGATGCCCGGGGGCAGCCCGCCGGTGGGGAGCTGCTGGAACATCAGGGCGCGGTTCGAGGCGTAGCCGGTGTCGGTCCCGCCCCAGAACGGGCTCGACGCCGTGAACGCCTGCAGGTGCGGCACGTACGCGAGCATCGCGTTCATGATCGGCACCGCCTTGTCGCGGTCATCGATGCCGACGTGAACGTGGACGCCCCAGATGAGCATCTGCCGACCCCACCACCGCGTGCGGTCGATCAGGGTCGTGTAGTGCTCGCTGTCCGCGGTGATCTCCTGCTGGTCCCACAGCGCGAACGGGTGGGTGCCGGAGCACATCACCTGCGCGTCGAGCGGTTCGGCGGCGTCGATCACCTCGCCGATGATGCCCGCGAGCTCGCTCGTCGCCCCACCGACGGTCTCGTGCACGCCCGTGACCACCTCGACGGTGTTCGTCAGGAGCTCCTCGGTCACCCGGTCGTGGTCGCCGAGACGCTCCTGCACGGCGGCGATCACGGCGGGGGCACGGGGCGCGAGGTCGCCGGTGCCGCGGTCGACCAGCGGGAGCTCCCACTCGACGCCGATGGTCGACGGGCGGGACTCGGTGAAGCGGATGTCCATGGGGCCATCCTGCCCGTCGGGTTGGAGGGTCGGCACAAGGAACTCCGTCCCGGGCACGTCGTCCGGCAGAGTGGTGGCCATGAGCAGCGTTGCCGTGTCCGACCTCGCCGTCCTCTCGTCGCCGTGGGCCCTCGGTCCGCTGCACCTGCGGAACCGCGTGGTGATGGGGTCGATGCACACCGGGCTCGAGGTCCTCGACGACGGCGGCGCCGCGATGGCCGCGTTCTACCGGGAGCGGGCCGCCGGCGGGGTCGGGTGCATCGTCACCGGCGGGATCGCGGTCAGCGACGAGGCGCGTGGCGGGCCCGACTTCGCGGTGTTCGGCGTCGGGGGAGCGGACGAGCGGTTCCGGGTCGCGGTCGACGCGGTCCACGACGAGGGCGGGGCGGTGCTCGCGCAGCTCTTCCACGCCGGCCGGTACGCCCTCGCGAACGGCATGGTCGACCGGCACGGGCGACCCCAGCGCGTCGTGGCTCCCTCGGCGCTGCCGTGGGCCGCTGCACGCGGGGTGCAGCCCGTCGCGCTCACCGACGCCGAGGTGCGCCACACGATCGAGGACTTCGCCGCGGCTGCACGGTCCGCTGCTGCGATCGGCTTCGACGGCGTGGAGATCATGGCGTCCGAGGGGTACCTGGTCAACCAGTTCCAGTCGCCGCTGACGAACCTCCGCGACGACGAGTGGGGCGGGGACGCGGTCCGACGCCGTCGCTTCGCGATCGAGGTCGTCCGAGCCGTCCGTGCCGCCGTCCCCGACCTCGCGGTGACGATCCGGTTGTCCGGGGCCGACCTCATGCCCGGGTCGACCACCGACGACGAGGTCGACGCGCTCGTGCACGACCTGCTGCCGCTCGGCCTCGACGCGGTGTCGGTCGGCATCGGCTGGCACGAGTCGCGCACGCCCACCGTCCAGGCCTCGGTGCCGCACGGAGCCTGGCTCGCCTACGCCGAGCGCATCGCTGGCGTGGTCCGCCGATCCGCGCACCCCGACGTGCAGGTGATCGCGTCGAACCGGATGACCGACCTGCGCGACGGCGAGGCGGTGCTCCGGGACGGGCAGGTCGACGCCGTGGCCCTCGCCCGTCCGTTCCTCGCCGACCCGGACATCGTCCGCCGGTCGCTCGACGGCCGCTTCGACCTCGTCAACACGTGCATCGGCTGCAACCAGGCGTGCCTCGACCGCTCGATCGTCGGGCAGCCGGTGTCGTGCCTCGTGAACCCGCGCGCCGGCCGCGAGCTCGCCCTGCCGCTGCGTCCGACGACCGAACCCAAGCGTGTCGACGTCGTCGGTGGTGGCCCCGCCGGGCTCGCTGCCGCGGTGGACGCTGCGCGGCGGGGTCACGCCGTGACGCTCTGGGAGGCCTCGGACACGCTCGGCGGGCAGTTCGCGCTGGCAGCCGCCGTCCCGGGCAA
>NZ_RBLU01000110.1 GCF_003989515.1 Curtobacterium sp. HSID17257
TTCGCCGCCGAGGCCAGCAGCAACAAGGCGCAGGTCTTCCACTACTTCGGGGGCAAGGACGGACTGTTCGACGCGCTGCTGACGAGCGAGCTGACGGCCGTGCACGACGCCGCGCCGCTCGACACCGCCGACCTGGCCGCGTGGGCCGGTCGCCTGCACGACGTCCTGGCCGAGCGGCCGTGGGTGCAGCGGCTCGCGACCTGGCACCGGCTCGAGCGGCCGGACACGCCGGTCGAGGCGCTCGCCACGCAGTACGCCGACGCCGTCGCCGAGGTCGAGCGGGCCCAGCGCGCCGGGGTGCTCCCACGACGCTTCCGCCCCGCCGTGCTCTACGGGCTCGTCGTCCAGCTCGCCGAGGTCTGGTCGACCCTCCCGCCCGAGGCATCCGCTCCGGTCGCCTCGGTCGTGCCGCAGCGCCGCCGTCAGGTCGTCGTGGACGCCGTCGGAGCACTGCTCGGGGACTGACCGGTCTCCCGCCGGACCCTCCGGTGCAGCGTGTCCGAGGGGCGCTCGCCGAAGGTGCCGGCGTAGGTGCCCGCGAACCGACCGAGGTGCGCGAAGCCCCACGCCCTGGCGACCTCGGCGACCGTGGTGGTCGACGGGTCCCCGGCCTCGAGTGCCGCGTGCACGCGGTGCAGTCGCACGTCGCGCAGGAACTGCATCGGGCTCGCCGCGCCCGCACGGTGGAACGCCGCCTGCAGGCCCCGGGCGCTGAGCCCCGTGGCGCGGCAGACGTCGGCCGTGGTGAGCGGTCGGCGGGCGTTCGCCACGATCCACTCCTGGGCGGCGCGGACCGCGCCGTGCCCCGCCGCAGCGATGCCCGACGGCGGGGTCTGGTCGAAGACCTCGAGGACGGCCTCGGCGATCCTCCGGTGCTGCGCCTCGCGGAGGGGCGGCGCGGCGCGCGGGTCCCACAGTGTCCCCGCGGCCCCGGCGATCGTCCGGCGGAGTGCGGGCAGGGCGTCGGGGTCGGCGGTCGTCCGCAGGTCGAGCGGGCCGGGCAGGTCTCCTCGGAGCGCTGCCGAGACCGACTCCAGGAAGTCGGCGTCGAAGCGGATGACGTGCTGCACCGCGGGAGCGGCGTCGAACGTGAACGGGCGCCCTGCCGGGTACGCCACGGGGACGTTCGGGTGCATGGTGATCGGGTCGCGGCGGTCGGCGTCGAGCACCATGCCCGGTCCGGTCGCCCACGCCAGGGTGTACTGGCGTCCCGGGTTGATGGTGCCCCAGCGGTGCGCTGCGACCGCCGAGGTCGCGGTGGTCACCCGCTCGTCGCCGACCGCGCGGTAGCGGTAGGAGAACCCGTCGGCCACCGCCTGCCCGATGTTGATGTCATGAGTGCTGTAGACGCCCTCGAACAGGTCGACGGCATCCTCGACGACGGTGCCGTGGTGCTCGGTCGCGGTGGGGGTCCGGGTGTCGCTGTGCATGCGCGAACCAGTCTGCGCCTCGTCGCCGGGTGCCGGCGGTGCGGTGCGCGTGGTGGCGTTCCGGCGTTCCGGCTTTCCGGCTTTCCGGCGTTGAATTTATCGTCGCCGGTCCAACGTTGTTGACTTCAACTACGGGTCAGCCGAGGCGCTGCGCCAGGAACGCCGCCTGCCGCTCCCAGTGCCGGTGGCCGCCGCCCTCGTGGCCGTTGTACGGGTAGACCTCGATGTGCTTGTCCGTCGACGCCAGTGCGTTGTACGCCGCGAAGGTCGTGCGTGGGGGCACCACGTCGTCCATGAGCGCGACGGAGAACAGCGCCGGGGCCGTGATCCGTGCGGCCAGGTTCACGCCGTCGAAGTACGCCGCGGTGTCCCACACGGTCTCGACCGCGTCCCGGTGCACGGCGAGGTACTGGGCGAGCTCCAGGTACGGGCCGCCCACCGCGACGTCCGTGCCGTGCTCCCAGTCCGACAGGAACGCGACGTCCGGCAGCACGGCGACGAGCGGCGCGGTGTGCGCCTCGACCAGGGCGGCCGCGGCGATCGCGATGCCGCCGCCCTGGCTGCCACCGGTCAACGCGATGCGGTCCGGATCGACGCCGGGCAGCGTGCGGACCGCGTCGACGAGCCGGACCGCGTCCGTGTACACCCGCCGGTAGTAGTGCTCGGCGGGCGAGGCGATGCCGCTCGCCATCCACCCGCCGCCGTTCGGGCCGGAGCCGTGCGGATCCGGGGTGTCGCCGCCGGACCCCCAGCCGCTGCCCTGCCCGCGGGTGTCCATCACGACGTGCACGTACCCGGCGAGTGCCCACGAGACCCGCTCGCCCGGCAGGCCCCGACCGCCGCCGTACCCGATGAACTCGACCACGGCGGGCAGGCCACCCGTCGAGCCCGCCGGACGCGAGACCCAGGCACGGACGGGGTCGCCGCCGAAGCCCGGGAACGTCAGGTCCTGCACGTCGAGCGCGGTCACCGGCGTGGTGGCGGGGACGAGCACGGGCTCGGTCCCGGCGCCGGCCGCCCGGGCCTCGGCGATCGTGTCCGTCCAGAAGGCGTCGAGGTCGTCGGGCCGCCGCACGGACGGGCGGTACGCGCGGAGCTGGTCGAGGGGCAGGTCGGTGAGCGGCATCGGGGTCCTCGCTGGTGGTGGGTCGTTCCGGGTGTCCCTGGTCGGAACGGGCGCACCTGGTCGGGAGTTCCGACCGGGTACGCCCGATTCCACCAGGTGGACGCGCCTCAGCGCATCAGCGTGCGGCGGCGCGGTACTGCTCGAGCACCTCGGGGTGCGGGTCCGCGGGCACGACCGTCGCGGAGACCTCCCACGACGGCAGGCTCCCGGTCAGCACCCACGCGGCCTGTCGAGCGGCACCCGAGGCGACGTACTCGCCGGGCTCCGGGATCGACACGGCGCGGCCGAACACCTGCGCGGCGACGGCCCGGACGGCCTCGTTCCGCGCGGCGCCGCCGATGAGCAGCAGCCGCGACACGTGCACGCCGGTGTCCTCGACCGCGGCGAGACCGTCGGCCAGGGCACAGAGCATGCCCTCGACGGCGGCACGGGCGAGGTGCGCCCGGTCGGTCGTCGCGGGCGTCATGCCCACGAGCGAGGCGGTCGCGTCCGGCCGGTTCGGCGTGCGCTCGCCGACGAAGTACGGCACGAGCACGAGACCGTCCGCCCCCGCCGGCGCCTGCAGCGCGAGCTCGCCGAGCTCGTCGTGGTCGACGGAGAGGAGTCCGCCGATCACCTCGAGCACGCGGGCCGCGTTCAGGGTGGTGACGATCGGGAGGCGCGACCCGGTCCCGTCGGCGAAGCCCGCCACGGTCCCGCTCGGGTCGGTCACCTCGGTGTCGGTGACGCCGAAGACCGTCCCGCTGGTACCGAGGGACACCGCGACGTCGCCCGGGCCGAGCCCGAGGCCGAGCGCTGCCCCGGCGTTGTCGCCGAGCCCCGGGCCGACGACGAGGCCGGCGCGGGAGACGGCACCGCCCGGCAGCTCGACGTCGGACGCCAGCGTGCCCATCGCCTCGTCGGGAGCCACGACCCGCGGGACGACGACCAGGTCGTCGTCCCCGTCGTGCGCGGTGCCGTCGTGCGTCCCGGCAGCGACCCGTGCGCGACGACCGAGCGCCTGCTCGAACAGCTCGGTGTCGTACTCCCGGCGCACCGGGTCCCAGTAGCCGGTGCCGCTGGCGTCCGAGCCGTCGGTCGCGAGGGCGTCGAGGTCCGGTCCGAGCGGGCTCTCGTCCGCCGGTCCGTACCCGCGCAGCCGCCACGACAGCCAGTCGTGGGGGAGCGCGACGGCGGCGACCCGCGCCGCGTTGTCCGGCTCCGCGTCGCGGAGCCACCGCAGCTTCGTGCCGGTGAACGAGGCCACCGGGACCAGACCCGTCCGGGCGACCCATGCCTCCCGGCCGAGCTCCTCGACCATCTGCGCGGCCGCGTCGGCACTGCGGACGTCGTTCCAGAGGAGCGCGTCGCGGACCACGCGACCGTCGACGTCGAGCGCGACCATGCCGTGCTGCTGCCCGGCGATCGCGACGGCGGCGACGTCGTCGAACCCGCCGGCGTCCGCGATCGCGGTGCCGAGCGCGTCCCACCAGTGTCGGGGGTCGACGGACGTGCCGTCCGGGTGGGCCGCACGGCCCTCCCGGACGACCGCGCCGGTCGCAGCGTCACGGATGGTGACCTTGCAGGACTGGGTCGAGGAGTCGACCCCTGCGACGAGCTGCTGGCTCAACGAGCGCCCATGAGGTGCTCGATCGCGAGCTGCTGCAGGCGCACGAAGCCGAAGCCCTTGCCGCCGAAGTACGCGTCGGCGTCGAAGTCCTCGTACGCCGAGCGGTCGGCGAGGAAGTCGTCGTACGACTCGCCGCTGTTCAGCGTCGGCGTCGAGAGCTCGTCGACCTTGGCGGCGGACAGGGCCTCCTGCACCTCGGGGTCGGCACGGAACGCCTGCGCACGCTCCTTGAGGAGCAGGTACATGCGCATGTTCGCCTTCGCCGAGTCCCAGACGCCCGTGATGTCCTCGGTGCGGCTCGGCTTGTAGTCGAAGTGACGGGGGCCGTCGTACGCCTGGCCGCCCTGCGGAGCACCGTGCTCGAGCAGGTCGACGAGCGAGAACGCGTTCTGCAGGTCGCCGTGGCCGAACACCAGGTCCTGGTCGTACTTGATGCCGCGCTGGCCGTTGAGGTCGATGTGGAAGAGCTTGCCCTGGTAGAGCGCCTGGGCGATGCCGGCCGTGAAGTTCAGGCCCGCCATCTGCTCGTGGCCGACCTCGGGGTTGATGCCGAACAGCTCCGGACGCTCGAGCGTCTCGGTGAAGGCGATCGCGTGACCGAGGGTCGGCAGCAGGATGTCGCCGCGGGGCTCGTTCGGCTTCGGCTCGATGGCGAAGCGGATGTCGTAGCCCTTGTCGGTGACGTACTGGGCGAGCAGGTTCACGGCCTCGCGGTAGCGCTCGAGCGCTGCCTGCACGTCCTTGGCGGAGTCGTACTCCGAGCCCTCGCGGCCACCCCACATGACGAAGGTCTTCGCGCCGAGCTCGGCGGCCAGGTCGAGGTTGCGGAGCACCTTGCGGAGCGCGAAGCGACGGACGTTCCGGTCGTTCGAGGTGAAGCCGCCGTCCTTGAAGACCGGGGCCGAGAACAGGTTCGTCGTGACCATCGGCACGATGATCCCGGTGGAGTCGAGCGCGCCCTTGAGGCGGTCGATCTGCGCCTGGCGCTCGGCGTCGGTCGAGCCGAAGGCGAACAGGTCGTCGTCGTGGAAGGTCAGGCCGTAGGCACCGAGCTCGTCGAGCTTCTCGACCGCCTCGACCACGTCCAGCGCGGGACGGGTCGGGCCGCCGAACGGGTCGGAGCCGTTGTAGCCGATGGTCCAGAGACCGAAGGAGAACTTGTCGTCGCGGGTGGGCGTCGTTGCCATGGTGGGTCACCGTTCGTCGTCGAAACAAAATGTTGCCGCGCCCAACATAAGCGGTAGGGTGGATCCTGGCAACACCGGATCGCAAAGGAGCGAGTGGATGGCACAGGACGGACACGGACCGGGACGACTGCGCGTCGCGATGGTCGGGCACGGCTTCATGGGGGCGGCGCACTCCCAGGCGTGGCGGACCGCACCGCGGTTCTTCGACCTCGGCGTGGAGCCCGAGATGGCCGTGGTCGTCGGCCGCGACGCCGAGCGCACCGAGGCCGCGCGGCAGCAGTACGGCTGGCAGACCGCATCGACCGACTGGCGGCAGGTGGTGGCCGACCCGGACATCGACGTCGTCGACGTGGTGTCGCCCGGGTCCTCCCACGTCGAGGTCGCGATCGCGGCGCTCGAGGCCGGCAAGCACGTCCTGTGCGAGAAGCCCCTCGCCAACACCGTCGCCGAGGCCGAGGCGATGACCGCCGCCGCCGAGGCCGCCGCCGAGCGCGGGGTCCGCGCGATGGTCGGCTTCAGCTACCGCCGCGTCCCCGCCATCGCGTTCGCCCGCCAGCTGGTCGCGGACGGGAGGATCGGCACGGTCCGCCAGGTCCGCGCGCTCTACCTGCAGGACTGGTTGGCCGACGAGGACGGTCCGATGACGTGGCGCCTGGACAAGGCGCTCGCCGGCTCCGGCTCGCTCGGTGACATCGGTGCGCACGCGATCGACCTCGTCGAGCACGTCACGGGCGCACAGCTCGCCACCGTGTCCGGCACGCTCGAGACCTTCGTGCACGAGCGTCCGCTGATGGCCGAGGGCGTCGGGCTCTCCGGCACCGCGTCCGACGAGCGTGGGCAGGTCACCGTCGACGACGCCGCGTTCTTCCTCGGCCGTCTGACCGGCGGCGCTGCCGACGGTGCGATCGGCACCTTCGAGGCCACGCGCTACGCGACCGGCCGGAAGAACGGCCTGACGCTCGAGGTCAGCGGGTCCGAGGGCGCGATCCAGTTCGACCTCGAGTCGATGAACGAACTGCGCCTGTACGAGTCGTCGGCGCCCGCGGGGGAGCAGGGCTTCCGCCGCATCCTCGTCACCGAGCCGGAGCACCCGTGGATGGCCGCGTGGTGGCCGACCGGGCACCTCATCGGCTACGAGCACACCTTCAGCCACCAGGTGACGGACTTCGTGCGGGCGATCGTCGCCGGCACCGACCCGCAGCCGTCGTTCGCGGACGGCCTGCACGTGCAGCGGGTCCTCGACGCGGTCGAGCGCAGCGCGGCCGACGGCAGCGCCTGGACGGCGATCTGATGGCCGACACGACGAAGCGAGCGCTGGTCGTCCGTGGCGGGTGGGACGGGCACATGCCCGTCGAGACCACCGACCTGTTCGTCCCGTTCCTCCGCGACAACGGCTTCGACGTCCACGTGTCGGACTCGACGGCGGTGTACGCCGACGCGTCCGTGATGGCGGACGTCGACCTGATCGTGCAGGTCGTGACGATGTCGACCATCGCCGACGACGAGTTCGCCGGGCTCCAGCAGGCGGTGCTCGGCGGTGCCGGGCTCGCCGGCTGGCACGGCGGGATCGCGGACGCGTTCCGGAACACCGCCCACTACCTGCACATGGTCGGCGGCCAGTTCGCGCACCACGCGGGCAAGCACCCGTCGGAGCGCACCGGCGAGCAGTCCGACAACTACATCCCGTACACGGTGCACATCACCGATGCCGGGCACGAACACCCGATCACGCAGGGCATCGAGGACTTCGACCTCGTGACCGAGCAGTACTGGGTGCTCTCCGACGAGTACAACGACGTGCTGGCGACGACCACGCAGGAGGCCCGGGACTTCGACGCCTGGAACCGTCCGGTCACCGCACCGGCGATCTGGACCCGGCAGTGGGGCGAGGGGCGCGTGTTCGTCTCGGCTCCCGGGCACCGGCTCGAGGTCGTCGAGTCGCAGCCGCTCCGCACGATCATCGAGAGGGGACTCCTGTGGGCAGCCCGATGAAGGTCGGTGTCGTCGGGGTCGGCGTCATCAGCCAGCAGTACTTCGAGCACTTCCCGGCGCTGCCCGGCCTCGAGCTCACCGCCGTCGCGGACATCGACGTCGCCCGGGCGCAGTCGGTCGGTGCGACGCAGGGCGTGCGGGGGACGAGCGTCGACGAGCTCATCGCCGCGGACGACGTCGACGTCGTGCTCAACCTGACGATCCCCGCCGCGCACGCCGAGATCGCCACCCGGGCACTCGAGGCCGGCAAGCACGTGTACGGCGAGAAGCCGCTCGCGATGTCGACGGCCGAGGCACAGCCCGTGCTCGACCTCGCCCGACGCTCGGGCCTGCGGGTCGGCAGCGCGCCGGACACCGTGCTCGGCACCGGGATCCAGACCGCACGGGCCGCGCTCGACGACGGCCTGATCGGCAGCCCGGTCGGAGCCGCGGTGTCGTGGTCGGCTCCCGGGCACGAACTCTGGCACCCGGCACCCGCGTTCTACTACCAGCCCGGCGGCGGTCCGCTGCTCGACATGGGGCCGTACTACCTGACGAGCCTCGTGTCGTTCTTCGGCCCGGTCGTCCGGGTCAGCGGTGCCTCGACCCGCTCCGACCGCGAACGCACCATCGCGACGGGTCCCGCGGCGGGCACCCCGCTCCGGGTGGACATCGACACGCACGTGGTCGCCGTCCTCGAGCACGCGAACGGTGTCGTCTCGACGGTGACCGTGTCGTTCGAGGTCTGGGCCACCCGGGCGCCGCTGTTCGAGGTGTACGGCACCGCGGGCACGCTCGGCGTCCCCGACCCGAACCGGTTCTCCGACACGGTGTCGATCGCCGACGCCGCCACCCGCGAGTGGCGGGACCTGCCGACGAGCGCCGGGTACGCCGACGCCGGACGCGGGTACGGCCTGGCCGACATGGCGCACGCGATCGCGACCGACCGACCGCACCGGGCGTCGGGGGAGCTCGCGTTCCACGTGCTCGAGGTGATGGAAGCGGTGTCGACCGCCGCCCGCGAGCACACCGTGGTCGAGGTCCGGTCGCGCGTCGACCGTCCCGACACCGTGCCGGCGGGCGCCACACCCGGGTCCTGGTGAGCCAGACTCAGCAGCAGCAGCAGCAGCAGCAGCAGCAGCAGCAGCAGCAGCACGACGCGACACGACACGACAGGCGAGGAAGGACGACGACGATGACGACGACGGACGGAACCGGCGAGACCGAGGTGGGCGGCGCCTCCAGGCCGGACGGCGGCGGACGGTCGACCAGGCCGGTGACCCTGTTCACCGGGCAGTGGGCGGACCTGCCCTTCGAGGAGGTCGCGCGCCTGGCGGGGGAGTGGGGCTACGACGGGCTGGAGATCGCCTGCTGGGGCGACCACCTCGACGTGCGGCGTGCCGCGACGGACCCGGAGTACGTGGCGGACCGGAAGGCGGTCCTCGAGCGCAACGGGCTGCAGGTCTGGACGATCGCGAACCACCTGACCGGGCAGGCCGTGTGCGACGACCCGATCGACCAGCGGCACGAGGACATCCTCGCGCCGCACGTGTGGGGCGACGGCGACCCCGAGGGCGTCCGGCAGCGGGCCGCCGAGGAACTGCAGTGGACCGCCCGTGCAGCCGCCGCGCTCGGGGTGACCACCGTGACCGGGTTCTCCGGGTCCTCGATCTGGAAGACCGTCGCCGGGTTCCCGCCCGTGCCGCCGGCGATGATCGAGGCCGGGTACCAGGACTTCCACGACCGCTGGTCGCCGATCCTCGACGTCTTCGAGGAGGTCGGCGTCCGCTTCGCGCTCGAGGTGCACCCCTCCGAGATCGCCTACGACTACTGGACGGCGAAGCGGGCGCTCGAGGTGTTCGCCGACCGGCCGTCGTTCGGGTTCAACTTCGACCCGTCGCACTTCGTGTGGCAGGACCTCGACCCCGCCGCGTTCCTGCTCGACTTCGCCGACCGGGTGTACCACGTGCACTGCAAGGAGTCCGTCAAGCAGCTCGACGGCCGCAACGGTCGACTCGGGTCGCACCTGCCGTGGGGCGACCCCCGTCGCGGGTGGGACTTCGTGTCCGCCGGGCACGGCGACGTGCCGTGGGAGCGGGTGTTCCGCGTGCTGAACCACATCGGGTACGACGGTCCGACGAGCGTCGAGTGGGAGGACGCCGGCATGGACCGACTCGTCGGCGGCCCCGAGGCGCTCGCCTTCGTGCGGAAGCTCGGCACCATCGCCCCGCCCGACGCCGCGTTCGACGCCGCGTTCTCCCGTTCGCGCTGAGCGCCCGCCCGGGTACGCGAGACTCGGTCTCAGCGGCGTTCCTCGTCCCGACCGCCGCGAGGAACGTCGCTGAGCACGAGACTCGCGCCGCCGATCCACTTCACACCCCAGGAGGACCCATGGCCCGCACGGCCACGACCACGCCCGGCAACGTCGCGCGCGTCCTCCGCATCGTGCACGAGGACGGACCCGTCACCCGCGCCGAGCTCACCCGCAGCACGGGGCTCAACCGGTCGACGGTCCTCGCCCTGGTGGGGGAGCTCGTCGAGCGGGGCCTGGTGCACGAGGAGTTCCCGGCCGCCGGGACCGCGGGAGCCGACCGACCCGCCGGGGTCGGACGACCGAGCGCGGTCGTCCGGGCATCCGGCGACGTCGTGGCCGCCGCGGTCACCGTCGAGATCGACACCGTCGCGGTGGCACTCGTCGCCCTCGACGGCACCGTGCGCGACCGGCTCGTCGAGCCGCAGCCCAGCGTCCCGAGCGCAGCCGTCGCGGTCGACGCCGTCGCCCGGCTGCTCGACG
>NZ_RBLU01000111.1 GCF_003989515.1 Curtobacterium sp. HSID17257
TTGCTCCCGGTTGTGCGCCCGGTCACGAGCTGACGGGCGACGGGCGACGGACGACGGACGACGGACGGGGTGCGGCAGGGCCGGATGGGACGAGGGGCGTCGGACGGGAGGCGCGTGGCGGGGCCGCCCCGTGCCTCCCGTCCGGTGGGCGGAACCGCACCGCGCGTGGCCGGCTCGGCCGTCGAGCGCACGGCTGTCCGCTAGCGTCGGGAGCATGACGACGGACGACGCGACGGGACCGGACAGCAGGGGGCGGACCGGTCTCGACCGGGTCGGACGTGACCTCGACCGGAACCCGGACGTCGTGGTGCGGGACGTCGAGGTGACCTCCGACGGGTGGCACGTGCTGCGACGGACGACGTTCGACGTCCGCGGGACCGACGGCACCTGGACCACCCAGCAGCGGGAGACCTACGACCGCGGCAACGGCGCGGCCGTGCTGCCGGTCGACCGAGCGCGCGGCACCGTGCTGCTCACGCGGCAGTTCCGGTTTCCCGCGTACGTCAACGACCACCCCGACGGCATGCTGGTCGAGGTCGCGGCGGGCCTGCTCGACGAGGACGACCCGGAGACCGCGGTCCGACGCGAGGCCCTCGAGGAGCTCGGGGTGCGGCTGAGCGACCTGCGACACGTGACCGCCGCGTACATGAGCCCGGGGTCGGTCACCGAGCGGGTGCACTGCTACGTCGCCGAGTACTCCCCCGACGACCGGGTCGAGGTCGGTGGCGGCCTCGCCGGTGAGGGCGAGGACATCGAGGTGCTCGAACTCCCGGCCTCGGAGGCGCTCGCGATGATCGAGGACGGACGGATCGTCGACGGGAAGACGATCCTGCTGCTCCAGTGGGCCGCGCTGCACGGCCTCGTGAACGGGCAGCACGCTCAGTCGTAGCCGAGGACCACCGACGGGTCGTCGCCCTCCGGGTCGGCGCTCGGGGCCAGCACCGAGGGCGCGGTCGACCCGCTCACCGGTGCGACCGACGGCGCTGCGCCACCTCGCGGGAGCGCGATCGACCGGCAGGACGGACCACCGGCTCGGGCATCGACCGCCACACCTGTCCCCAGACCTGCTCGTACTCGACCCGGGACACCTGCCCGCGTCGGACGGCGTCCTCGACGAGGCACAGCAGGTCGAGCGACGCCTCGATGAGCCGGACGTCGCCGTACACCTCGGGCCGACCGTTGCCGTGGAAGACCGTGATCGTCAGGGTCCTCACGCCGGAGCGCACCCGGCGGGTCACCCGGACGAGCAGGACGAAGCCGGCGGCGTAGAGCAGGACGGCGACGACGAGGCCGACCGCGGGCGCCCGGTGCAGCGCCACGACGAGCGCGACCGCCACGAGTGCGCCGGCCGCTCCCCAGACCTGGAGTGCCCGGAGCAGCAGGAGCTCGCCCGCGGTGGCCCCCGGTGCGTGCACCTCGAGCGTCCGGCCGCTCCAGAGGGCGCGGGTGACGGGCTGCACGGTGCAACGTCCCCAGGGATGCCAACCGGTCCGGCGGGTGCGGTGCGGGTGCGGGTGCGGGTGTCGGTCTCGGTGCTCGTCCACGTCGTCCACCCTGCGGCGGACCGACCGGGATCGTGCCGGTCCTCACGGTCTCCTGACGCTGTCGACCGGTTCCCGTGCGCCGACCTGACGCTGCTGCGGCGGCGCTCCCGCGGCAGTGGTGCGCTGCCGGTCGACCGCTACCGTGGGCGGATGGACGACCACACCCTCGCCGCCGCCCTCGTGTCCGACGCCGCTCGCCTCGCGGCCGACATGCGGCGCGACGGGGCGCAGGCGGAACGGAAGACCTCGGCCGCCGACCTGGTCACCGCCGCGGACCGCGCGGCCGAGGAGCTCGTCCGTCGTCAGCTGCTCGAGCACCGTCCGGGCGACGGCGTGCTCGGTGAGGAGGGCGCCCGCTCCGAGGCGATCGACGGACGCCGGTGGACCGTCGACCCGATCGACGGGACGTTCAACTACGTCGCCGGACTGCCGGCGTGGTGCAGCGCGGTGTCGCTCGAGGTCGACGGTGAGCTCCGGGTCGGTGCGGTGCGTCGTCCGACCGCCGACGAGACGTGGGTGGCGTCCGACGGTGTGACCACCCGCGACGGGGAGCGTGTGCCGCCGGTACCGGACGTGGCACTCGCCGCGACGAGCGTGGCGACGTTCCTGAACAGCTCCCACCTGCGCGCTGCCGAGGCGGGTCCGATGGCCGTGCTCCTGGCCGCGGCGGCGACGGTGCGGATCAGCGGGTCGGGGTCCTGCGACATGGTGGACGTCGCAGCGGGGCGCATCGGGCTCTGGGTGCAGACGGACTGCGCCGACTGGGACTGGCTGCCCGGGCGTGCGCTCGTCGAGGGTGCCGGCGGTGTCGCGACCGTCGTCCGGGCCCACGGCCACGACTGGCACCTCGCCGGTGCCCCGACCGCGGTGCGGCAGGCGGCCGAGCTGCTCGGCGCCTGACCCGCCCTGCGCGGAGGAGCGGCACTGCCCGAAGCCGCCCCTCCGCACCGTCCCGTGCACCTCGTCGTGCACCGGACGCGTCCTCGGCGGTACCCCCGCCGAGACGTCCTGCCGTCAGGCCGTGGCCTGCAGGCGGTCCTGTTCGTCGACGACGATCTCGACGGTGCCCGACGCCGTGGGACGTCCGAGGGCGCGGAGGTCCCAGCCCGCCGCTCGGTAGGCGTCGGCGTCGAGCGCGTGCCGGCCGTCGACGATGCGCCGGTGGTGGACGAGGGCGCCGAGGTCGTGCGGGTCGACCGTGCGGAACTGCTCCCACTCGGTCAGGAGCACCACCACGTCCGCATCGATCACCGCCGCCGTCATCGACGGCGCGTACCGCAGGGTCGGGTACGCCCGCGCGGCGTTCTCCATCGCCTCGGGGTCGTACACGGTGACGACGGCGCCCGCCTCGCCGAGCATCCGGGCGACGTCGAGTGCCGGCGCGTCGCGGATGTCGTCGGAGTTCGGCTTGAACGCCGCCCCCAACGCCGCGATCCGCTTGCCCGCCAGGTCACCGTCCGCCATCTCCGTGACCAGGTCGACGGTCCGTTGCCGGCGGCGCAGGTTGATCGCGTCCACCTCGTCGAGGAACCGGACCGCCTGACCGACGCCGAGCTCCTGCGCACGGGCCGAGAAGGCCCGGATGTCCTTCGGCAGGCACCCCCCGCCGAAGCCGAGGCCCGGCTTGAGGAAGCGGCCGCCGATGCGGGTGTCGTGCGACAGGGCGCTCGCCAGGACGCTGACGTCCGCTCCGGCTGCCTCGCAGACCTCGGCCATCGCGTTGATGAAGGAGATCTTCGTCGCGAGGAAGGAGTTCGCGGCCACCTTCACGAGCTCGGCCGTGGGCAGGTCGGCGACGACGAGCGGTGTCCCCTCGTCGAGGATCGGTCGGAACGCCGCACGCAGCTGCGCCTCCGCCCACGCCGACCGGACGCCGAACACGAGCCGGTCGGGGTGCAGCGTGTCCTGCACCGCGTAGCCCTCGCGGAGGAACTCCGGGTTCCAGGCGACCTCCACCTCGGCTCCGGCAGGGGCGACCTGCTCCACGAGCGCCGCGAGCCGTTCGGCGGTGCCCACGGGCACGGTCGACTTCCCCACGATCAGCGCACGCCGGTCGATGTGCGACGCGAGCTCGCGGAAGGCGGAATCGACGTAGGTCAGGTCGGCGGCGTGCGACCCCCGCTGCTGGGGGGTCCCCACGCAGACGAAGTGGACGTCGCCGAACTCGGCGGCCTCGCGCAGCGACGACGTGAAGCGGAGCCGTCCGGAGGCGAGGGCCGCTGCGAGCTGCTCGGGCAGGCCGGGTTCGTGGAAGGGCACCCGGCCGGCGACCAGGGCCTCGACCTTGGCAGGGTCGACGTCGACGCCGAGGACCTCGTAGCCGAGGACGGCCATCGATACGGCGTGGGTGGCGCCGAGGTACCCCGTGCCGATGACGGTCAGGCGGGGTCGTTCGACGACGGGTGGCATCCCGGAGGACGGGATCGGGGTGACGGAAGCAGACATGGCAAGGCTCGCTCTCGGGTCGCGGAGGATGGGTGTGGACGGGTGCGGACGGACCGCGGTGGCCGTCGTGTGTCAGTCGGTGCAGGTCGTGGTGCTGAACTCGTTCGAGCCGACCACGGTGTTGTCGCAGGAGACGGTGTTGCCCTCGACCGGTCGGAAGGCGAACGCGACGCCGTCGGTGTTGCCCAGGTCGACCCGGTTGTCGGTGAAGGTGTTGTCGGTGCCCCAGCCGGAGAGCAGCTCGTGCGTCTGGAACCCGTCGAGCGGCGATCGGACGCCCCGGTTGCCGGTGATCGTCCAGCCGTTGCCCTTCACGTCCACCCACGAGTCGGCGTGGTTCTCGCCCTGCATGCCGACACCGTCGAAGGAGTTGTCGGACAGCGTGCCGCCCGTGGTGCCCTCCTTGATGTCGACGTTCTCGGCGGCGGTGTCGGCGACCGTGTTGCCCGTGACGACGTTGCGGTCGCTGCGGTCCTCCCGGCACTCCGAGACCTTGCACCAGTTGCTCTTCGACGAGCCGATGTAGATGCCCTCTCCGAACTGCGGCTTCCGGAGCCCGGTCCTGGTGACGGTGTTCCCGACGACGGTGTTGTCGCTGCTGTCGGCGCGCAGGTGGATGCCCTCGTCACCGATGTCGGTGACCGTGAGCCCGCTGACGGTCGAGTGCTGGACGCCGTCGAACATGACGCCCTTCTGCCCGTTCCGCACGGTGAAGCCCTCGAGCGACCAGTAGGACGCGCGGTCGAGGTGCAGGACGTACCCGCCCTCAGTGCCGCCCCCGTCGAGCACGGCGTCGCGGGGACCGCAGAGCGTGACCGGGTCGTCGGCGGTGCCCGCCGCGGACGCCTCGAAGCGGCCGGTGTAGGTACCGGACTCCAGCCGGACGACGTTCCCGGCCCGTGCGTCGCGGAGGGCCTTCTGCAGCTCCTTCGCGGTGCGCACCGTGGTCGTCGCCGAGGCCTCGCACCGGGCGGTGTCCACCGGGGACCCGGCGCCGGGAGCGGCTGAGCCGGTCGACGTCGCCCGGGGCTCGGGGACGTCCCGCGCCCGGGTCGGCTCGGACGTCGGAGCGGCACTCGACGTGGGGCGGGCACGGGCGTCCTGCTGCCCGTCGCGGTCCGATGCGGTGGTCGCCGCCCACAGCCCGCCGACGGCCAGGACGCCGACCACCAGGCCGGCACCCCCGACCAGCAGGTAGGAGCGCAGCCCGCGTCGTCGTGCGCTCACCGGTCAGCTCCCCGAGGGTGCGACCGCACCCGGCTCGGCAGCGTGGGTCCCGCGGCCCCCGACGGGCGGCAACCCCAGCGAGGTCGGGTCGACCGCACCGCGCGTGTAGCTCGACAGCGGCGCCAGCTTGGCGTACGGCAGCTCCTGCTTCGCCCGACGACGACGTCGTGTGCCACCGATCGCGGCGACCAGGACCACCGTCAGCAGCAGCAGCCAGAGCACCGTCAGCGGTTGGAAGACCGCGCGCAGCGTGACCAGGAACGGCTTCGTCGAGTGCCACTCGACCGTCGTGTTGCCCCGCTGGGCAGCACCGTCCGACCGGGCGAGGTCGATCGCGCTCGGCCCACGGCCGACGACCGTGTTGTTCTCGACGGAGGTGCCGTCGACCGCGCCGACCGTCGTCACACCGTGGACGCGGGCGTCCGCGATGGCGTTGTTCGTCACGGACGACGACGCGCTGTCCCGCAGGTAGACGCCGATGTCGGCGCCGTCCACCGAGTTCTCGGAGACCTCGGTCCGGCTCGCTCCGTCGAGGACGGCGATGCCGTTCTGCGTCGAGTCCTTGACGACGTTGTTGCGGACGACCACGTCGTCGGCGTCGTGCCGGACGACGATGCCCATCTCGTTGCGCGCGACCGTCGACCCGCTGATCCGGACGTTCTTCCCGCCGATCACCTCGATGCCGTAGCGGCCGTTCCCGGAGCTGTTGCTGTCCGAGAGCGCGTTGTTGCCGTACGTCGTCGTCGGCATGCCCGCCGCGTTCGGACCGGCTGCGAGCCCGCTGCCGTTCAGCGTGATCCCGTTGCGACCGTTGTCCGACGCGGTCACCTGGCTGAACACGATGCCGGTCGACGCCCGCGTCATCTTCACCCCGTCCACCGCGTTGTCCGTCGACCGGACCGAGGTGAACGTCGAGTTGGTGACGTAGCGGTGCAGCACCAGGCCGTCGATGAGCGAGTGCTCCACCGTGGCGTCCGACATCGTGACGCCGTCCGCGCTCGTCAGGAAGAGGCCGTAGGCGTTCCCGTCGAAGGTCACGTGCTGCACGAGGGCGGAGACGTAGCTGTAGCCGCCGGCGCTGGCCGTGGCGCTGCCCGACTTCGGCAGTTCACCGGTCGGCAGGATCGCGTTGCCGAAGACGTCCTTGGTCGTCCGCTCGGTCTTGCCCTGCTGGTCACCGGAGGCCTGGTCGAGGGTCGAGAGGTTCGTCCCGGTCAGGGACACCCCGCCCGTGGAACCGCTCCAGAACCCCAGGTGGGAGAACTCGGCGTACTGCAGCGTCGCCGTACCGCCCTGCACGCGGACGTACGCACGGCCGTCGGTGGTCTGCTGGTCGACCCGACCGGACTGGGGGTCCCACGCGTCGATGGCGACCGGGGCCTTGGCCGAACCGACCACCTGGAGGCTGCCGGCCTGGGTGACGATGGACACGAAGCCCTCGTGGTTGCTCGCCATGTGGATGCGCAGCCCGTCCGGGCTCGCGAGCCGCAGCGTGGCACCGTTCTCGACGACGATGTTCTCGCTGAGCAGCCAGGAGCCGTCCGGCTGCTTGACGAACGTCGACGGCGCGAGCCGTGCGAGGTCGTCGACGGTGTAGGCCGCGCCGCGGGCGACGAGGACGAGCGTGTACGACGAGCCGGTGGCGAGGCGGTAGGGCTGCGAGACCGCGAGGCCGCTCCAGCGCGCCGCCGAGGCCAGTGCCCGGACGTTGTAGATCCGGTCGTTCTCGGCCGTCACCAGCCGCGCCTCCTTGTCCGGGTCACCCTGGTAGGGGCGTCCCGCAACGGGGGCCGCCGGGCCGGACCCGGTCGCAGCGGCCGCCGCGCCGGGCAGGCCGACGACACCCGCGACCAGCAGCCCCGCTCCCACGAGGAGCCCCGCGGCGATGCGCGGCGCCCCCTTCGTCAGCGCGCTCATGCGGCGACCGCCTGGTCGTCGGATGCGGAGACGGAGACCGCGGCAGCGGCAGCAGCGGCGCCGGCAGCGGTGCCGGCAGCGACCGTGCCCTGCGGGAGGACGATGCCGGGCGTCGCGACCCGACGGCCGGAGGTGGTCTCGGGCTGGAGGGTCCGGGCCTGCTGCCCGTCCCCACCGACCTGGTCGGCGTGCCGGGTCAGCCATCCCTGCTTGTTCATCGTGACGAACGAGTACACCTTGATCGGCAGGGCGACCGCGATCACCACGAGGGCCAGCACGGGCAGCACGAACAGGTCGAGCGGGTGCCGCTTGAGGTTCGAGACGCCGCGGACCGCCCGGCCGAAGAGCAGCCAGCCGAGGGTGAAGAGCACGCCGACGGTGCTGAGCTCGAGCCGGCTGAACAGCAGGTACCACATCGTGATGCCCATGGTCACCGGGGTCAGGATGATCTGCAGGACCGTGATCTTGGTCACGAACGGCACCCGCCACACCCACCCCTTCGCGATGGCGGTCAGGTACGTGCGGTAGGAGTTGCGGCTCCAACGGATGCGCTGCTTGAAGAAGGCCTTGCCGCTCGCCGGGAACATCGAGAGCGCCTTCGCGGACGACTGGTGCACGGTCTTGTACCCGGACGCGATCACGAGCCACGTGAGCCGACCGTCGTCGCCCGCGATGCACCGGCGCCCGAGGAAGAACTCGTTCTCGAGGTTGTCGAGCACCGGCATGACGGCGGAGCGTCGGTAGGCGGCGGTCCGCCCGGACAGGATCGGCACGGCACCCGCGGCGCCCATCGCCGGGACGTAGTTGAAGTAGCGCAGGTTGACCAGCCAGTCGGCGATGATGCGCCAGATGCTGGAGTTCCGCTGGTACACGTTCTGCTGCGTGCCGACACCGCCGACGCGCTCGTCGACGAAGGGCATCTGCACGGCTTCGAGGAGACCGGGCTCCCAGGAGGTGTCCGAGTCCACCAGGACCAGGACGTCGTACTTCGCGCGGCGGATGCCCTCGCCGAGCGCGCTCCGCTTGCCGACGTGGTGGAACAGCACCGGCTTGACGGTGGGGTCGCCCACCGCCACGATCCGGCGGTACGCCTCGGTGTCCGCGACGTCGAGCACGATGATGATCTCGTCCGGGTGCTGCTCCCGCCAGGAGTCCAGGCAGCGCAGCAGGATGTCGGGGTCCTCGTGGAAGGACGGCACCACGACCGAGGTCGTCGTGCGGAAGCCGTTCTCGACCGGACGGGCGCGGGCCGAGAGGACGACCCGGTAGAGCCAGAGCGCCCAGACGATGATGCCGGCGATGCCGATCGGGAAGTACTTGAGTGCCTCGTGGCCGAAGCCGGCGATGTTGTCGAGCACGACCTGGGTCGAGGTCTGCGACGCGAAGAGGACGAGCGGGTGCATGAGGTCGGGTCCTTCGTGCGGTGTTCGGTTTCGGGTACGGAACACGACACTCGGCAGCACCGCACGACGGCACACCGCGCAGGGTGACGCGGGAGCCGCCTGGGTCGGCGGTGCGGAGAGGGTCGGGACAGCGCCGGATCCCCCCGTCGCTGCACATCGTCAGGTCGGGTCGAGGACCGTGGTCCCGCATCCGACGCTGAGCGTTGGGCTGAACGTACTCTCGGGCGTGTCCCACCACAAGCACAGGAGACCGCAATGCGGGTTTGCGCGAAGCCGTAGGGCGGTGTTCCGCCAGACTGGTGCGGTGACGACTGCACTCCAGCCGCCCGCCCGCGGCCTCGCCCCGCTCTACCTCGCCGGGTTCACCACCGCTTTCGGGGCCCACGGCGTCGCGAGCGTGCTCGGCGCCGAGACGGACGACCTCGGGCTCTCGCTCGTCACGCTCGGCGCCGTGCTCGCCCTCTACGACGTCGCCGAGGTCGTGCTCAAGCCGCTGTTCGGCGCGCTCAGCGACCGCATCGGCGCGAAGCCCGTCATCGTCGGCGGCCTGGGCGGCTTCGCGGTCGCCTCGCTGCTCGCCGTCGCGTTCCCCTCGGTCCTCGTCCTCGCCCTGGCTCGGCTCGGCCAGGGAGCTGCCGCCTCGGCCTTCTCCCCCGCGTCCTCGGCTGCCGTCGCCCGGCTCGCCGGTCGGCAGCGCCTCGGCCGGTACTTCGGCCGCTACGGCGCATGGAAGAGCCTCGGGTACGTCCTCGGCCCGGTGCTCGGCATCGTGCTGGTCGAGGGCATCGGCCTGCGGGCGCTGTACGTGGCGCTGACGCTCCTGGCGGTGCTCGCGGCGGCGTGGGTCGCGATCGCGATGCCGGCCCTGCCGGTGCTCCCGCGGCGTCGCACGACGGTCGCGGACCTGGTCCGGCAGACGACCGACCGGGCGTTCCTGGTGCCGACGCTGCTCCTCGCGACGACGACCGGCGTGCTCGGGGTCGTGGTCGGGTTCCTCCCGCTCCTGGCGGTCCGGCTCGACCTGCCCGCCGTGGTCGGCGCCGTCGCGATCGCCGTCGTGGCACTCGTCTCCACCGTGCTGCAGCCGCTCGCCGGGCGCCTCCGCGACCAGGGCCGCCTCGGTACCCGCAGCGGGTGCACGGGCGGGCTGCTACTCGCCGCCGCCGGACTCGCCGTCCTCGCGGCCCTGCCCGGGCCCGTCACGCTGTTCGTCGCAGCAGCGGCGGTCGGCAGCATGCTCGGTACGGTGACACCGCTCGCCTTCGCGCACCTGGCCGCGTCCACCCCGGACGACCACATGGGCCGGACGATGGGCAACGCGGAACTCGGTCGCGAGGTCGGCGACGCCGGCGGGCCCCTGCTCGTCGGGGCGGTGGCGACCGCCTGGAGCCTCCCCGAGATAGGAAGAGGGTCGTGTAGGGAAAGAGTGGGAGTTTATGTGGGGAGGTCGTGGGTAGATGTATTATTAAAAAAAAAATTAAGTACATTAATATAGATGTCATGGTGCACTATGTGTTCATGAAGCACGTGCTAGTGAGTGGGGTGGGGGGTGGCGTGGTGGTCGGTGTGCGTGGTGTGACGTCTCGTTCGCT
>NZ_RBLU01000112.1 GCF_003989515.1 Curtobacterium sp. HSID17257
TCTCCTCGGCCTCGGCGGCGTGCTTGGCCTTCCGCGCGGTCCGCCAGTAGTGCAGCCCGGCGGGGACGACCGTGACGAGCACCGCGAGGATGAGGATCACGTCGATGTAGTTCCGCACGACGTAGGCGATCGGCGGGATGTAGCCGAGGAAGTACCCGAGGAAGGTCACGCCGACGCCCCACACGACCGCGCCGATGGCGTTGTACAGCGAGTACTTCTTGTAGTTCATGCGCCCGACCCCGGCCGCGATCGGCAGGAAGGTGCGGACCACGGGGACGAAGCGGGCGAGGATGACCGCGAGCGGGCCGAAGCGGTGGAAGAACGCGTTCGTGCGGTCGACGTTCTCCTTCGAGAACAGTCCGCTCTCCTTGCGCTCGAAGATCGGGGGCCCGGCCTTCTTGCCGATGTAGTACCCGAGTTCACCGCCCAGGAACGCCGCGGCGCCGATCATCAGTGCGGCCACCCAGATGGGGATGCCGCCGATCTGGCCCCCGCGGTCGAAGGCGAAGAGGCCCGTGATGACGAGCAGGCTGTCACCGGGGAAGACGAAGCCGATGAGCAGGCCGGTCTCGGCGAAGACGATGGCGCAGACCACGAGCACGGCGATGGCCCCGAAGTGGTCGAGGATGTACTGCGGGTCGAGCCACGGGATCAGGGCGAGTGCGACGGAGTGCATGGTTCTTCCGGTCGTGTCGGGGCGGGGCACGGGGAGGCTCCCGCCTGACGAGGGTACCGCCCGGCGGTGACCGGCCCATCCGTCGGTGGGCTGACTTCGCCGAGCCGAGCCGAGCCGAGCCGAGCCGAGCGAGCAGAGCCGGGCCGAGCGAGCCGAGCACGGTGCGGAAGGAGGGACTCGAACCCTCACGCCTGGGGCACAGGAACCTAAATCCTGCGTGTCTACCGATTCCACCACTCCCGCGAGCAGCGGCAGTCTACCGAGCGGGAGGTGCGGGGCGGGCAGCAGCCGCGCCTCCCGGCCGCCCCGACGGGACCGACGGGACCGACGCCGTCAACGCAACCGACGTGGCAGGTACCGCGGCACGTAGCGCAGCAGCACCCCCGCACCGACCAGACCGAGCACCCCCATGACCCCGCTCGCCAACGCGAGCGACGCGACCGCGGTGACACCGGAGATCAGCAGCGGCGCCGCCGCGGACCCGAAGTCCCCGGTGAAGCGCCACGCACCGAGGAACGGTGCCGGGTTCCCTCGCGGTGCGAGGTCCGCCCCGAGCGTCATCAGGATGCCGCTGCCGACCCCGTTGGCGAGCGACATGCCGATCGCGATGGCGACGAACCAGCCGACCTTCGCGTCGAGGTGCCCGCTCCAGGCGAGCAGGAAGTAGCTCACGGCGAGCCCGAGCATGCACGGCAGGGCGCTCGCGAGTCGACCCCAGCGGTCCATGATCTGCCCGCTCGTGTAGAAGAGGGCGAAGTCGACGGCTCCGGCGATGCCGATGACGAGCGCAGCCGACGCGTCGTCGAGCCCGACGCTGACCGCCCAGAGCGGCAGGATCACCTGGCGTCCGGCGCGGAGCGCGCCGATCAGGGCCGCACCGCTGCCGAGCCTGGCGAGGACGGCCCGGTTCTCGCGGATGGTGCGGAAGAGGCCGTGCGCCTCGCGTTCGACGAACTGCGCGCCGGTGTCCGTGGGCGGCTCGTCGGGGTGCGGTCCGGGTGCGGAGCGTCGGGTCGCGTCGGTCGTGTCAGTTGCGCTGGTCGGGCCGGTCGCGTTCGTCGGGCCGGTTGCGTTCGTCGGGCCGGTTGCGTTCGTCGCGTCCGGTCTGGAGGCTCGGCTCGGCAACCGCAGACCGCGTTCGCCGGTCGCGGGGTCGCGCAGGACGAGGAGCGCCACCGCCGCCGCCAGGCAGCAGACCACGTGGATCCAGAAGGCGCTCTGCGTCGTGCCGGTCAGGTGGACCACGCCGGCCGAGAGGAAGGGACCGACGAAGTAGCCGAAGCGGAAGACGCCGCCGAGGCTCGACAAGGCGCGGGCCCGGATCCGGAGGGGGATCGCGGTCGTCATGTAGGCGTGCCGGGCGAGCGCGAAGACCGCGGTCGAGACGCCGACCAGGAACACCCCGACGGCGAGCACCCAGGGGCTCGGCGAGACGACGCAGACGAGCAGACCGACCACGGACACCACCGCGGCGCCGATCATCGCGTTCCGTTCCCCGATCCGCCCCACCACGACGCCGGAGGGCACGTCGCCGATGAGCTCGCCGACCAGGATCAGCGCGGCGACGAAGCCCGCGAACGCCAGGCTCGCGCCGAGGGAGTCGGCGGCGATCGGGATGATCGGGATGATCGCCCCCTCGCCGATCGCGAAGAGCGCCGCGGGCAGGAAGCCGGAGAGCAGGACGCCGCGGCGGTCGAAGGCGTCGTTCGTCGTGCTGGTCATCGTCGGGCAACGGTACGCCTGGACTCGTCGGGGGATGCGCTTACCCTGGATGCATGCGTGTACTTGCGGCGATGAGCGGTGGGGTCGACTCGGCGGTGGCCGCGGCGCGGGCCGTCGACGCCGGGCACGACGTGGTCGGCGTGCACCTGGCGCTGAGCCGGATGCCGGGCACGCTCCGCACCGGGAGCCGCGGCTGCTGCACCATCGAGGACTCGATGGACGCGCAGCGAGCTGCCTCGGCGCTCGGGATCCCGTACTACGTGTGGGACTTCTCAGCGCGCTTCAAGGAGGACGTCGTCGACGACTTCGTCGCGGAGTACCAGGCCGGCCGCACCCCGAACCCCTGCATGCGGTGCAACGAGCGGATCAAGTTCGCGGCACTGCTCGAGAAGGCGCTCGCCCTCGGGTTCGACGCCGTCTGCACCGGCCACTACGCCTCGATCGTGACCGGGACGGACGGTGCACGCGAGCTGCACCGCTCGGCGGCCTGGGCGAAGGACCAGTCCTACGTGCTCGGCGTGCTCACAGCCGAGCAGCTCGAGCACGCGATGTTCCCGCTCGGTGCGACGCCGTCGAAGGACGAGGTCCGGGCCGAGGCCGCGGCGCGCGGGCTCACGGTCGCGCAGAAGCCCGACTCCTACGACATCTGCTTCATCCCGGACGGGGACACCCGCGGATGGCTGGCCGATCGCGTCGGCGCCGAGCCGGGGTCGGTCGTCGAGCGCGACGGCACCGTCGTCGGCGAGCACGAGGGCGCGACGGGCTACACGGTCGGGCAGCGCCGTGGCCTGCACCTCGGCCGCCCGGCGCCGGACGGCAAGCCGCGCTTCGTGCTGGAGATCCGACCGAAGGACAACACCGTCGTCGTCGGACCGAAGGAGGCCCTCGACGTCCGGTCGATGGCCGGGTCCCGGTACACCTGGGCGGGCACGGCGCCCGTCGACCCGTCCGAGCCCTTCGCGTGCGACGTGCAGATCCGGGCGCACGCGGACCCGGTGCCGGCGACGGCGCGGGTGTCGGACGGCGAGCTCGTGATCGACGTCGACGAGCCGCTGTCGGGCGTCGCCCCCGGACAGACCGCGGTCGTGTACGTCGGGACCCGGGTGCTCGGGCAGTGCACGATCGACCGCACGGTCTCGGTGGTTCCCGCGGCCGTCTGAGCCCGGTCCGCCGGGGTGCCGCGGTCGGCTCCGCTGCGGTGTCGCCGCCCGCTGCGCGCGGGGTCGGCGGTGCACGGTAGAACTGAGGCATGAGCGACACGACCCCCGACTCGGCCGACTCGACGTTCGAGACGCTGGCCCCGGCCGACCTCGACGCCGCGCAGGCCCAGCGGGAGGTCGAACGCCTGCGGGTGCGCATCAACGAGCTGCGTGACGAGTACTACGAGGGCAACGGCTCGACGGTGGCGGACGGCGAGTACGACGCGATGGTCCACCGCCTCGACGCGATCGAACAGCGCTTCCCCGACCTGCTCACCCCGGACAGCCCGACGCAGACCGTCGGCGGACAGGCGCAGACCGTGCAGTTCGCTCCCGTCGAGCACGCCGAGCGGATGCTGAGCCTCGACAACGTCTTCAGCCCCGAGGAGCTCACCGAGTGGGCCGACAAGGTGCAGCGCGACGCCGGGTCGGAGCGGGTCCGCTTCCTGACCGAGCTGAAGATCGACGGACTCGCGATCAACCTGCGGTACGAGCACGGTCGCCTCGTCTCGGCGGCGACCCGCGGTGACGGCGTCGTGGGCGAGGACGTCACCGGGAACGTGCGCACCATGGGGACCATCCCGGACCGTCTCTCCGGCGAGGGGCACCCCGCGATCGTCGAGGTCCGCGGTGAGATCTTCTTCCCCGTCGCCCAGTTTGACGAGCTCAACGCCCGGCAGCGCGAAGCCGGGGAGCGGGTGTTCGCCAACCCGCGGAACGCCGCCGCCGGCTCGCTGCGCCAGAAGGAAGAGGGCAAGTCCGAGGCGAAGCGCGCGCTCATGGTCGACCGCCTGCGACGCCTCCGCATGCTCGTGCACGGCATCGGCGCGTGGCCGGTGCGCGAGCTCGAGCGCGACACCGAGGTGCACTCCCAGTCCGAGGTGTACGAGCTGCTGCAGACCTGGGGCCTGCCGACGAGCTCGCACTACCGGGTGTTCGACACCGTGGACGACGTCCTCGGCTTCGTCCGGACCACGGGGGAGCGTCGGGCCTCGGTCGAGCACCAGATCGACGGCGTCGTGGTGAAGGTCGACGACCTGGCCCTGCACGAGGAGCTCGGGTCGACCTCCCGCGCGCCGCGCTGGGCGATCGCGTACAAGTACCCGCCGGAGGAGGTCCACACGAAGCTCCTCGACGTCGTCGTCAGCGTCGGGCGGACTGGCCGTGCGACGCCGTTCGCCGTGATGCAGCCGGCCGAGGTCGCCGGGTCCGTCGTGCGTCAGGCGACCCTGCACAACCAGGACGTGGTGAAGGCGAAGGGCGTCCTGATCGGCGACACGGTCGTGCTCCGGAAGGCCGGCGACGTCATCCCCGAGGTCCTCGGTCCGGTCGTCGAACTGCGCGACGGCACCGAACGCGAGTTCGTGATGCCCTCGGAGTGCCCGGAGTGCGGCACACCCCTCGCCCCTGCGAAGGAGGGCGACAAGGACCTTCGCTGCCCGAACGCCCGGAGCTGCCCGGCGCAGGTCCGGGGCCGCGTCGAGCACATCGCGTCGCGCGGATCCCTCGACATCGAGGGCCTGGGTGAGGTCGCCGCGGCCGCACTCACGCAGCCGCTGCACCCGGAGCAGCCGCCGCTCGTCACCGAGGCCGGCCTGTTCGACCTGACGATGGAGGACATCGTCCCCATCGAGGTCATCGTCCGCGACGCCGAGACCGGCATGGAGAAGTCCGACGACGACGGCACCCCGAAGCGCGTCACCCCGTTCAGTCGTGCCCGCAAGAAGACCGACCCGCCGTTCGACGCCGACGCCCGCGGTGCCGAGTACACCGGGGAGCCGAGCCGCTACCCGTCCAAGAACGCCTTCGAGATGCTCGCGAACATCGAGGCCGCGAAGACGAAGCCGCTCTGGCGGATCATGGTCGGGCTGAGCATCCGGCACGTCGGTCCGGTCGCCGCCCGGGCGCTCGCGAACCACTTCGGGTCGCTCGACCGGATCCGGAACGCGTCGCGCGAGGAGCTCGCGGCGGTCGACGGGGTCGGCGGGATCATCGCCGACGCACTGCTCGACTGGTTCGCCGTCGACTGGCACCGCGAGATCATCGACCGGTGGACCGCGGCCGGCGTGCAGTTCACGACGCCGTACCACCCGGGCCCCGGCGCCGCGGTCGAGGGGGGAGTCCTCAGCGGGGTCACGGTCGTGGCGACCGGTTCGCTCGAGGGCTACACCCGCGAAGGGGCACAGGAGGCGATCATCGCCGCCGGCGGCAAGGCCGCGTCGAGCGTCAGCAAGAAGACGGACTTCGTCGCCGCTGGTCCCGGTGCCGGGTCGAAGCTCACGAAGGCCGAGCAGCTCGGGCTGCGGATCATCGACGCCGAGCAGTTCCGCCTGCTCGTGACCGAGGGGCCCGGTGCCCTGGGGACGGCCCAGACGGACGCAGCGGAGTCCTCCGACGCGGCCGCGGGCCAGGGGACCGGCGACGGAGACACGGCCGACTAGCGGGACGGCACAGGACAGAACGGTGCAGCGCAGGCTGGCGCAGCGCAGCACGGCGCTGCGCGGCTCGCCGTGAGCGACGCGCCGCCGACCGCGGACGAGCGATCGCGATCCGTACCCAGTTCGAGGGGCAAGTTGCAGGACGCATCCCCTGGCGAGCACATTCTCCTTACACTCGAAAGGGCATCAATCGTCGCCTGAGGGGGTCGACGACACGGCCTTCCCGGGGAGACCTGATTGCTGCTCATCGCTGCGGCCCTGCTACTCACCGCCTCGATGCACTCGTCGGGAGTGGTCGAGGCCCCCGCCGTGCCCGGTCCGGAGTCCCACGTCCTGGACGCGGCGGCGCACGGCGTCCTGCACGTCACCGGGACCGACGCGGACCGTGGTCACGCCGACCCGGACCGACTGGCGGTCGCGCAGGGTGCTGCGTTCCTCGACGCGCTCGGCACGGCCGGTCCGGGCGACCTGGCGCGCGCCGACTCGGACGAGCGCGTGCTCGCGACCGCGCAGGACCGGCCACCGACGGCGATCTCCGTGGCTCGGTGGTGGGGTGCGCTGAGCGCTGCCACGCGGGAGCGCCTGATCGCGTCCGCGCCCGCGGTCGTGGGCAACCTGGACGGGGTGCCGTACGACGTCCGTGACCGTGCCAACCGGACGACCCTCGACGCCGGGCTGACCGACGATGCGACGGCGACCGCGGGCGCCGAGTCCGGTCCGACCACCGCCCGCACCGCGATGCTCGAGCAGGTCCGGGACGCCCTGCACCAGGAGCCCGGCGAGGGGCCCCGACGCCTGGTCGTCCTCGACACCCGGGGTACCGGGCGCGCGGCCGTCGCCATCGGAGACCTGGCGAGCGCCCGGGACGTCTCGGTGGTCGTCCCGGGGATGTTCTTCACCGTGACCGGGCAGATGCACGACTTCACCGACACCGCGAGCGACCTGTACGACGAGCAGACGGCGGTGTCGGCGCTCGCCGAGACCCGCACCGGCCGAGGCGCGCCGGCCAGCGGCGACGGCGACGGCGACGGCAGCACCGGCGTCACGACGGGCGGTACGGCGGTGCTCGCCTGGATGGGCTACCGCACGCCCGACATGTCCAACATCCTGTCGCTCGGGCTCGCGCGGACCGGCGCGGACCGGCTGGAACGCGTCGTCGACGGCCTCGACGCCGTCCGCGGCGCCGACCGACCCCGGTTGAACGTCGTCGCGCACTCCTACGGATCGACGACGGCGCTGATGGCGCTGTCGTCGGGGCACATGCGGGCTGACTCGCTCACGGTGCTCGGCTCGCCGGGCAGCGAGGTGCAGTCCGCCGCGGAGCTCGCGGTCCGGACCGGGCAGGTCTACGTCGGGGACGCGCACAGCGACCCGATCGCCGGTTCGGGGTACTTCGGGACCGACCCGGGCTCCGCGGGGTTCGGTTCGACGGTCCTCGACCTCTCGGCGGACACCGCGGGCGTGGACACGGGCCTGTTCCGTCGTCCGGTCGGCCACAACGACTACCTCAAGCCCGGGACGGCCTCGCTGCACGACGTCGCCCTGATCGGCATCGGGCGGGGGGACCTCGTCCGGCACCAGGCCCGGCGCGGCCAGGGCGGCGACGGCACCGCGCAGCCCCTGCCCGACATGTACCTCCTGCGTCCCCAGGACCTCCAACCCCGCGACTGACCCGTCCCTGTGGGCGATCCTGTGCGCCGCCGCAGCCCCCGGCCGTCCCACGGCAGAACGACCCCAGTCCGCACCCGTACCGTGCCGCCATGCGTGCGTTGCGGTGGACCGGTGCCCTCACGACCTTCGTCGCCATGTCCGGGCTCGCCGGCCTGCTGGTGGCGGTCGCGGTGACCCCGGCGGTGGCGGTCGCGGGCGAGGGGACCTCCGGCGCGGTGTCGTTCTTCGAGGACCTGCCGAGCTACCTCGACATCCAGACGCCGCAGCAGGTGTCGTCGGTCTACGCCACGAAGGACGGGCAGCAGGTCAAGATCGCGTCGTTCTACGCCGAGAACCGGACCGACGTCGCCTCGAACGCCATGGCCGAGTCGCTGAAGCGTGCCGCGATCGACACCGAGGACCCGCGCTTCGAGGACGAGGGCGGCATCGACGTCCTCGGGACCGTCCGCGGCGTCGCGGCGACGGTCGTCGGCGGCGACGTGCAGGGCGGCTCGAGCATCACGCAGCAGTACGTGAAGAACGTCCTCGTGCAGCAGTGCGAGGAGCTCACGGGCGCGACGGCGGCCGCGACACAGACGAAGGTCGCGGCGTGCTACCAGGACGCCGCCGGGGTGACCCCGCAGCGCAAGCTGCAGGAGATGCGCTACGCCATCGCGGTCGACAAGAAGTACTCGAAGGACCAGATCCTCACCGGCTACCTGAACCTCGTCGGGCTCGGCGGGCGCGTCTACGGTGCCGAGGCGGGCGCCGAGTACTACTTCGGCGTCCACGCGAAGGACCTCTCGCTCCCGCAGTCGGCGACCCTCGTCGCGATCCTGAACAACCCGGCGAACCTGCGCATCGACGAGCCGGACGACAAGGACAACGGTGCGGCCAACGGCTACGCCGCGACGAAGACCCGGCGCGACTACGTCCTGCAGCGGATGTACGTGCACCACGACATCTCGAAGGCGCAGCTCGACCAGGCGAAGGCCACCCCGGTCACGCCGCAGATCACGGACACCGCGAACGGGTGCTCGGCGGCGGCGAGTGCGTACGACGCGGGGTACTTCTGCGACTACGTCCGCGACCAGGTGCTGCAGGACCCGGCGTTCGGCAAGACCGCCGCGCAGCGCATCGAGACCCTCGACACGAAGGGCCTCGAGATCCACACGTCGCTCGACCTGGACCTGCAGGCCCAGGCCCAGTCGGCACTGTCGTCCTACGTGCCGTCGACGATGGACGGCGTGGACCTGGGCGGCACGAACGTCACCGTCGAGCCGGGGACGGGCCGGGTGCTGTCGATGGTGCAGAACACCACGTACACGCAGAGCGACAACGCCGGCCCCGGCGCGACCGCGATCGACTACAACGCCGACACCGCCTACGGCAACTCCGGGGGGTTCCAGACCGGCTCCACCTACAAGGTGTTCACCCTGGCGGAGTGGCTGGCGTCCGGGCACACGCTGTCCGAGTCGGTGCCGACGGGCGAGCACCTGTTCCAGCAGTCGGAGTTCACCAACTCCTGCGAGGCGCTCGGCGGATCCCCCTGGCCGGTCTCGAACGCCGAGGCCGTCCCGGCGAGCATGAGCGTCCAGGCGGCGACCTCGGAGTCGATCAACACCGCGTTCGGCGCGATGGCGAAGCAGCTCGACCTCTGCAAGATCAAGGACCTCGCGCAGGCCATGGGCATCCACCAGGCGGACGGCTCGGCCCCGGCGTCCAACCCGGCGTCCGTGCTCGGCACCAACCCGCTCTCGCCGATCGACCTGGCCGAGGCCTACGCCGGTTTCGCGAACGGCGGCGTCGTGTGCTCGCCGACCGTGATCGACTCGGTGCGCGAAGCCGACGGCACGACGATCACCCCGACGCCGTCCACTTGCACCCGGGGCGTCTCCGCCGAGGTCGCCGGGACGGTCGACTACGCGCTGCAGGGCGTCCTGACCGGCGACGGCACGGCGGCCGCCGCGAACCCCGGCGACAGCACCCCGAAGTTCGCCAAGACCGGCACGACCGACGCGGACACGCAGAACTGGCTCGTCACGTCGAGCACGAAGTACACGAACGCGACGTGGGTCGGCAACGTCAGGGGGCTCGTCGGCCTCGCGAACACGCCGTTCCCGCACGGCACGACCGGGTACAGCGCGAAGTTCGGCGTGGGCCGCTCGATGATGTCGTGGCTCGACCAGCGGTACGGCGGGGGAGCGCTGCCCGAGCCCGATCCGGCGATGATCGGTTCGACGTCGCGGTCCGCGCAGTCCGCTGGCGGGTCGGCGTCGGACGCGAGAG
>NZ_RBLU01000113.1 GCF_003989515.1 Curtobacterium sp. HSID17257
TGGGCGGGCTGGCACCGCGCCTCCCGTCAGCGCCGGATCAGCAGCGCGCTCGCACGCGGTGACAGCGCCGCGTCGAGCACCAGGCACGCGGCCCCGACCGCGGCCACGTCGGCACCCCGCCCGCTGTCCACGACCGCGATCGGGTGCTTCGGCACGAGCAGGGGCGATCCCGTGATCGCCTCGCGAGCGGCCGGCAGGGCGACCGGCGCGATCCGTGACCAGAACGGCCCCCCGAACACCACGCGGTCGATGTCGAGCAGGTTGACGATGACCACCACGGCCCGGCCCATCGCGGCGCCGGCGTCGGCGGCGAGTCCCGTGGCGACCTCGTCGCCGGACGCGATCGCGTCGCCGAGGGCCTCCCAGGCCAGCTGCACCGCGGTGACGTCGTCCGCCGGAGCACCACCGGTCAGGCGCAGCCCGCGGTCGCGTGCGACCTCGACCAGTCGTGCCGGAGCGACCGCTGCGCCGACCTCACCACGGGGACCGGATCCGTCCGGGGTCCCGGCGAGCGCTCCCTGGTCGACCATGATGTGCCCGGCGTCGCCCGCGTTCGACCCGACGCCGCGCACGGGTTCGTGGTCGACGACCAGTCCGACGCCGAAGCCCGTGCCGAAGTAGACGAAGGCGAAGTTCCGCGCCGAGGACTCCCCCGCCAGGAACATCTCGCCGACGACCGCCGCGGTGACGTCCTTCTCGAGCAGCACCGGGAAGCCGGTCGCCTCGGCGAGCGCGTCGCGCAGCGGCACGTCCCGCCAGCGCGGCAGGAACGGCGGGTCGAGCACGACACCGGCGTCGACGTCGATCGGTCCGGGGCTCGCGATGCCGACCCCGAGCACGCTGTCCACCGCGACACCGGCGTCCGCCACCAGACCGTCGACCGCGGTCGCGATGGTCCGGACGACCTCGGCCGGATCGTCGGCGGACGGGGTCGACGTGGTGGTCTCGGCGACGACACTGCCGGCGAGGTCGAGGAGCACGTACGTCACGACCGCCGGGTCGACGTGCACCCCGACCGCGTACCGGCTGGCGGCCTCGAGGCGCAGGATCGTCCGGGGCTTCCCCCGTCCGGCGACCACCGTGCCGGACTCGACGATCATGCCGGCCTCGATGAGGAACCGTGTGACGTTCGACACGGTCTGCGCGCTGAGGCCCGTGCTCGCGGCGAGCTCCACGCGGCTCAGGCCGTCGGGCGAGCGGCGGACGGCGTCGAGCACGACGGTGCGGTTGAAGCCGCCGATCGACGGCAGGTTCGCCCCACGCCGATGCTCCGCCATGCCGTGACCCTACCGCCGCCCGCGCACCCGGACGGCGCGCACGCAACGGTGCTGCAACGGTCCGGGCATCCTCCTGGCACCCGGACGGGGTGCACCGCTACCCTGAGCGGCATGACGGACCTCCGCCTCGAAGCCCTCTCCGCGTCGACCGCCGCCGCGGCCAACTCGCTGACGCTCAAGCCCGGGCAGGAGCAGTTCGTGCAGCCGACCACGTACGGCGTCGCCGAGTCCGACGTCAAGCCGAGCTCGGCGTGGACCCGCGTGGTGCTCGACGGGGACCGCGTCGTCGGGATGATCATCGGCACCTTCGACGAGGACAACAGCGAGGAAGAGCTCCGCAGCGCGATCTGGCGCGTGAACGTCGCCGCCGACGCACAGGGCCGTGGCGTCGGACGCTTCGCGGTGCACGGCCTGGCGGACGAGGCGCGGAGCCGCGGCTTCGAGCGGCTGACCGTGGTCTACGAGCCCGGCGGCGACAGCGGGCCCGAGGCGTTCTTCCGTGCCCTCGGGTTCGAGGTCGTGCGCGAGACGCAGTACGGCGACCACTACGCCGTCCTCGCCCTCTAGCCACGGCGTGGACGGAGCCGTCCCCGGGGCCGAGCCGGATCCCGGGGCCGAGCCGGACCGCGGGGCCGAGCCGGACCGCGGGGTCGAGCCGGACTTCGGGGCCGCCGTCGCCGAGGTGGTCCGGCTGATCCCGGCCGGGCACGTCATGACGTACGGCGACGTCGCCTCCGCGCTCGGGTCGCGGGCGTCGCGCGCCGTCGGCAAGGTGATGGCCCACGAGGGTGCCGACCTGCCGTGGTGGCGCGTGGTCCGCGCCGGCGGGCTGCCGCCGGTCCGGCACGAGGCCCGGGCGCTCGAGCACTACCGCGCCGAGGGCACGCCATTGGTGGAGCGGTCGTCGGCCTGGAGGATCGACATGCGTCGCGCGCGCTGGTCACCCACCACGGACGCCGACGACCCGTTCTGAGCGCTCAGTCGAAGCGCGCGCCCTTCGGGCTCGACGGCAGCAGGAACATCACCAGCAGCACGAGCGACCCGATGCCGAACACCACGTGCAGGAACTGCCAGAAGCCGGACAGGTTCGCGTCGTGCAGTCGCCGGGCGCCGAGGGCGAGCGACCCGATCAGCGTGACGAGCCCCCACAGCACGAACAGGTACGAGCCGACCGGGTTCTCCAGCACCGGGGTCCCGGGGGTGAACACCTGCGGGACGAGCTGCAGCACGAGCCCGATGACGAACGACGTCAGCCACCACCACCAGAACTCCGAGCGCGAGGCCCGTCCGGTGAACACGGTGTACTTCCGCCAGAACCGTCGGACCGCCTCGGTGAAGGGTGCCCCGTAGAAGGGGTCGCGCAGGGCGACGCCGCCGGGCTGCACGCTGTCGTTGCTCATGGAGTCAGCAAACCACGTGCAGCCCGGTCCGTCAGACGAGCGAGTCCCGCCAGGCCGCGTGCAGCTGGGCGAACCGGCCGGTGCCGGCGATCAGGTCGTCCGGCGTGCCGTCCTCGACGATCCGGCCGTACTCCATCACGAGCACCCGGTGGGCGATCGCGACGGTCGACAGGCGGTGCGCGATGATCACGGCCGTGCGGTCCGCGAGCAGGGTCTCGAGGCCCTCCTGCACGAGCCGCTCGGACGGGATGTCGAGCGACGCCGTGGCCTCGTCGAGGATGAGCACCTTCGGGTCGGCGATGAACGCCCGGGCGAACGACAGCAGCTGCCGCTGCCCGGCGGACACCCGACCACCGCGCTTGTTCACGTCGGTGTCGTACCCGTCGGGCAGGGCCTCGATGAACGCGTGCGCGCCGACCGCCTTCGCCGCACGCACGATCTCGTCGCGCGTCGCCCCGGGCTTGCCGAGCGCGATGTTGTCCGCGACCGAGCCCGAGAACAGGTACGCCTCCTGCGTGACCATGACGATCGCGCGGCGCATGTCCTTCGGGTCGATGTCCCGCAGGTCCACGCCGTCCAGCCGCACGGACCCCTTCGACGGGTCGTAGAACCGCGCCATGAGCTTCGCGAGCGTCGACTTGCCGGCACCGGTCGACCCGACGAGCGCGACGGTCTGCCCCGACGGGATGTGCAGCTCGAACTCGGGCAGCACGACCTTGTCGGCGTTGTACGCGAACTCGACGTCGTCGAAGTCCATCGCGCCGGTGGCGTCCGGCAGCCGCACGGGCTTCGCGGGGTCCGGCACCGACGGGCGTTCCTCGAGGACGCCGGAGATCTTCTCCATCGCCGCCGAGGCCGACTGGTACCCGTTGTAGAACATCGCGAGCTCCTGCGCCGGGTCGAAGAACCGCTTGGCGTAGAGCGCGACCGCGAGCAGCGCGCCGACCTCGAGCGAGCCGCCGACGATCCGGAAGCCGCCGACGATGACGACCGCCGCGAGCGTGGCGTTGCCGATGAGCACGAGCACCGGGTCGAAGGTCCCGAACAGGTTGAACACCTTCGTGTTCGCCACCCGGTAGTCCTCGACGTAGCGGCCGTACTCATCGCGGTTGCGGGACTCCTTCCGGAACGCCTGCACCGCCCGGATGCCCGTCATCGTCTCGACGAAGTGCACGATCACCCGGGCCGACGTGACGCGGGTCGCGCGGAACAGCGTCTGCGAGTTCGTCTGGAACCAGCGGATCAGGAACCACAGCGGCACGAGCGACACCGCGAGCACGAGCCCGGACGTCGGGTCGAGCACCACGAGCGCGATGCCCGTGAACACCATGTAGAGCACGCCCTGGATGAGCTGGTTCAGCCCGGAGTCGAGCAGCTCGCGGATCGAGTCGAGGTCGCTCGTCTGGCGGGAGATGATCCGACCCGACGTGTACGTCTCGTGGAACTCGAGCGACAGCCGCTGCGTGTGCAGGAACACCCGCTTCCGCAGGTCGAACAGGATCGCCTGGCTGATCCGCGCCGCGAGCACGGTGTACCAGGCGGTGAGCACCGCGCCGAGCACCGCGACGACGATGTACGTCGCCACGACGCCGAACGCCGGCACCCAGTCGTTCTCGTCCATCACCCGGGGCAGGGCGTTGTCGATGCCCCACGCGATGAGCGCCGGTCCCGCGACGGTGCCCGCGGTGGAGACCACCACGACGACGCCGAGCAGCACCAGACGTGCCTTGAGCGGGGCCGCGAGCGACCCGAGCAGGGCGAGGGAGCGGCGCCGCAGGCGCTTGCTCTCCGCCTTGCTGAAGTCCTCGCGCTCCTCGCCGCGCACGCCGAGCGTGGTGACCGCGGCGGTGACGGGGCCGGCCGCCCTGGTGGCGGAGGTCTCGTCGAGGACGGGATCGGGGCCTCCCGGCCCGGCTGCCGTGTCGACGGGCGGTACCTGGTCCTGCTGGGTCATGCCATCGCCTCCTCTCGGGCGGGTGCGTCGTCCTCGTCGAGCGAGGAGATGACGTAGCGGTAGTGCTCGTTGGTGGCCATCAGCTCCGAGTGGGTGCCGACGGCGGTGATGCGGCCGCCCTCCATGAGCGCCACGCGGTCGGCGAGCGTCACGGTCGAGGGGCGGTGGGCGACGATGAGCGACGTCGTGTCAGCCAGGACGCGGCGGAGGCCCGCCTCCACCCGCGCCTCGGTGTCGACGTCGAGCGCCGACAGCGGGTCGTCGAGCACCAGGACCGACGGTCGGGCGGCGATCGCCCGCGCGAGCGCCAGGCGCTGCCGCTGGCCACCGGAGAGCGACAGGCCCTCCTCGCCGACGCGGGTGTCGACGCCCTCGGGCAGGTCGTCGACGAAGGACGCCTGCGCGATGTCGAGTGCCTCGCGCATGATGCGCTCGGCCTCGTCGCCGGACAGGTCGGGGCGACCGAGCAGCACGTTGTCGCGGACGCTCGTCGAGAACAGGGTGGCGTCCTCGAAGGCGACCCCGACGTGCCGGCGGAGCTCGGCGCGGGTGAGGTCACGGACGTCGACACCGTCGATCGTGATCGAACCGCCGGTGACGTCGTACAGCCGGGGCACCAGCGACAGCAGCGTCGTCTTGCCGCTGCCGGTCAGACCGACGAGCGCCATGGTCTCGCCCGGGTGCAGCTGCAGCTCGACACCGTCCACCAGGTCCGGGTACTCGTCCGTCGCGTCCTGGTACCGGAAGTGCACGGCGTTGAACGACAGTGCGCCGTGCGGCTCGTCGATGCGCTTCGGCGACGCCGGGTCCTGGATCGTGTTCTCGGAGTCCATGACCTCGAAGAACCGGTCGACCGCGGTGCGGGTGTCGAACGTCATCGACAGGAAGAACCCGATCGACTCGATCGGGAACCGCAGCACGGTCGCCGTCGCGAAGAACGCGAACAGCTGCCCGACCGTCAGCTCGCCCTGCGACGCCAGCCAGATGCCGGCGAGCAGGCACAGCGCGAACGCGACGTCCGGCACGAGCAGCAGCCACAGCCAGATGCTCGCGATGGCCTTCGCCTTCTCGATCTCCGTGCCGCGCAGCGCCTCGGCCTGCTCGCTGAACTCGTCGAGCTTGAAGCGGCCGCGGCCGAACGCCTTGAGCACGCGGATGCCGTGCACCGACTGCTCGACGCTCGTCGCGAGGTCACCGACCTGGTCCTGGCTGCGGCGCGCGACGACGGAGTACTTCCGCTCGAACAGCAGGCCGTTGATCCACAGCGGGATCGACGCCACCAGGAAGATCAGGCCGAGCAGCCACCCGAAGGTGAACAGCACGACGAAGCCGACGGCGATCGTGACGATGTTCACGACGAGCAGCACCACGCCGAAGGCCAGCCAGCGGCGGATCAGCGACAGGTCGGAGACCGAACGGGAGAGCAGCTGCCCGGACTCCCATCGGTCGTGGAACGCCACCGGCAGGTCCTGCAGCTTGGCGTAGAGCGCGTTGCGCATGCTCGTCTCGATGCGCGTCGACGGGCGCATCACGAGCCGACGGCGGGACGCGATGAAGAAGGCCTCGAGGACGCCGAGTGCGAGCACGCCGAGTCCGGCGGGCCAGATGAGCGCGGCGTCGCGCGAGGAGAGCGGCCCGTCGACGAGCCACTGGAGCACGTACGGGATCGCCAGCGCGACGAGCGAGGCGCCCATCGCCGCGGCCATGCCGCCGAACAGTCGCCAGCGGTACGGCTTGACGTAGGGCCAGATGCGCCCGATGGCGCGCAGGGTCGAGGGGCGGTCGGTGGAGGGGGTCGCCTGGTCGGGCGGTGTGGACATGCGGTTGCGTCCTCGTGCGTCGTGCCGCGTCCGCTCGGTCGGGTCGTCCGTCCCGCCGACGGGTCACGTCGGTGGGTGGCGGTCCGGCCGGGAGGCGCGGCGTGGCAGTGCGGTGGTCGTCGGCCGGGCGCGTGGTCGCGCGCCGTCGCCGTCACTCACGTGACGTCGACCGGGCCGGAGGGCACCGGGGACACGGGTCCCCGGGTTCTCAGCAGGTGGTCCGCGCTCGCCGACGGTGTCGTCGGGCGCGAGGCCGTGGGAGGGGCCTGGCTAGACGGCGGCCGCGCCCGGGTACCGGAGCGGCACGGCCGCTCGGGTCCGGGGTCGCGGAGCGGGAGTGGTCCCCACGAGGGACACGAGACCCGTCCGGGCAGCCGTCGCCACTGTTCCGGTCGTCGCGTCCATCGTCACTCCAGTCGTCGTCTTCGTCACCGTTGTGTCCGCGGCACGGCCGATCTGGTTGCGATCGTCCGGTGCGGTGCGGAGCCTTACAGACTATTCACAGTCGCTGGTGTCGCGCAATGGTGCCGCCGTTGTTGGACGCCGTCGATCGGAGCGCGGCCGAAGTCCGGGGGCTGAGTCGTCCGGGGACTCGGTCGTCCGGGGACTCAGTGGAAGAAGTGGCGCTCGCCCGTGAAGTACATCGTCACGCCGGCCGCCTGCGCAGCCGCGATGACCTCGTCGTCACGGACGCTGCCGCCCGGCTGGGCGACGGCACGGACACCGGCGTCGAGCAGGACCTGCAGGCCGTCGGCGAACGGGAAGAACGCGTCCGACGCCGCGACGCTGCCACGGGCACGGTCACCGGCGCGGGTCACCGCGAGGTGGCACGAGTCCACCCGGTTGACCTGGCCCATGCCGACGCCGACGCTCGCGCCCTGGTCGGCGAGCAGGATGGCGTTCGACTTGACGGCCCGGCTGGCCTTCCACGCGAACGCGAGGTCCGCCAGGGTGGCATCGTCGGCCGGCTCCCCGGACACGAGGGTCCAGGTCGACTGGTCGAAGGCGGTGAAGCGGTCGGCGTCCTGCACGAGGAAGCCGCCGGAGACCTGCTTCAGCTCACGCGTCGCGAGCGCGAAGTCCGCCGGCAGCGTGAGGAGCCGGATGTTCTTCTTCTGCGACAGGACGTCGAGCGCCTCGGGGTCGAACGCCGGGGCGACGACGACCTCGGTGAAGATGTCGCGGACGGTCTCGGCCATCTGCTTCGTGACCGGGCGGTTCGCGGCGATGACCCCGCCGAAGGCCGACAGCGGGTCGCAGGCGTGCGCGGCCACGTGTGCCGAGGCGATCGGGTCGACGGCGTCGGCCGGGGCGATCGCGATGCCGCAGGGGTTCGCGTGCTTGATGATCGCGACGGCGGGGGTGTCGAAGTCGTACGCGGCCCGGACGGCGGCGTCGGCGTCGACGTAGTTGTTGTACGACATCTCCTTGCCGTGGAGCTGCGTCGCCTGGGCGATGCCCGCCCCACCGGCGGTCGTGTAGAGCGCGGCGGCCTGGTGTGCGTTCTCGCCGTAGCGGAGCGTCGCGGTCAGGTCGGCCTCGATCCGGAGGGTCTCGTCGAACGCCCCCGGCGTCTCGAGGTCGCCGTCGACCGTGGGCGCAGCAGCGTGGTCCGCGACGGCAGCGGCGTCCGGCGCGACGACGTCGGTCGCGAAGTACGACGCGACCGCTGCGTCGTAGGAGGCGGTGTGCGCGAAGGCCTGGGCGGCGAGGCGCTTGCGGAGCTCGAGCGTGGTGCCGCCGGCGCGGACGGCCTCGACGACCTCGGCGTACGACGACGGCGAGACGACGATCGCGACGTTCGGGTGGTTCTTCGCCGAGGCACGGACCATCGCCGGACCGCCGATGTCGACGTTCTCGACCACGGTGGCACTGTCGGCGCCCGAGGCGACCGTCTCGACGAACGGGTAGAGGTTCACCACGACGAGCTCGAACGGTGCGATGCCGAGGTCGGCGAGCTGCTGCTCGTGCGACTCCAGCCGCAGGTCGGCCAGGAGCCCCGCGTGCACGGCGGGGTGCAGGGTCTTCACGCGACCGTCGAGCGACTCCGGGAACCCGGTCACGCTCGACACGTCGGTGACGGTGTACCCGGCGTCGCGGATCGTCTGCGCCGTGCTGCCCGTCGACACGAGCTCCACGCCCGCGTCGGCCAGGGCACCGGCGAGTTCGAGCAGACCGGACTTGTCGCTCACCGAGATGAGCGCGCGCCGCACGGGGACGACGTCGCGGTGGCGGTAGAGGCTGGGGTCGGCGGCGTGCACGCTCATGCGCTCGGGGTGCCCTTCAGGTCGGTGGTGCCGTTGGCGATGTCGAGGATGGTCTGGATGAGCAGGCGGCGCTCGACCGGCTTGATGCGGTCGTGCAGCGTCGACTCGGTGTCGCCCGGCAGCACGGGAACGCGCTCCTGGGCCAGGATCGGGCCGGTGTCCACACCGTCGTCGACCTGGATCACGCTGGCGCCCGTCTGCTCGACCCCGGCCGCGAGGGCGTCACGGACACCGTGGGCGCCGGGGAACTCGGGCAGGTACGCCGGGTGCGTGTTGATGATCGCGGGGGCGAACTCGGACACGACGGCGTGCGGGAGCAGGCGCATGAGGCCGGAGAGCACGAGCAGGTCGGGCGACCACGGCCGGATCTGGGCGGCGAGCTCGGCGCCCCACTCGTCGCGCGAGGCGAACCGGGAGAACGGCACCGTGAAGGTCGGGACCCCGAACTCCTCGCCCAGACCGAGGCCCTCGGCGTCGCGGTCGGCCCCGATCGCGACCACGCGGGCGGGGTACTCGGCGTCGGTCGTCGCCTCGAGCAGGGCTCGGAGGTTCGAGCCGGTACCGGAGATCAGGACGACCAGTTCGAGCACGGGGACCAGCCTAGCGGCGGCGGGGCGAGCGCTACGCGTCGTGCTTCGGCCGGCGCCACCAGGGCAGCTCGTCCTCGGCGATCTGGTCGGTCTGGTCCCACCGGGACCCGGAGCCGGTGGGGGCCGGTGCGGCCGATCCGGGTGCGGCGCGCTCCCCGCGGGAAGCCTCGGTGTCCGCTGCGTCCCGGGCCCCGTCGGCGTCGTCGCGCCCCGCGACGAACTCCTCGGTGCTCCACGGGAACGCCGGCTGCTGTTCGGTGCCGGGAGCGTGCGGCAGCGTCTCGTCGCGCTCCGATCGCCCGGACGCCCGGGACTGCCCCGAGGGATCGTGCGACGGGTGGTGGGCCGGGCCGCCGACCCGGTCACGCAGCTCGCCGGCACGG
>NZ_RBLU01000114.1 GCF_003989515.1 Curtobacterium sp. HSID17257
TAAAAAAAAAAAAAAAGAAGAATTGCAAGGTTGGAGCAAGTATAGAAGACAAAAAAGTGACCAGCATATAATGTACACGAAGAGACACGAATGATGTACATGGCGTATATGATGTGGTCTAATATGAGCAGTTGATGAGAGCATGGTGTGTCTACAGTCGTCGTGAGTGGTTGTACATCAGATGTGAGAAGTGTATATTGAGTAGCACTGATCAATGCGCCAAGTGTCACTCGA
>NZ_RBLU01000115.1 GCF_003989515.1 Curtobacterium sp. HSID17257
AGTGTTCCGGTGGTCATAGCGAGAGGGAAACGCCCGGTCACATTCCGAACCCGGAAGCTAAGCCTCTCAGCGCCGATGGTACTGCAAGGGGGACCTTGTGGGAGAGTAGGACGCCGCCGGACTCAACTTCAGCAACACCAGGAAACCCCTGACCGTGACCGGTCAGGGGTTTCCTGCGTTACCGGGCCCCGCGCCCTTTCCACAGTCCACCTGCCGGCCACTCCAGCGCCGGTAGGATCGTGGCGTCATGACTGCACCGTTCACCACCGCCACCGGCTCCGACGTCCGAGTCCGTTTCTGCCCGAGCCCGACCGGGACCCCGCACGTGGGGCTCATCCGGACGGCCCTGTTCAACTGGGCGTACGCGCGCCACACCGGCGGCAAGCTCGTGTTCCGCATCGAGGACACCGACGCCGCCCGCGACAGCGAGGAGTCGTACGAGCAGATCCTGGACGCGCTCCGGTGGCTCCGTCTCGACTGGGACGAGGGCGTCGAGGTGGGCGGACCGCACGGGCCCTACCGCCAGTCGGAACGCTCGGACGTGTACGAGGACGTCATCGCGAAGCTCCGGGCGTCCGGACACGTCTACGAGTCGTACGTGACGCCGGAGGAGATGGAGGCCCGGAACCGGGCCGCCGGCCGCGACCCGAAGCAGGGCTACGACAACCACGAGCGGGACCTGACCGAGGCCGAGCGCCAGGCGTTCCGCGACGAGGGCCGCCAGCCGGCGCTCCGGCTGCGCGTGCCCGACCGCGACCTCAGCTTCGACGACCTCGTGCGGGGGGAGATCACGTTCAAGCAGGGCACGTTCCCGGACTTCGTGGTGGTCCGACCGAACGGCAAGCCGCTGTACACGTTCACGAACCCGGTGGACGACGCCCTGATGGGCATCACGCACGTGCTCCGCGGTGAGGACCTGCTCTCGTCGACCCCGCGGCAGATCGCCCTGTACGAGGCGCTCGTCGAGGTCGGCATCACCGACTCCGTCCCGCTGTTCGGTCACCTGCCGTACGTGATGGGGGAGGGCAACAAGAAGCTGTCGAAGCGCGACCCCGAGTCGAACCTGTTCCACCACCGTGCTGCCGGCATGGTGCCCGAGGGGCTCCTCAACTACCTGGCGCTGCTCGGGTGGTCCATCGGCCCGGACCGCGACGTGTTCTCGTCCGACGAGATGGTCGCCGCGTTCGACGTCGTCGACGTCAACCCGAACCCGGCGCGCTTCGACCACAAGAAGGCCGAGGCGATCAACGGCGACCACATCCGTCTGCTCGACGCCGACGACTTCCGCGAGCGTCTCCTGCCCTACCTGACGGACTTCGTCTCGGCACCCCCGACCGCGGAGCAGGATCGGGTCCTCACGGCGGCCGCCCCGCTGGTGCAGGAGCGCATGCAGCTCCTCGGCGAGGCGCCGGCGATGCTCGGCTTCCTCTTCACCGCGGACGACGCGCTCGTGGTCGAGGACGACGCCGTCGCGACGCTGAAGGGCGACGCGGGCGAGGTGCTCCGTGCGGGTGTCTCCGCGCTCGAGGGTGTCGAGGACTGGACGACCGAGGCGATCGAGGCAGCACTGCGCTCGTCCCTCATCGACGGCATGGGGCTCAAGCCACGCGTCGCGTTCGGTCCGCTGCGCGTCGCGGTGTCGGGGCGTCGGATCAGCCCGCCGCTGTTCGAGTCGATGGAGATCCTCGGCAAGGACTCCACGCTGGCCCGACTCCGTCGGCTCGCGGACCGCTGACGTCGCCGTGGTGACGAACCCGGGCGAGCAGGACGCGGTCGACGTCCTGTCCGTGGACGTCGCGGTGATCGGTGCCGGTCCGGCCGGGCTGAGTGCTGCGCTCAACCTGGTCCGCGCCCGACGCACGGTGCTGCTCGTCGACGCCAACCGGCCGCGCAACGCCGCCACCCTGCGGTCGCACGGCTTCGTCACGCGTGACGGGATCTCGCCGCTCGAGCTCCGGAAGCTCGGCCGGATCGAGGTGGAGTCCTACCCGGAGGCGACCGTGGTGCAGTCGGTCGTCGACCGCGTGTCTCCGGACGGCGACGGGTGGAGCGTGCACGGTTCCTCCCGCGGCACCGAGCTGCGCGCCCGCGCACGGGCCGTGGTGGTCGCGACGGGGCTCCGTGAGGAGTTCCCGGCCCTGCCGTCGCTGCGGGCCCTCTACGGCACCTCCGTGCACAGCTGTGTCGAGTGCGACGGGTACGAGCACGCGGGGGAACCCCTGGCGTTCCTCTGCGAGACGCCCGACGTGGTCGATCGCGCGCTGCTCGTCGGGTCCTGGACGGACGATCTCGTCGTCTACACGAACGGTGCCGCGGTGCTCGACGACGCCGGCCGTGCGCGCCTGGCGGCGGCGGGTGTGACGGTCGACGAGCGGCCGCTGGCCGACCTCGAGGGCGGCCGGGACGGCCTGACCGGCGTCCGCCTCGCGGACGGCGACGTGCGGCCGCACACGGGTGCGTTCGTGCGCCCGCTCTGGCACGCCGACCTCGACTGGCTCGAGGCGCCCGTCGACCGGGACGCCGAAGGGCTCGTCCGCGTGGACCGCCTCGGCCGCACCGGGGTCCCGGGGCTGTACGCCGTCGGCGACGTCACCCCACCGGGCCCCGAGCAGCTCGTCGTGGCGGCCGGTCACGGTGCCTCGACGGCCGCCGCGGTGCACCGGGACCTCGTGGGTGGTCTCGAGGACCTCCGGGATGCTGTACAGTAGTTGATCGTGCCCCGGACAACGGGGAACGGAAGGCCAGCAGGCCTTTTGGGGTATGGTGTAATTGGCAACACAGCGGTTTCTGGTACCGTCGTTCTTGGTTCGAGTCCAGGTACCCCAGCTCGAAGGAAAAGCCCCCGGGAGATCCCGGGGGCTTTTCTCGTTCCCGGGCAGATGCCCCGTCCGAGCGAGGACACGCCCGACCTCCGCAGGAGATCGAGATCGCCGCGCCGCCGTTCGGCCCGTGGCAGGGACAGCGGCGACAGCGACAGTGACAGCGGCAGCGGCAGCGGTCGACCGTTGCGGGATCCGTGCCGTACGCCGCAACCGCGCGCGTAGGGTCACCGGCATGGAGGTCACGAAGCTCGAACACGCCTGCCAGGTCGTCGCGAAGGGCGCAGCGCGGCTCGTCATCGACCCCGGCGGCTTCACCCGCCCGGTCGACGTGGAGGGGGTCGTGGCCGTCGTGGTCACGCACGAACACCCGGACCACGGGACCCCGGACCAGCTGCGCGGGATCCTCGACCGCAACCCGGACGCGGTGGTCCTCGGGCCGTCGGGCGTGGGAGCGGCCCTCGCCGGCGCGGGGATCGCGGTCCAGGTGGTCGGTGACGGTGACCACCTGGAGGTCGGCCCCTTCACGCTCGACTTCCACGGGGTCCGGCACCAGCGCATCCACTCCTCGGTGCCCCTCGTCGACAACACTGGTGTGCTCGTGGACGGTCGTCTCTTCCACCCCGGCGACGCGTACACGGTGCCCGGGGTCCCCGTCGAGGTCCTCGCTGCGCCGGTCGGCGCACCGTGGCTCAAGGTCGGGGAGATGATGGACTGGATCGCGGCGGTGGGGCCCCGGCGCGCCTACCCGGTGCACGAGGCGACGCTGTCCGAGGTCGGCTTCGCCATGCACACCGACCGGCAGCGCGAGGCCCTCGGGGACGGGGAACTCGTGGTGCTCCGGCCCGGTGAGACGCTCACGATCTGAGGCGCTGCACGCCGGGCTGGAGGCGCGGCACACCCGGGCGACACGCCCCGTTTTGGCAGTGCGCGAGCCGTGTGCCATACTTATCGGGTTGTCGGAACGGCCCCATCGTATAGCGGCCTAGTACGTCGCCCTCTCACGGCGGTAACGCGGGTTCGAATCCCGCTGGGGTCACCACAGGTGGCTAGCCTCCGAGTCCGACAACGAGTGTGTCCCGCTCCCGAGCGGGACGTGCGGCCCCATCGTATAGCGGCCTAGTACGTCGCCCTCTCACGGCGGTAACGCGGGTTCGAATCCCGCTGGGGTCACCACCGCAGAACCCCCTCCGAGCTCCGGCTCGGAGGGGGTTCCGTCGTTGCGGAGCACCCCGTCAGGCTCGCCCGCCGCGCTCGTGTCCGGCGAGCCGGCCGTTGGCGGCGGTCGCCGCCGTCGTCATGCGGTCGAGGAAGGCCAGCGCCGCGCGGACCTCGTCGGCGTCGGACGCCCGCAGCGCGCCGGCGACCTCTCGTCCGGCGAACCCGAGGAACGCCTCGTTCGCTGCACGGGCGGTCTCGGTGCTGCGGAGGGTCACCCGGCGTCGGTCGGCGCTCTCCCGGTGGCGTGTCACGTGGCCGGCAGCCTCCAACCGGTCGACGAGCACGGACGTCGCTCCGGACGTCATGCCGATCTGCCGCGCGAGCTGCGCGGGGGACAGCGGCGTGCCCGCTCGTTCTGCCCAGAGCACCTGCCCGAGGGCGTTGGCGTCGGTGGGCGACAGGCCCACCCACGTGCCGAGGTGCCGGTTCAGCTCGTCGAACGTGACCGCCCAGTCGCGGAGTCGGTGCATCACGGCGACCTCGTCCTCGCTCCAGGCGGTCTCGAGCGGGTCGACGTCGGGCATCGAGGTTCCTCCACAATCAAGTCGCTTTACTGTAAAGCATGAGCGGACGGCGTCCTGGCCCTCCGCGCAACACACGAGGAGCAGGACATGTCCGCACCACACGCAGTGATCTCGGGGGCGAGCATCGCAGGTCTGTCCGCCGCCTGGTGGTTGCGGCACACCGGTTGGGAGGTCACCGTCCTCGAACGCGCCCGGGCCTTCCGCGACGGCGGTCAGAACGTCGACGTGCGCGGCGTCGCGAAGCAGGTGCTCGAGCGGATGGGGCTGACCGATGCCGTCCGTGCGGTGAACACCACCGAGACCGGGACGGTGCTCGTCGACACCGACGGGCGGGTCACCGCGACGCTGCCGGAGGGCCCGGACGGTGCCACCGCCGAGCTCGAGGTGCTCCGGGGTGACCTGGCCCGTACCGTCCGCGACGCACTGCCCGAGGGGGTGGTCTTCGTCTTCGGGGAGCGGATCACCGACGTCGACGACACCGCGCGCGGCCACGTCACCGTCACCACCGACCACGGCCGGTCGCTCCGGGCGGACCTGCTCGTCGTCGCCGAGGGTGTCCGGTCCACCACCCGCGCGCTGGTGTTCGACCACCCCGGTGACGTCTCCGAACGGGACCTCGGCGTCACGATGGCGTTCGGTACGATCCCGCGCACGGACTCCGACGACCGACGGTGGCGCTGGTACAACGCGGTCGGTGGTCGTCAGGTGCACCTGCGTCCGGACCCGTACGACACCACCCGCGCGATCCTGGCCTGGGCCGGCGAGGACGGCGGGGTGACCGGTGCCGACCGTGCACGGGTGCAGACCGGGCTCGAGGGACGCTTCGCCGACGCCGGCTGGCAGGCGCGTCGGGTGCTCGACGGCTTCGCGACCTCGGAGGACGTCTACGTCGACCGGCTCACCCAGGTGCGGATGCCCGTCTGGCGGCGGGGCCGTGTCGCCGTCGTGGGTGACGCGGCGTGGTGCGTCACGCCGATGGGCGGTGGTGGCGCGTCGCTCGCCCTCACCAGCGGGTACGTGCTCGCTGCGTCCGTGGCGGGCCGTACCTCGAGCCGCGCGGACCTCGACGGGGCGCTCGCGGCGTTCGACGACTGGATGCGACCACTCGTCGACGACGTGCAGGGGATCCCGCGCGGCATCGTCCGGTTCGCCTACCCGCGCACCCGGCTCGGCCTCGCCCTGCGCCACGTGGCGGACAAGGTGTTGCTCGAGGGGCCGCTGCAGGGCCTCGCGGCGAAGGCCACCCGCGTCGCCGAGACCGATCACGAGCTGCCGCCGGTACCGACCACCTGAAGCTGCGACCACGGTGTGGGGCACCCGCCGTCCCTGGTCAGGCGTGCGCCGGTGCGCCTTCGTGGACGGTGAGCCAACGGTCCAGGTCGCGGGCGGCGGCTCGTCCGGCCCGGTTCGCCCCGACCGTCGACTGCGAGGGGCCGTACCCGACGAGGTGCACGCGCGGCTCGCCGGTCACCTGCGTGCCCGACATCGGGACGCCACCGAGCGGGCCGTGCAGGTGCATCGGTCCCAGGTGGTCGAGGTCCGGGCGGTAGCCGGTCGCCCAGAGCAGGACGTCGATCGAGGTGTCGGTGCCGTCGGCCTCCACGACGCCGTGCGGACGGACCTGCGTGAACATCGGCCGCCGTTCGAGCACGCCGCGCCGCGCGGCGGCACGGAGGGCGTCGGTCCAGATCAGTCCGGTGTAGGAGACGATGCTCGCCGGAGGACGCCCGGCCCGGACGTCGGCGGCGACCCGCCGCTCCACGTCGACACCGTCGACCTCGTGGACGAAGTCGCCCGGCAGGAACACCGGCTCACGGCGGGTGTACCAGACGGTCGAGGTGACGAGGCTGATCTCGTCGAGGAGCTGCACGGCGGAGATCCCGCCGCCGACGACCGCCACGCGCTTCCCGCGGAAGTGCTCGGCGTCGACGTACTCACGACCGTGGAGCTGCTCGCCGAGGAACGTCGCGGTGCCGGGGACGTCCGGCACCACCGGCGTGTTCCACGTCCCCGTCGCGTTGACGATCGCCCGGACGCGCCACGAGCCGTGGTCGGTCGTCACCGTGAGCGGTCCGTCGGCGCGGTCGTCGAGGGGCGTCACCGACCCGACCCGCACCGGGCGCAGCACCGGGAGGTCCTCGTGTGCCTCGTACGAGGCGAAGTAGCGGGGGACCGCGGAGCGGGCCGCCTCGGCGGGGTCGACGGGCGGGAGCGGCATGCCCGGCAGGTCGTGGATGCCGTTCACCGTCGCCATCCGCAGCGACGCCCACCGGTGCTGCCACGCGCCTCCCGGCCGAGGGTTCGCGTCGAGGACGACCACGGAACGCGCGCCGCTCACGTCCTCGGCGTCCCGCAGGGCCCGGAATCCCCGGCGGCGTAGGTGGTGCGCGGCGGACAGGCCGGCTTGACCGGCGCCGATCACGGCGACGGTGGCGCTCCCCGCCGCGGTGCTGTCCACCCGACGAGCGTACCGGTGGCGACGCCGCGATCAGGTGGAACGAACGGTCTTCCCCCGTTCGAGGTTCCGATCGCGATACGGTTAGGTTAGCCTCACCTAACGTGAACAGCGAAACGCCACTGCTCGAGATCCTGACCTCCGACGCCTCCGAGCGGTACCGGAACATCGTCCACGGTGCCGTCGACCGCACGGCTGACCGGCTCGCCGAGGTCGAGACGCCGACCACCGACACGCCCGCCTCGGACCTGCGCGACCGGGTCGCAGCGATCGACCTCGCGCGACCCCTCGGATCGGCCCGGGCCGCCGTCGCCGAGGTCGACGACCTCTTCACCGCCGAGGCCGTCTGGTTCCACGACCCCGGCTACCTCGCCCACCTCAACTGCCCGGTCGCCGTGCCCGCGGTGGCCGCGGAGGCGGTCCTCGCAGCCGTGAACCCGTCGGTCGACACCTGGGACCAGTCGCGCATCGGTACCGAGATCGAACGCCGGGTCGTGACCTGGGTCACCGGGACGATCGGGTTCACCGCCGGGGACGGTGTCTTCACGTCGGGCGGGACCCAGTCGAACCTGCACGCGCTCCTGCTGGCACGCCAGGCGGCGACGACAGCGCCCCAGGGCCCCGCCGGACGCCTGTCGGCGCTCGACGACCTGGTCGTGTTCGCCACTGCGTCGAGTCACTTCAGCGTCCGGAAGTCGGCGATGGTGCTGGGCCTGCCGCAGCGCGCCGTCATGGACGTCGCCGCCGACGCCGCGGGCCGGATGCGACCGGACGCCCTGGCGCACGCGATCGCCGACGCCCGGCGCGAGGGGCGGACCCCGATGGCCGTGGTCGCCACCGCGGGCACGACCGACCGGGGCTGCATCGATCCCCTCGAGGCGATCGCCGACGTGTGCGACCTCGAGGACGTCTGGCTGCACGTCGACGCCGCGTACGGCTGCGGGCTGCTGGTGTCCCCGACCCGTCGGCACCTGCTCGACGGCATCGAACGCGCGCGGAGCGTCACGGCCGACTTCCACAAGTCGTTCTTCCAGCCGGTGTCGTCGAGCGCGTTGCTCGTCCGCGACCCGGAGGACCTGCGCCGGGCCTCGTGGTACGCGGACTACCTCAACCCGGAGGACGCCGACGAGCCGAACCAGGTCGACAAGTCCCTGCAGACGACCCGGCGCTTCGATGCCCTGAAGCTCTGGGCGACGCTCCGGGCGAGCGGCGCCGAGGCGATCGGGCAGGCGTTCGACACCGTGCTCGACGTCACCGAGCGGGTGCACGAGCACGTCACGGCACACCCGGACCTCGTGCTCGTCGCGCCGACGCAGCTGAGCACGGTGCTGTTCCGCTGGCAGCCGGACGGGGTGTCCGACGCCGAGGCCGACGCGCTCGTCGCCCCGCTGCGCGCGGCCCTGCTCGCCGAGGGGCGGGTGCTCGTCGCGAAGACCGTGATCGACAGCCGTCCGTGCAGCAAGCTCACCCTGCTGAACCCCACCACCAGCGCGGAGCAGGTCGTGGCATCGCTCGACCACGTGGTCCGCACCGCGGCGCGGCTGCACGCCGACCTCGTCGACGGGCACGTCGGCACGACGACGGGAGCGGCCCGATGACCACCGCCAGCACGAGCACCAGCACCAGCACCGGCACCGCCACCGCCACCGACGTCGGACGTGTCCACGACATCGTCGGCATCGGCATCGGCCCCTTCAACCTCGGGCTCGCCTGCCTGACCGACCCGCTCGACGACCTCGACGCGGTCTTCCTCGACCAGGCGGACGGCTTCGCCTGGCACCACGGCATGATGCTCGACGACGCCACCATCCAGGTGCCGTTCCTCGCCGACCTCGTGACCATGGCGGACCCGACGTCGCCCTTCTCGTTCCTCGCCTGGCTCAAGGAGACCGGCCGGCTCTACCCCTTCTACATCCGCGAGGACTTCCACCCCCTGCGGGTGGAGTACGACGCGTACTGCCGGTGGGCCGCCGAACGGCTCGACACACTGCGCTGGGGCCGTCGCGTCGTCGCCGTCGAGCACGACGAGGACGCCGACCTGTTCACCGTCCACGCCGAGACGCCGGACAGGCCCGAGCGGTACGTGGCGCGGCACGTCGTGCTCGGCATCGGCACCGGACCCGCGGTGCCCGAGGCGCTCCGGGACCTCGACGGTCCGGTCGTGCACTCCGCGGGCTACCTGCCGGCGCGCGACGCGCTCCGGGGTGCCGACTCGATCGCCGTCATCGGCAGCGGGCAGTCCGCCGCCGAGGTCTACCGCGACCTGCTCGAGGGCATCCGCGACGGCGGGTACCGCCTCGACTGGATCACCCGGTCACCGCGGTTCTTCCCGATGGAGGACACCAAGCTCACCCTCGAGATGACGAGCCCCGAGTACACCGACCACTTCCACGCCCTGCCGACCGACGTCCGCGATCGTCTCGGTCGCGAGCAGCGTGGGCTCTACAAGGGCATCAGCGCCGACCTGGTCGACGAGGTCTACGACACCCTCTACCGGATCAGCGCCCGGGGCCCGGTCCCGACGACGCTCCGGACGGACACGAGCGTCGTCGCCGCCGAGTGGCTGCCGGAGCAGGACCGCTTCCGCCTGACGCTCCGGCACGCGCAGCTCGGCACCGAGGCGGTGCACGAGGTCGCCCGCCTCGTCCTCGCGACCGGGTACCGGCCGAGGACGCCGCACTTCCTCGGGCCCGTCGAGCACCTGGTGGCGCGCGACGACCGCGGACGCTTCGCCGTCGCGCGCGACCTGCACGTCGACACCATCGGCGGTCGGATCTGGGTGCAGAACGCCGAGGAGCACACGCACGGGCTGACCGCGCCCGACCTCGGGATGGGCGCCTGGCGGAACGCATCGATCATCCGGTCCGTCACGGGGCGCGCGGTGTACGGCCTGGAGGAGCGGATCGCCTTCCAGGAGTTCGGTCTGCCCGGTGGGCGGCCGGCTCCGGACCCCGCTGCCGGG
>NZ_RBLU01000116.1 GCF_003989515.1 Curtobacterium sp. HSID17257
CGGGTCGGTCGTCGGCCCGGACGGGCTGCACCGCGCCGACGTGCTCGTCGAGGGCGGCCGGATCGCCGCGGTCGGATCGGGACCGTCCACGCCCGACGACGTCCGCACGGTCGACTGCGGTGGGCGTGCCGTGCTCGCCGGGGCCGTCGACGCGCACTCGCACGCCGGGTCGCGCGTCTTCGACGAGGACGTCCAGCTCGCGCTGCTCCGCCAGGGCGTCACGACGATCGTCACCGGCCAGGACGGCGTCGGCCCGGCCCCGGGCGACGGCACGTGGGCGGGGCGGTACTTCGCGGCGATCGACGGTCCGCACCCCCGGTACCGCGGCGGCGGCATCGCCGGCCTGCTGGCGACGTACGACGGCTCGACGCCCGTGAACGTCGCGACCCTCGTGCCGGCGGGGACGGTCCGGCACGAGGTGCTCGGCGACGAGGACCGCCCCGCGAGCGCCGAGGAGACCGACGCCGTGCGCGCGCTCGTCCGCCGCGGGCTCGCCGAGGGAGCGCTCGGTCTCGCCACCGGGCTCGACTACGTGCCGGGGCTGTACGCCGACACCGCCGAGCTCGCGGCGCTCTGCGCGGAGGTCGCGGCCGTCGACGGGATCTACGTCTCGCACGTCCGCGGCGGGTACGAGGCGAACCTGGGCGAGGGACTCGACGAGGTCGCCGCGATCGTCCGGTCGAGCGGGGTCCGGGCGCACGTGTCACACCTGCACGCCCCCGTCGACACCGCCCTCGGCCTGCTCGACGACCTGGCGGCGGACGGCGTCCCGCTGACCTTCGACAGCTACCCGTACTCGCGCGGCTGCACCATCCTGTCGATGCTGCTGCTCCCCGCCGCGCTCGCGCGACCCGGCACCGACGACCTGGCCCGCGCGGTCGCCGACGACGCCGGTCGTCACCGGGTCCGGGCGGCCGTCCTCGAACGGGTCACCGCGCGGCCCGACCTCGGGCCGGGGTGGGCCGACCAGGTCACCCTGTCGCACGTGCCGTCACCCGCGCACCACGACCTGCAGGGCCTGACCCTGACCGACGCAGCCGCCGCTCGCCGCACCGAACCCGTCGAGCTGGCGATCGACTTGCTCGTCGCCTCCGCACTGCAGGTGACGGCGATCATGCGGGTCCCGCACCCCCGGTCCCCCGCCGACCTCGCACCGCTCGTGCGGCACCCCGGGCACACCGCGGGCTCGGACGGCATCCACGTCGGCACGCACCCGCACCCTCGCGCAGCAGGCACGGTCGCGCGGTACCTCGGCGACTTCGTGCGCGCCGGGCTGCTCTCCTGGTCGGAGGCGCAGCGGCACCTGTCCACCACCGCCGTCGAGCACCTGCGGCTCGGCGACCGCGGGGTGGTGCGTGCCGGTGCGGTCGCCGACCTCGCGGTGGTCGACCCCGAGCGGGTGGCGGCACGCTCGACCTACGACGACCCGACGGCCACCGCGGTCGGGACGGACGACGTGCTGGTCGCCGGCATCGCGGTGCTCCGAGACGGGCGCCTGACCGGCGCGACCCCGGGCACCGGGATCCGGCGCGCGGGCAGGAGCGCGCCTCGGGGGAACGGGCCCGCGTGAGGTTCCGCTCAGGGACCCGGACGCCGGCGGCCGGTCAGGAGGCGCTGGGCAGCACCGCGACGACGTCGATCTCGACGAGGATCCCGGCCAGGTGCGACTGCACGGTCGTGCGGACCGGGTACGGCTCCGAGAAGTGCTTCGCGTACTCCTCGTTGAAGGCCGCGAAGTCGCGGTCCGAGTGCTCGAGGTGGACCGTCGACTTCACGACGTCGTCGAGGGTCGCGCCGTGCTCGGCGAGGACGGCGGCCACGTTGGCCAGCACCTGCGCGGTCTGACCGGCGACGTCCTCAGCCGTCTCCCCGGTCGCCGGGTCCTGCGGCCCGAACCCGGCGGTGTACAGGAACCCGTTCGCCACGATCCCCTGGCTGTACGGGCCGGCCGGGGCCGGGGCGTTCTCGGTGACGATGGCGGTCTTCGGCACGGTGGCTCCTCGTGGGTCGTAGGACGTGACCTGCCCCCGGCGGTCCCGCAGCGAACGCGCTCGTCCGTCGGGCAGGAGCCCCCAGGCTAGGACCGGCCACGCGACGGTGGCCGACCACCCGCCGGGGTCGTTCCGGTCTGCAGAACGGGTGACGCGCCTCCCGTCCGGTGCGGTGTGGCCGCGTACCCCCGCGTGCCGGAGGGTGCCAGGCGCCGGTCGGTACGCTCTGGACGTGCCCACCACGAGCCCTGCGCCCGCCGGAGCGGGCCGGTGAGCCGCACGGACGGCGCCGTCACCGGGACGCTCGCGAACGGTCGACGACGCGTCGTCGACCTGGCGACGAGCCTGCCCGTGTGGGCCGCGGTGCTCGCGGTATGGGGTGGTGGACGTCTCGTGTCCACGGTCTGGCTGGCGCTCGCCTACCCGCTGATGGCGCGGCAGATGCCGGACAACGCCATCTGGGGGAACGAGCACGGCTTCGGGTCGTTCCTCACCGCCTGGGACGGGCAGTACTACGAGCAGATCTCGGTGCACGGCTACCCGACCGCGTTGCCCCTCGACGCCGCCGGGCACGTCGCCCAGAACGCCTGGGCCTTCCTGCCGGCGTTCCCCTTCGCCATCCGGATGCTCACGGCCTCCACCGGCGTACCGTTCACGGTGGGGGCACCGCTGGTGGCCCTGGCCGCCGGGCTCGTCGCGACGTTCCTCCTGCACCGACTGGTGAGCGACCGTGCCGGGAACGCGGCGGGCATGTGGGCGGTCTTCTTCTTCACGTGCGGTCCGCTGTCGTTCCTGCTCCAGGTCGGCTACGCGGAGAGCACCTTCCTGGCGCTGACGTTCGGCGCGCTGCTCGCCCTCGAACGCCGCCGCTACGGCCTCCTGACGGTGCTCGGGGTCGTCGCGGCGTTCACCCGTCCCGGGGCGCTCGCACTGCCGCTCCTGCTCGGGGTCGTCGCCCTCGTCCGCTGGCTGCGCGTCAGGCGGGCCGCGGCCGGCACGGGCGTGCGGTCCCTCGACGCCTTCCCGGTGGCGGAACGCGTCCGGGTCGTCGTGGCTGGCGTGGTGATGGCCGCGGCAGGGCTGGCGTGGCCGGTCGTCGCCGCGCACGTCACGGGGCGGCCGGACGCCTACCTCGAGACCGAGATGTCCTGGTGGGTCAACTTCATCGGACGGGTCGAGTTCACGCCGATGACGCCCTGGTTCCTCATCGCGGGCCGGTGGCTCGGGGTCGGCGGGGTCCTCATCGTGGTGTTCCTGCTCGTGGCGTACCCGGTCTGGCTGCTGCGTCGGTCGACCCGTGCGCTCGGCTCCACGACGGTGCTGTACTCCGCCGCGTACGCGCTCTACGTCTTCGCGGTGTCGCTGCCGATGGCGTCGACCCCGCGGCTCCTCATGCCGCTCGCGCCGCTGTTCGGCTCCCCCGAGCTCGTCGCCCGGCCCTGGATGCGCTGGACGTTCGTGAGCTGTGCGCTGCTCGGGCAGCCGGTGCTCGTCGCCGTGCTCTGGCTGCTCGGCCCGCCCTGACCCCGGCGCGCGCGGAAGGCTCGCGGGACGCAACGTCGGCGGTTGCTCGCAGGGCTGTACCGCTGCGAGCAACCGCCGACGTTGCGTGTTGCGGAAGGGGGACGGGCTAGAGCTCGACGGTGCCGTGGTGGCCGGTGTCGGGCTGGCTCTGCTTGCCGATCGCGGCCTTGAGCGTCTGCACGAGGCTGCCGACCGGGCCGGCGTCCTGCGTCCAGTACTCGACCGAGTCACCCTCGACGGTGAGGAGTCGGATGGTCGGGTCCTGCCGGCCGTCCGGGAACCACGCCTCGGCGAACGGGGACCACAGTTCGTCGATGACGGACTCGTCGCGGGTGACCGTCGCCGTGCCCGCGATCGAAAGGTACCCGCCCTGCGACTCGATGGCGACGTTGACGTGCGGGTTCCGCGCGATGTCCTCCACCTTCTCGCTGCCGTCCTGCACCAGGAAGCGCAGGGTCCCGTTGAACGCCTTGTCCTGCACGGCGAGGGGTCGGGCGTGCAGGTTGCCGTCGTCGCTGACGGTGGTGAGCAGGGCGGTTCGGGCGCCGTGGACGATGTCCGAGATGGCTGCGCGGTGGTCTGCCTGCGTGTCGGTCATGATGCTCCTGTTCGTCGTGCGCCCCGTTGTGCTCGACGTCCGGCCGGGCACTGCCCGGGCGCGTTCCGTTCCCGCCAGTGTGCCCCTCGTCGCTGGGACCTGCCCGCCGCGGCGCGAGCGGCAGCGGCGTGGGTCAGGCGGCGCTCGTCGTGGCGGGTGGGAACGGGCGTACCTGGCGAGAACGGGCACACCTGGCCTTCCGGGAACAGGAGGTGTGCCCGGAACGATCAGGTACCGCGCTCGTCATGGGAAGGAACGGGCACGAGCACGCTCCGCCCCACCGCTCAGCCACGCGCCGCGGAGCCGAAGGCAGCGGCGTGGGTCAGGCGGCGGGCTCGCGGATCGTCGTCTCGACATCGACGACCTGCGGGACGCGCGGCATCGACGCGAAGCCGAACGCCACGGGCGGGTCGAGCGGAGCCAGGGACCCCAGCGGCTCCCCCGCCCACGACCCCGTGACGGCGGTGACGTCGTGCGCCCCGGTCACGCCGTAGTACTCGCGGCGGCCACCTCCGGCGGTCCCGGCCGTGCCCGCGCCGGGAGCGACCAGTCGTGCGACCGGGTCGATCACGCTGAGCCACCGCGGGTCGCGGGCGATCGGCTTCGGCACGATGCGGAGCACGCGCCCGAGCGGCGAGATGGCCCCGACGTCGATCGAGGCGCGGAGCGGGCCGGCGTCGAGCTCGAGACCACGAGCGGTGCGGCGGGCGCTGATGTCGACCACCGACACCGTGTCGAAGCGGTAGGTACCGGAGACGTACGCGGCGACGATCTCGTCCGGAGCGAGGAGCACGCTCGACCCGTCCGGCTGCTCCACGAAGACGTCCGTGAAGGCTCCGAACGGCGACTGCTCCCACATGCCGACGACGAACCGCACGCCGGACGTCGTGCCGACGCCCATGATGCGACCACGGAACCGACGCTCGACGGTGTTGGGACGGGGCGACATGCCCTGGACGGTACCCGGCGCTGCCGTGAGCCGACGCGGCGGGGGCGGGGCGCGCCTCCCGGCCGCACCGGCCCGCCCCGAGGCGGCTTCCGCCTACGGCACCGGCACCGGCTCGGCGAGCAGCTCGCGCACCCGCGGTGCGACACGCGTGCCGTAGAGCTCGATCGACCGCATCATGTCCGCGTGCGGCAGGCGACCCGTGGCGTAGCGCATGTCGAAGCGCGTGACGCCGAGGATCCGCATGTTGCGCGCGATCTTCCGCGCCACCGTCTCCGGCGACCCGACGTACAGCGACCCACCGGCGGACAGACCGGCCTGGTACCGGGCGGTGTCGAGGGGCGGCCAGCCGCGCTCGCGGCCCAGGCGGTCGGTGACGGCCTTGTGGTACGGCCAGTACCGCTCGGCGGCCTCTTCGTCGGTCTCGGCGACGAAGCCGGGCGAGTGCATGGCGATGGGCTGCTGCGGGAGCTCGAGCTGCGTGAGCGCCTGCCGGTACAGCCGCGAGAACGGGGCGAACTGGGCGGGCTGCCCGCCGATGATCGCGAGGAACAGCGGCAGGCCGTACGAGGCCGCACGGATGACCGACTGCGGCGAGCCGCCGACGCCGATCCAGGTGGGGATGGGGCCGTGCTCGAGCTTCGGGAAGACGTCCTGGTCGACGAGCGCCGCGCGCTTCGTGCCCGACCAGGTGACGGCGTCCCCGCCGCGCAGGGCGTTCCAGAGCTGCAGCTTCTCCTCGAAGAGGACCTCGTAGTCGGACAGGTCGTAGCCGAACAGCGGGAAGGACTCGGTGAAGGAGCCGCGGCCGAGGATCACCTCGGCGCGACCGTCGGACAGCGCGTCGACGGTGGCGAAGCGCTCGTACACGCGGACCGGGTCGTCCGACGACAGCACGGTGACGGCGGAACCCATGCGGATCGACGAGGTGCGGGCAGCGATGGCGGCGAGGACGACCTCGGGGGCGCTGACGACGAAGTCCTCGCGGTGGTGCTCCCCGACGCCGATGAAGTCGATGCCGACCTGGTCGGCGAGCACGGCCTGGTCGACGACGTTGCGGATGCTCTGCGCGTCGGACTGCAGCGAGCCGTCGGCGAGTTCGGTGGCGTCACCGAAGGTGTCGAGGCCGAGCTGCACCGGACCGATGCGCTCGGGTGCGGGCGGCGGGACGTCCGAGGGACGGCCGGTGCCGAATGCGTTGCTCATGTGCGCCTCCTGGTCGATGCGTTTGCATCAATCTACCACGGTGCGCAGGAGTCGGCCAGCCCCCGCGCGTACGGTCCCGCGCATGTCGAACATCCCCGACCAGACCGGCCGTCGCATCGTCGTGACCGGCGCGAACAGCGGCACGGGCAAGGAGACCGCGAAGCGCCTCGCCGGTGCCGGAGCGAGCGTCGTGCTCGCCGTCCGCACCACCGCGAAGGGCGAGGACGCCGCGACCGAGATCCGACGGGAGCACCCGGGCGCCGACCTCGAGGTCCGGGAGCTCGACCTCGCCGACCTCGGCAGCGTCCGCCGGTTCGCCGCGGGCATCGCCGACGACGGTCGACCCCTGCACGTGCTGGTGAACAACGCCGGCGTGATGGCCCCGCCCGAGCGCTTCGAGACCGCGGACGGCTTCGAGCTGCAGTTCGGCACGAACTTCTTGGGACACCTGGCGCTCACGAACCTGCTGCTGCCGACCTTGCTCGGCACGGCCTCGGGCAGCGACGACCCACGGCCCCCGCGCGTCGCGACGATGTCGAGCCTCGCGGCGATCCCGGGCAGCATCCGCTTCGCCGACCTGCAGTGGGAGCACGGCTACAACGGCTGGCGCGCGTACGCCCAGTCGAAGCTCGCCGACCTGCTGCTCGCCCTGCACCTGCACCGCCTGTCCGTCGAGCGGGACTGGCCGCTCGTCAGCACCGCGGCGCACCCCGGGTACACGCGGACGAACCTGCAGTCCACCGGCCGCTCGCTCGGCCGCGACCGGCCGGTGCGCGCGAGCGACCGCGCGCTCCCCTTCACCCAGGCGGTCGAGCAGGGTGCGGAACCGCTGCTGTACGCAGCCGTCGGGCCGGCCGCGGTGGGTGGCGCGTACTACGGGCCGTCCGGGTTCGGCGGATTGACCGGACCGACCACGACCGTCTCGGTGCCGCGGTCCGCCCGCAGTTCGGACCTCGCCCGGTCGCTCTGGACGGTCGCCGAGGACCTCACCGACACGCGCGCGCCCGCCTGACCGACGGCCCGGCACGGTCGCCGGCACCGGCACCGGCACCGGCACCGGTACCGGCGTCGGCGTCGGCGTCGGCGTCGGCGTCGTCGGCCTGGAGGCTCCCCCGCCCTGGGCTCCGTCGCCGTCACAACCGCAGGTGGTCCCGCGCGAACGCGTCGATCACCGCCGCCTCGAGGGCACGCTGCCCCCGGGCGGTCGGGTGCACGTCGTCGGACTGCATCCACTCGGGGTGTCCGGCCAGCGGCTGCCCGATGTCGACGTAGGTACCGCCGTCGCGCCGGATCGCCCGCTGCAGGGCGTGCGAGATCGTCGCGAGCTGCGTGGGCGGGTCCTGCTCGTTCCAGACCGCGCTCAGGCCCACCACCCGGGCCCCGGGCAGGTCGCGGTGCACCAGGGCCACGAGCTGGTCGGTGGCGCTCGTCACCTGGGCGTCGTCCTCGCCCAGGTCGTTCGAGCTCGCCTGCACGAACACGACCCGGGGTCGCAGGTCGACCGCGCGCTTCACGAGCCCCGGGTACGCGCTGGCGCACTCGTCCTGGTTCCCTGTGGCCACCACGCCGGCGCCGTCGCACGACAGGTTCGTCAGCTGCCAGCGTTCGGTCCGGGCCAGGAGCGCCGGCCAGGACTGCTCCGGTGTCAGCCCGTGCCCACCGCTCACCGAGTCGCCGATCACGACGATCCGCTCCCCCGGGGCGTGGTCCCAGGCACGGCCGGTCGTGCTCGGCGACGGCGTGGCGGCGAGCGAGGAGTCCTCGCTGCACCCGACGAGGGCGAGCGCGGTGAGGGCGGCGAGGGCCGTCGCGAGGACGGTTCGACCGCGGTGGCGGCGGAGCACTGCGGGAGCGCCGTCGACCGCGTGGGTGCGCGGGGACGGCCGGGTGGTCGGGGTCACGACGGGGACCGTACGCCGCCGGACCACGACCGGACCGCCCGGAGCGCTGCTGCTCCTCACAGCATCGAGGGACGCCGGGCCGGATCGGGTGTGGCCGACGCTGGGGTGGGTGAGCCGCAGTGGCAGCGCCGTCCCTCAGGCCCGGTGCAGCTCGACCGTCCCGTCGAGGCGCCCGGGGTGGGCGAGCCGTGCGTGCTGCAGCACCGTCCGACCGGGTGCGACCGCGGCGGCGACGACCGACAGCGTCGCGACGTGCCCGTCCGGTTCGACCGCGTCGCGGAGGATCGCGTCCGGGTGGTCGGCCGGCAGCGCGGCGGACTCCGCGAGCACGCCGAACCACCCGCTCCACCCGTCGCCGGCGTCCTCGCCGTGGTCGGCCGTCCGGAGTTCGTCGACGGGGCCGAGGACGGGCGGACCCACCGGTGCCGGAGCGGCGCGGAAGGCCTCGAGCCACCGACCGATCCGCGGCGCGGCGGGGTCGTCCGGCGCGCCGTGGGTGACCATGTGCACACCCGGCCCGAGCTCGGTCGTCCGGACCGCCGTACCGTCCCACGTGTCGACGGCGGCGCCCTCGGCCGTGGCCCGCACCAGGTTGAACGCGCGGGTGGTCGGGAGCGGGCCGTCGGGTCCCGGGGCCGCACCGGTCAGGGCGTCGAGCGGCAGCACACCGCGGGTGGTCCACGTCCCGTCCTCGCTCGGCACGGGCTCGGCGCGGTTCAGGACGACCGCGAGTCCCGCCGCGTCCGAGGCGGCGAGCCAGGCACCGCCGGCGGAGCGGTCACGGACGCCGCGGACGGTCGGGTCGAGGTCGGGCCACCAGGCGGCGGGCGGGTCCCAGGGGCGCTCGGGCGACTCGTCACGGAGCGCCAGCACGGTGACGGGCCACTCGGCGGCGGGGTCGACGCGGACGACGACGGTGCACATGGGCTCGATCCTCGCACGGCGCTCCGGGTAGCGTGACCGGCGTGGATGCTGCAGCAGGTCGCCGTCTGTCCGTCGTCGTCGGGATCACCGGGGGCATCGCCGCGTACAAGGCCGTGGGGGTCGTCCGCGACCTCGTCAAGCGCGGCCACGACGTGCACGTCGTCCCGACCGAGGGGGCGCTCCGCTTCGTCGGGCTGCCGACGCTCGAGGCGCTGAGCCGGAACCCCGTCACGACGAGCGTCTGGGACGACGTCGCCGAGGTGCGTCACGTCGCGCTGGGCCGTCGGGCGGACCTGGTGGTCGTGGCGCCGGCGACCGCGGACTCCCTGGCACGCATGGCGCACGGCCTGGCCGGGGACCTGCTCGGGACGACCCTGCTCGCGACCGAGGCACCCGTGGTGGTCGCCCCCGCGATGCACCCGCAGATGTGGGAGCACCCGGCGACGCGGGCGAACGTCCGGACGCTCCGGGACCGCGGGGTGCACTTCGTCGGCCCGGTGGTCGGTGCGCTGACGGGCGACGACGCCGGGATCGGCCGGATGGCGGAGCCCGAGGACATCACGGCCGCGGCGCTGGCGGTGCTCGA
>NZ_RBLU01000117.1 GCF_003989515.1 Curtobacterium sp. HSID17257
TGTGCCGGGATCGTCGCCGGAGCCCTCCCCGCCACCGAGCGACTGGCCGCCGGGCAGGCCCGGCCCATCACCACGGGGGCGCCGGTCCCGCCCGGAACGGAGGCCGTGGTGCGCTCGGAGGACGCCGCCGTCGACGTCCACGGCCGCCTGGTCCGCCACACGTCGTCCACGCGTCGTCACGTCCGGCCCGCCGGCGAGGAGGTCGCCGTCGGTCAGGTGCTCGTCACCCGCGGGACCGTGCTCACCCCACCCCGGGTCGCCCTCGCCGCCGCGTCCGGCGTCGACGACGTGCTCGTCGCCCCCGCCCCGACCGTGCGGGTGGCGGTGCTCGGGGACGAGATCGTCGGTTCGGGCGTCCCACGCCCCGGGCAGGTGCGCGACGTGTTCACGCAGACGCTGCCGACGGTGCTCCGCACGTACGGCGCCGAGCCGGTCGCCGCGGAGCGAGTGGCGGACGACGCCGACACCACCGCCCGGGTGTTCGACGCGGCCCGCGAGCGCCTCGTCGTCACGACCGGCGGCACCGCGGGGTCGTCGACGGACCACGTCCGCGGAGCGCTCGACCGGATCGGGGCCGAGCTGCTCGTCGACCGTGTCGACGTACGGCCCGGGCGCCCGATGCTGCTGGCGCGACGCGGGACGACGGTGTACCTGTGCCTGCCCGGCAACCCGATGGCCGCGATGGTCGGGCTCGTGCTGCTCGGCGGGCCGCTCGTCGCCGGGCTGCTCGGTCGCCCGCTCGAGCCGACGGGGTCGGTGCGGCTCGCGGTCGCCGTACCGAACGACCGCCCCGGCGGGCTGGTGCTCGCCTACCGGACCACGCCGGACGGCGTCGTGCCGGCGTCCCACCAGACGTCGGCGATGCTGCGCGGCCTGGCCGATGCGGACGGACTGATGGTCGTGCCGGCCGGGGGCGGCGTGGCGGGCGAGGACGTGCCTCCCGTCCGACTGCCGTGGGTCTGACCGACGCGGGCCCGCCGCTCCGCCTGCCGGCCTGAGGACCGGCTCAGCCGCGCCGACCGGGAGCGCACCGCCCTGGCGGGTGCCGGGCATGGGTGGTAGACCCGGAGCATGAGCCGGATCACGGCGCGGAAGCGCGTCACCCGCATCACCGTCGCGACGTCCCGGTCGGTGCGCGACGACCTGCTCGCCGTCGAGGAGCCGCTGGAGATCCGCGTCGGCGGGAACTCGCTCGCGATCACGATGCGCACCCCGGGCAACGACGTCGACCTCGCCGCCGGATTCCTGGTGTCCGAGGGCGTGATCGCCCGCGGCGACGACTTCGCCGCCGCCCGCTACTGCGCCGGGGCGACGGACGAGGGGCTCAACACCTACAACGTGCTCGACGTGACGCTCGCGCTCGGCGTCCCGGCACCGGATCCGAGCCTGGAGCGCGCGTTCTACACGACGAGCTCGTGCGGCCTGTGCGGCAAGGCGAGCATCGACGCGGTGCGGACGACCTCGCAGCACGCGGTGCACCACGACGACCTCGTGCTCGACCCGGCGCTGCTGGCGACGTTCCCCGACCGGCTGCGTGAGGCCCAGGACGTGTTCGAGAAGACCGGCGGGCTGCACGCGGCCGCGCTCTTCGACGGCGCGACGGGCCGCATGCTCGTGCTCCGTGAGGACGTCGGCCGGCACAACGCCGTCGACAAGGTGGTCGGGTGGGCCGTGAAGGAAGGACGTCTGCCGCTGAGTGGGACCGTCCTCATGGTCTCCGGGCGTGCGAGCTTCGAGCTGACCCAGAAGGCCTCGATGGCGGGCATCCCCGTGCTCGCCGCCGTCTCCGCCCCGTCGTCGCTCGCGGTCGACCTGGCGAAGGAGGTCGGCATCACGATCGTCGGCTTCCTGCGCGGCCAGAGCATGGTCGTCTACAGCCGCCCCGAACGCATCACCGAACCAGCACCAGCCCCTCGAGAGACCGTGAGCGCACCGTGACCGAACAGCCCCCGAAGGACGACGTGACCGACGCCGAGATGACCGTCGGCGAGCCGAAGGACTGGGCGGCGGGCGTGCCCGGTGTCCTGCACTCGATGGGCCCCGCGCTCGAGCAGCTCGGGGCGGCCCGCACCGCCAAGCTCATGCTGTCGCTCAACCAGAAGGGCGGGTTCGACTGCATGAGCTGCGCCTGGCCGGACCCGGACAAGCGCAAGACCGCCGAGTTCTGCGAGAACGGCGCCAAGGCGGTCGTGTGGGAGGCGACGCCGGTGCTCGTGCCGCGCACGTTCTGGGCGGAGCACTCGGTCCACGACCTGGCCGACAGGACCGAGTACTGGCTCGGGCAGCAGGGGCGCCTGACCGAGCCGGTGTGGAAGCCCGCCGGCGGGGACCACTACGAGCCCGTCAGCTGGGAGCGGGCCTTCCGGATCATCGCGGACAAGCTCAACGGTCTCGACTCCCCCGACCAGGCGTCGTTCTACACGTCCGGGCGCACCTCGAACGAGGCCGCCTTCGTCTACCAGCTGTTCGTCCGGGCGTTCGGCACCAACAACCTGCCCGACTGCTCGAACATGTGCCACGAGTCGACGAGCCTGGCGATGGCCGAGGTCGTCGGCATCGGCAAGTCGACCATCGCGTACGACGACTTCGAGCACACCGAGCTCATCATCGTGATGGGGCAGAACCCCGGCACGAACCACCCGCGCATGCTCACCGCGCTCGAGGACGCCAAGAAGAACGGTGCCGAGATCGTCGCGGTGAACCCGCTGCCCGAGGCGGGGCTCCGCCGCTACAAGAACCCGCAGCGCGTCCGCGGCGTCGTCGGCCACGGCACGCAGATCGCCGACCAGTTCCTGCAGATCCGGCTCGGCGGGGACATGGCGCTCCTGCAGGCGCTCGCGAAGCGCGTCGTGCTCGCCGAGCAGAAGACCCCCGGGGTGGTGGACCGCGCGTTCATCGACGCGCACACGAGCGGGTACGACGCGTTCGTCGAGCACATCCTGCAGGTCGACGACGACGAGGTCGTCCGCGCCACCGGGCTGACCGTCGAGGAGATCGACGAGCTCGCCGAGCGCTACCTGCACTCCGAGCGGACCATCATCACGTGGGCGATGGGCATAACCCAGCACACCAAGTCCGTCGACACGATCAAGGAGATCATCAACCTCCTGCTGCTCCGCGGGAACATCGGGCGTCCGGGCGCCGGCGCCTCACCGATCCGCGGGCACAGCAACGTGCAGGGCGACCGGACGATGGGCATCTGGGAACAGATGCCGGACTCGTTCCTCGACGCCCTGGCGAAGCAGTTCCACTTCGAGCCGCCGCGTGCGCACGGGGTCGATGCGCTCAAGGGCATCACGGCCATGCAGCGCGGGGACATCAAGTTCTGGATGGGCATGGGCGGCAACCTCGTCGCCGCGATCTCCGACAGCCAGCTCGCCGAGGCCGCCTTCCGTGGCACCGAGATGACCGTCCAGGTGTCGACGAAGCTGAACCGGTCGCACGCCGTCGTGGGCGAGGAGGCCCTGATCCTGCCGACGATGGGCCGCACCGAGATCGACGTGCAGGCCGCCGGCCCGCAGTTCGTCTCCGTCGAGGACACCGTGTGCTCGGTGCACGGCAGCCACGGCCAGGTCCCGCCGGTCGCCCCCGGCCTGCTGTCCGAGGTCGCGATCGTCTGCGAGCTGGCGAAGGCCACCCTCGGCGACCGGGTGCCGGTCGACTGGCAGGGCATGCGCGACGACTACGACGTGATCCGCGACCACATCAGCCACGTCGTACCGGGCTTCGACGACTACTCCCGCCGCGCCGGCAGCAAGGAGGGCTTCGTCCTGCCGAACGGCCCCCGCGACTCGCGGACCTTCGCGACGGAGACCGGCAAGGCGATGCTCACCGTGAACGAGCTCGAGCCCGTCGAGCGACCCGAGGGCACCCTGCTGCTGCAGACCCTGCGTTCGCACGACCAGTACAACACGACGATCTACAGCCTGAACGACCGGTACCGCGGCATCAAGAAGGGCCGCCACGTCGTCTTCGTGAACCCGGACGACCTGGTCGAGCTCGGGCTGACGGACGGGGACACGGTCGACATCGAGACCGTGTGGGACGACGACGTCGAGCGGGTGCTCCGGGACTACCGGGTCGTCGCGTACCCGAGCGCCCGCGGGTGTGCGGCGGCGTACTTCCCCGAGGCGAACGTGCTCGTGCCGCTCGACAGCGCGGCGATCGGCAGCAACACCCCGGTGTCGAAGGCCGTGCCGGTGCGACTGACGAGGGTGGCGGTGCCCGCCGGCGTGTGACGCGCTCCGGCCGGGTCGCACGCGTGTCGGTCGGGGTCCGGTCGGCACGCGTTGTGCGTCAAGATCGCTGTCGTTCGACAGCGGTCGTGTCGCATCTCTCGTCGCCGGAGCCGCACGCGCGGCTGGTGCGACGAAGCGGTCGTCGTACGACAGCGGCGATGTCGCAGAACGCGCGCCGTCGCCGTGCGCCGTCGCCGTGGGCCGTAGCCGTTCGTCGGGTGCCGCTGCCGGGCTGCGCGCGACGGCCTCAGCGCGGGTCGGCGACCTCGCGGGGCTCCGTGATCCGCTCCCCGGTCTGCGGGTCCCAGCCGATGGTCCTCGGCTCCTGCACCCGCGGACGCCGCTCGACGCGGGGGAACCAGGGTCGCGCCGACGGCAGGAAGAGCAGCACCGCCGCGGCGACGACTGCGACGGACTCGAGCGTCGACCAGGTCGGGCTCCCGACGGCCACCGTGACCAGCGCGTTCACGACGGCGAGCGCCCCCAGGACCCCGAGCCAGATCCGCGCGGTCCCGGAACCGCGCCACACGAGCAGGGTCGCCCAGGCGAGCAGCGCGCAGATCCCGACGCCGAGCACGCCACCGACGAGGGCTGCGGGCAGCGCGCCGGGTTCGTCCAGCGCGAGACGTACCGAACCGATCACGACGGAGACGACCCGTACGACGAGCACGACCGCCCAGATCACCACGGCTGCGGTGACCACCGTCGGTCGCCGCCCCGGTCGGCCGGTCTCCTGCACGCGTTCGTCCGTCGTCACTGTGCCCCCTCTCGTCGCTCGCGAGCTCGGCGCCCGCACACCGCGACGGTAGCGGAGCCGGGGCGTCGTCGGCCAGCCCCCGACGGCGGTGCAGCGCACGGACGGGAGGCACGGTGCCCGCTGGCACCGTGCCTCCCGTCCGTCAGCTGGTCACCGTCCGCCGGACGCGCCCGTTCAGACGGACGCTTCCGTCCCGCGGACCTTCCCCACCACGACGTCGACGATCCCGGCGACGAGCGCCGCCGCGACGAACACCAGGGAGACCCCGAGGCCGAGCGGCAGCCCCTGCGAGTAGTCGCCCTTCGTGCTCGCGAGCGACGAGTAGAACACGCTGCCCACAGCGGCGATCCCGATCGCCGAGCCGACGCGGGCACCGACCTGGATCAGGCCGCCGGCGGAACCGCCCTGCTGGACCGGCACCTCGGAGAGCGTGAGCGTCTGGTTCGGCGAGATGGTCAGACCCGACCCGATGCCGGCGACCAGCAGCGGCAGCACGAGCCACCAGCCGAGGTCCGGCCCGTAGTGGTCCGCCACGACCCAGATGACCGCGCCGAGGCCGATGAGCACGAGCACGGTGCCGACCACGATGAGCTGCCGGCCGAAGCGGTGGACGATCCGGCCGCCGATGGTCGACGCGATGCCGGAGCCGATCGCGAACGGCACCGACGCGACACCGGCGAGCAGCGCGGAGTACTGCAGGCCGGACTGCAGCGCGAGCGTCAGCACGAAGAACAGCGGAGTGAAGCCGGCGAAGTACACCGTCGCGAGGCCGACGCCGAGCGAGAACGACCGACGACGGAACAGGCCGAGGTCGATCACGGGCTCGTGGCTCCGGCCGTAGCGGCGTTCCCACAGCACGAACAGCACGGCGAACACCACCGCGGCGACGACGAGCCACCACTTGGCGGGGCTCTTCCACTGCTCGGACTGCACGAACGGCAGCAGCAGCGCGACGACCGCGGCACCGAGCAGCACGATGCCGACCGGGTCGAAGTCGTGCTTCTGGCCACGCTCCGCCTTCGGGGTGGTGGGCAGGTAGCGGAAGGCGAGCAGGATCGTGACGAGCCCGACGGGCAGGTTCACGAAGAAGACGAACCGCCAGCCGTTCTCGGTGCCGAACGCCGTGATGAGCAGGCCGCCCACGAGCGGGCCGATCGCGGTGGCGATGCCGACGGTCGCGCCGAACAGGCCGAAGGCGGTCCCGCGCTCCTTGCCGCGGAACAGCTGCTGGATGAGCGCGGTGACCTGCGGGGTGAGCAGGCCGCCGGCCAGGCCCTGCACCAGCCGGGCGACGACCAGCACGAAGCCGTTCGGGGCGAAGCCGCAGAGCGCGCTCGCGACGGTGAACAGTGCGACGCCGACGACGAACATGCGCCGGCGCCCGACCGCGTCGCCGAGGCGACCGCCGGGCACGAGCAGCAGTCCGAAGGCCAGGGCGTAGCCGGACAGGATCCACTGGACGGCCTCGGGTGTCGCGCCGCTCAGGCCGCTCGAGATGGACTGCAGTGCGACGTTGACGATCGACACGTCCAGCAGCACGATGCCGCCGCCCAGCAGGCAGATGACGAGTGCCTTCCAGCGGTTGGGGTCCGGCGCGTCGTCCTGCTGCTGGCCGTGGTGCTCCTGCTGGCCGTGGTGCTCCGGCTGGTCGGGGTGCGGCTCGGCCTGCGGCGCCGACGGGGGCTCGGCGGTCGCGGCGTGGTTCGCGGTGTGGTGCGCGACGGTGGGAGCCGCATCGGGCTCGACGGGTTTGCGGTGTTCGGCTGCCATGACGATCCCACGCTAGGCCGGGCCGTCAGGGCCATCCGCAGGCTGTGCGGTTCTTGTCCCCCGGCCCGGGCCGAGGGGCGCACGGGTCAGGCCGGCGGACGCACCGGCGCGGCGCGGACCGGCCTGGTCGTCAGCGGTCCGCGCGCTGCAGGCCGTCCGCAGCCTTCCCCAGCAGCCAGTTCGCCGCCCAGCCGAGCACACCGACGACCGGCACCAGGACGATGACGAGCGTCCAGACGACCTTGACCGCGTCGCTCCGCCGTCGGTCGCGCCAGACCTGCACCAGCGCCAGCACGTCCAGGGCCAGCAGCAGCACGAGCACCAGCACATGGGCGCCAGCGAGGTTCTCGAACACGTCGTCCTCCTCCACGTCGTCGGACGCCCCACGCTAGGACGCACCCCGTCCCTCCCGCGTCCACCGCGCGGACGACCTCGACCCGTCCACCAGACTGGGGCGATGGAGTCGTGCGCGTTCTGCAGCATCATCGCCGACCGGGAGCCGGCGACCTGGGTCGAGCGCGAGGAGCACGCCGTCGCCTTCGCACCGCTCCCGGAGTCGGCGCTCGCCCCCGGGCACACGCTCGTCGTGCCGGTCGCGCACACCGCGGACCTGCTCAGCGCCGATCCCACCTCGCTCGCGGCCTGCACGGCCCTGGCGCGGCGGGTCGGCCTCGCCATGCGGGGTGCCCTCGGCGCGACCGGGACCGTGCTGCTGCAGGCCTCCGGCGCCGACGCCGGGCAGAGTGTGCCGCACCTGCACTTCCACGTGGTGCCCTGCTGGCCGGACGACGGCACGACGCACTGGCCGGAACCGCCGTCGGTGCACGTGCACGACGGCGATCCGCACGCCGACCTGCGGGCGATGTTCGAGTAGGCGCTGCGCCGGATGTCATCCCGGAGGAGCACGTCGGTCCTCCGCTGTGCCGATCTTCGAGTGGGCGCGGATGCGCTGTGATCGGGTCAGACACGAAAGGCTCGACATGCCCCGCTCCACGATCACCACGCCCCTGACCCTCGGCGTGCTCGCCCTCGGCGCCCTGACGCTCTCCGGCTGCTCCGCCCTCGGTGACGTCGCCCACGACCGGGTGACCTCCGAGGCCGCGACCCGCGCCGACCTCGACGCCGCACCCGACTGGCTGCCGTCGGACGCCCGCGACATCACCTCCGTCGCCGGCACCGGCGGCAAGGCCTCCGAAACGACCCCGACGACGCTGGTCTTCACGAGCACCGACGGCGTCACCGACGACACCTGCCGCACGGCCCCGCGGCAGTCCGCGCCGACGATGGACGTCGAGGACGCCCCGGACGTCTACGGGGCGGAATCCGTGCTCCGGTGCGGCCCGTGGTCGATGACCTCGAAGGGCGACCGGTGGATCGCCTGGACCCCGAACCCGGGCGACGGCGGGTCCTGACGTGTCCCGCCCGCGCGGCCGCCACCGAGCGGCCGGGCGCGACGGCAGGTCGGCGAACGCCGCGCAGCCCGTCCGCCCACACCGTCGCGCGCCCCAGCTCGGGGAGCACCGGGCGACCGTCGGCGTCGCAGCCCTCTCCGCGGGTCTCGGCGCCCTCGTCGTCACCGGCGCCGACGCCGCACACCGCGTCGTCGAGCTCGGCGAGCGCACCGGGTCGAGCGCCACGGTCGCCGCGATCCTGCCCGTCGTGGCGTGGGTGTTCATCGGCATCGCCCTCTACGTCAGCGCCGTCGTCGCGTCGAACACCTGCGCGACGGTCATCGCCGGGCGTACCCGCTCGCTCGGACTGCAACGTGTGCTCGGCGCCACCGGTCAGCAGCTCCGCTGGCAGGTCACCCGGACCGGGGCGACCTGCGGGATCGTCGGCGCCGCCGTCGGCACCGTCCTCGGTGCGGTCGTCGCGGACGCCGCGCTCGCCGTCGCCGCGGCCGCGGACGTGCTCCCGCCGCTCGGTGTCCTCGCCCCGCCGTCGCTCGTCCCGATCGGGCTCCTGGTCGCCGGCATCACGACGGTCGCGTTCCGCATCGGCTCCCGCGCCGTGCTCACGATCTCCCCGCTCCGCGCGCTCGAGGCCGGCGTCGAGGCCCCTCCCGGCACGACCCGCTCCGTCGGACGCACGGTGACCGCCGGCACACTCTTCCTGCTCGGCTCGGCGGGGCTCGGCGTCGCGCTGGTCCTCGGCGCGACGAGCGTCGACTCCCTGCTGCTCGCGGTGGCCTGCGGTGCGCTGTCGTTCACGGGCGTCCTCGTCGCTGCGCCCCTGCTGCTCCCGGCCGTGCTCCGTCTCGCGGCGTCGGCATCGTCCCGCTCCGTCGTGCCGGCGATGGCCGCGCGGAACGCGCTCCGGGCGCCGAAGCGGACGGCCCGCGCCACGGTCGGAGTGCTCATCGCGGTGACGCTCATGGCGACGTTCTCGGTCGGGTTCTCCACCTACGCGGACATGCTGCAGGGCCAGGCGGCGGACGACCCCGAGTACTACCGCGGCATCCAGGAGCAGTTCGACCAGCTCGCGGTCATGTTCACCGGCCTCGTCGGCGCCGCCGGGCTCATCGCCGCCGCCGGGGTCGTCGCCGTCACGGCCCTGACGATCGCGCAGCGCGGACGCGAGCTCGGACTGCTCCGGGTGGTCGGTGCGACGCGGCAGCAGGTCCGTGCGCTCGTGCTCGCGGAGACCGCCATCACCGTCGCGGTCGCGGTCGTCCTCGGCGGGCTGCTGGGCACCGCGTACGGCTGGGCCGGCGCCTGGACACTGCTCGGTACGACGAAGGGCGCCGAGCTCACCGCACCCGTCGTGCCGGTCTGGCTCGTGGTCGTCGTCGTG
>NZ_RBLU01000118.1 GCF_003989515.1 Curtobacterium sp. HSID17257
ACCAGCGCGGCGGCGGCCCCCGTCGAGCCGACCGGCGCCGATGCGACCACCCGTGGCGCCGGGACCCGATCCCGGCGCCGCCCGGGCCTCGCCTGGCTCGGCCTCACCCCGTTCGCCGTGTACGTCCTGCTGTTCCTCGCCGTCCCCACCGTGATCGCGGTGGGGAGCGGCTTCACGACCGGCGACGGGGCCTTCACCCTCGCGAACCTCGCAGCGTTCCGCGACCCGTCCGTCCTCCGCGCCTTCGGCGGCTCGTTCGGCCTGTCGGCGGTCTCGGCCGTGATCGGCGCGGTCGTCGGCGCCCTGGTGTGCTGGGCGCTCTCCGCGCTCCGTCCCGACGGGCTCGTGCGCTCGATGATCGACTCGGCCGCGAGCGTGCTCGCCCAGTTCGGCGGCGTGATGCTCGCCTTCGCGTTCATCGCCACGATCGGCGCGCAGGGACTCGTCACCACCTGGCTGGTGTCGACCTCCGGCCTCGACCTCAACGCCGACGGTGCCTTCCTGTACACCGTGCCCGGCCTCGTCATCCCCTACGTCTACTTCCAGGTGCCGCTCATGGTCCTCACGTTCATGCCCGCCCTCGAGGGGGTCCGCTCCCAGTGGGGCGAGGCCGCCGCGACCCTCGGCGCCTCGCGCGCGACGTACTGGCGGCGCATCGCCCTGCCCGTGCTCGCGCCGGCGTTCTGGGGCTCGCTGCTCCTGCTCTTCGCGAACGCGTTCTCGTCGTTCGCGACCGCGGCAGCACTCATCTCGCAGGGCGGCATCGTCCCGCTGACGATCCGCGCCCAGCTCACGAGCGAGACGATCATCGGACTGCAGAACGTCGCCGGGGTGCTCGCACTCGGCATGGTCGTGGTCATGGCGGTCGTGATGGGCGCCTACTCGCTGCTCCAGCGTCGCGCCGCGAGGTGGCAGCGGTGACCGCCGTGTCGTCGGTCCGCCCCGTGGCGACCGCACCCCGGACTGGAGGCTCCACCCGCCCCGGCCGCTTCGGCGTCGCCCCGTCGCGGGTCACCGCCGTCGTCGTGCTCACCCTGGTCGGACTCGTCTTCGCCGTGCCGCTGGTCGCCCTGGCCCAGTTCACCTTCCGGCAGGGCACCGACGGCGGTCTCACCCTCGACCACTACGCGGCGATCGTCGACCCCGCGAACACCGCGACGTACCAGCCGGTGTTCGACGGCCTCGCGGCGTCCCTGCTCATCGCGGTCATCACCGTCGCGATCGTGCTGTTCGTGCTGCTGCCCGCTCAGATCGTCACCGCGCTCCGCTACACCCGCCTGCGCCGTGTGCTCGAGTTCGTCTGCCTGGTGCCGATCACCGTGCCCGTGGTGGTGCTCGTCGTCGGCTTCATCCCGGTCTACCAGGTGGTGGCGCAGGTCCTCGGTTCGGGCGCGTGGACCCTCGCCCCCGCGATCGGCATCGTGTCGCTGCCGTTCGCGTTCCGTCCGATCGCCGCGGCGCTGACCTCGGTCGACGTCACGGTGCTGTCCGAGGCCGCCCGCTCGCTCGGCGCCTCGTGGTGGACCGTGACGTGGCGGATCCTGCTGCCGAACCTCCGTCGCGGCATCACGGCCGCGTGCTTCCTGACCATCACCGTCGTCCTCGGCGAGTACACCCTCGCCTCGTTCCTCTCGCGCACCACGTTCCAGACCGCGCTCGTGCTCGTGCAGCAGACCGACCCGTACGTCGCCGCGGTCTTCTCGCTCGCCGCACTGCTGTTCGGCTTCGTGCTGCTCGTCGTCATCGGCCGGGTCGGCGCGGGCCGCCGGCGCACCCCGAAGGAGTCCGCATGACCGTCACCGCCCCTGCCGCCCCGGCGTCGCTGTCCACCGAGGGGGCGACCGTCGAGCTCGAGGCCGTCGAGAAGCACTACGGCTCCCACCGTGCGCTCGCCGGCCTGTCGCTCCGCATCGAGCCCGGCGAGTTCGTCTCGCTGCTCGGGCCGTCCGGCTGCGGCAAGACCACGGCGCTCCGAGCGCTCGCCGGGCTCGAGGCGATCGACTCCGGCTCGATCCGCATCGACGGGGCGGACGTCGCCGCCGTGCCGGTCGAGCGGCGCGACATCGGCATGGTGTTCCAGCAGTACTCGCTGTTCCCGCACATGACGGTGCGGCAGAACGTGTCGTTCGGCCTCGAGATGCGGAAGGTCGCCGCCGCAGCCCGCCGCGAGCGGGTCATCGAGGCGCTCGACATGGTGCACCTCGCCGACTTCGCCGACCGGTTCCCGCACCAGCTCTCCGGCGGACAGCAGCAGCGCGTCGCCCTCGCCCGCGCGCTCGTGACCCGGCCGCGCGTGCTCCTCCTCGACGAGCCGCTGTCCGCGCTCGACGCGAAGGTGCGGGTGTCCCTGCGCGACGAGATCCGCCGCATCCAGAGCGACCTCGGCATCACGACCGTGTTCGTCACCCACGACCAGGAGGAAGCGCTCGCCGTCTCCGACCGCATCGCGGTGATGAACGCCGGCGGCATCGAGCAGGTCGGGACCCCCGAGGAGCTCTACCGCCACCCGGTCTCGGCGTTCACGGCGGACTTCGTGGGGCAGTCGAACCGCCTGCGAGGGGACCTGCGCGGCGGCGACGTCTTCGTCTACGGCTTCCGCGTCCCGGCGCTCGCGGGGGACACCGCGGACGGCCCGGTGCTCGCCTACGTCCGCCCCGAGGACGTCGCGTTCGCCGCGGAGGGTGTCACCGGCACCGTCGTCGCGTCGAGCTTCCTCGGCTCGATCCGCCGCACGACGGTCCGGCTCGACGACGACACGGTCGTGACCGTGCAGCACGAGGTCGGTGACCGCCGCGCCGCCGGTGACGCCGTGGCCGTGCGGCTGCTCGGCGCCCCGGTCGCGGTCGCCCCGCTCGCCTAGCGGGCCGGGCGTCTCCGAGACTCGGGCTACGCGACGGATCGCGGGCCGCACGGCGTGAGAACCGTCGCTCACCCCGAGACTCGGCCCGGGCCACGGACGCGAGCGGTTCCGGACGGGAGGCGCGGGGCGGGCCCGCCCCGCGCCTCCCGACCGGTGGTGGTCAGCGCTCGAAGCGCGCGGCCGGCTCGTCGGACAGGCCCGCCTCGACCCGGGCGAGCATGTCCGCGGACATCTCCGGCAGGGCATCGAGCCGGGCCCAGAACGCCTCGGTGTTCTCGCCGTCGGCTGGCGCCGGCGTGCCGGACACGTACCGGCAGGCGAACACGAGGTCGAGGTACTGCGCGCGGTCACCGTTCGGGTAGGTCATCTCCGGCAGGACGTGCACCCAGTTCAGGCGCTCGGCGACCGCGACGACGTCGGCCTCCTCGAGCACCTCGCGCTCGGCGGCGACCGCGGGCTCCTCGCCCGGGTCGACGATGCCCGTCACCGGCGTCAGCGCGCCGTTGTCCGCGCGCCGGACGACGAGCAGCTCGCGGTCGGGACCCTCGCCGCGCGTGACGACGGCGGTGATGCCCGTCATCCAGAGCGGGTCGTTCCCGACCTTCTCGCGCAGGGACAGGACGAAGTCAGGGGTCGGCATGCCTCCACGCTACCGATCGCCCCTGTCGCCCACTGGTCATGACCAGTAGGGTGACGGCGTGGAGATCATCATCCTGCCGACGCCGGCCGAGGTCGGTCGCGTCGCCGCCGCCAAGATCGCCTCGGTCGTCGCCGAGAAGCCGTCCGCCGTCGTGGGCCTCGCCACCGGGTCGAGCCCGCAGGGCATCTACGCCGACCTGCGCCGCCGGGTCGAGGTGGGCGAGGTGTCCTTCGCCGCCGCACGCGGGTTCGCCCTCGACGAGTACGTCGGCATCCCGCTCGAGCACCCGGAGTCGTACGCGTCGGTCATCGCCCGCGACGTGGTCGAGCCGCTCGGGTTCGACCCCGCGCGCGTGCGGGTGCCGGACGGCCGCGCGACGGACCTGGCGTTCGCGGCCAAGGAGTACGACGCCGCGATCCGGGCCGCCGGCGGGGTCGACGTGCAGATCCTCGGCATCGGGGCGAACGGGCACATCGGGTTCAACGAGCCGACGTCGTCGTTCGCGTCCCGGACGCGCATCAAGACCCTGGCGCCGTCCACGCGCGAGGCCAACGCCCGCTTCTTCGACTCCCTCGACGACGTGCCGACGCACTGCATGACGCAGGGTCTCGGCACGATCCTCGAGGCGCGCGAGCTCGTACTCGTGGCGCAGGGCTCCGCCAAGGCCGACGCCGTCGCCGCCGCGGTCGAGGGGCCGCTGTCGTCGTTCGTGCCCGGCTCGGCGCTGCAACTGCACGAGCACGCGACCGTCGTGGTGGACGAGGAGGCGGCCGCCGGGCTGCGCCTGGCCGACTACTACCGGTACACGTACGCGCACAAGCCGGAGTGGCAGCGCTTCGAGTGACCTGCCGGGGGGTCCTCGCCTAACGCAACGTCGGCGGGAGCGCGCAGCGGTACAGCGCTGCGGGCGGTCGCCCTCGTTGCGTCCCGCGGAGGGGTCAGCGAGCGGAGGCCAGGCGGGCCAACCCCTCGCGCAGGGTCTCCTCGGAGCACCCGAAGTTGAGCCGGGCGTGGCCGATGCCCGGCCGGCCGAAGTCGCGACCGTTCGTCAGCGCGACCTTCGCCCGGTCGACCAGCTGCAGGGCCGGGTCGTCGCCCCACGGCAGGGCGCGCAGGTCGAGCCAGGCCAGGTAGGACGCCTGCGGCTGCCGGTACCCCGCGCCGGGCAGGGCGCTGCCGAGCTCCTCGGCGAGGACACGACGGTTGCCGGCCAGCTCGGCGAGCAGCGACGCGAGCCAGGGCTCCCCGTCCCGGAAGGCGGCGACGCTCGCGGTGTACCCGAGGATCCCGGTGCGTTCGACGACCTCGACGGGCAGCCCGTCGAACCAGCCGCGTGCCCGCTCGGACGCCCCGACCATGAGCGCGCACTTCGTCCCGGCCAGGTTCCACGCCTTGCTCGCGCTCGTCAGGGCGACGCCGTGCTCGATCGCCTCGGGTCCGCAGATGAGGAACGGGGTGAACACCGCGTCCGCGTGCACGAGCGGCGCGTGGATCTCGTCGGAGACGACGACCGCGTCCCACGCCGCGGCGAGCCGGGCGAGTGCCACGAGGTCCTCGCGGGCGTGCACGAGGCCGAGGGGGTTGTGCGGGTTGCAGAGCAGCACGGTCCGAGCGCCGTCGGCGAACGCGCGCTCGATCCCGGCGAGGTCCATCCGCCAGCCGGCCGTCGTGCCGAACGGGTCGGGCTCGCCGTCCGGGGCCAGCAGTGGGACCTCGGTGACGGCTCCGCCGGCCTCGCGGACGTACTCCCAGAACGGCGGGTAGACGGGCGGCATGAGGACGACCTGGTCACCGGGGTCGATGATCCGGCGGAGCACCTCGACCGCCGCGACCGACACGTCGGTGGTGGTCCGGACGAGGTCCGGGTCGACGTCCCATCCCCACCGGCGGTCGGCGAAGTCGGCGAAGACCTCGGGGAGCACCCGGGTGTGGCCGACGTACCCGGTGTCCCCGTTCCGGACCGCGCGCTCGAGTGCCTCGCGCACGGGCTCGGCGGGGACGGAGTCCATCTCGGCGACGAACATCGGCAGGACCTCGGGCGGGTACGCCGTGTACTTCTCGCTCGTGCGGGTGCGCTGCGCATCGAACACGCTCACCATGACGCTCATGCGGCCATCCTGGCAGCGGCGGTCGCGGACGTCACCCCGAGGCGATGCCGAGCAGCGCTCCCGGCGACGACCGACCCTTGCTGCCGTCCGCCCTCGACGGCCGGGGACCGTGGCCGGATCGTGACCGCCCGCTCGTGGTCCGTCGGCGACCATGGAGGCATGCGGCGGGGACGACGGGAGTGGCCACTGCATCGGCCGTGCTGGTGCTCGTGACGACCGGGTGCGCCGGCATCGGCCCGACGGCGTGCACGGCGATCGGCTGGAGCAACACCGTCGCGGTCGAGGTCCCGGGCTCGGCGGACCCGGCGTCCGGCGTCGCGGGCGTCGTCGTCTGCCAGGGCGCGGACTGCACGCCCGGGGGAACCCTCGCCGCCGGTGCCCCCGACCGCTCCCGGGGACGCCACACCCGGCGGACCACCGGTCGGCATCCCGTCCTCGGACGCGTCCGTGCCGACGGACGACGCGGCTCGCTCCCCGGTGTTCCCGACGCCCACACCGGACGGCGACGTCTGGTCCGTGCCGACGACGGGGACCGACGAGCGCGGCCGCGTCGCGGTGATCGGCGCGGACGACCGGGTGCTCGTCGAACGGGACGTCCGCTTCACGTGGGTCTGGCACGGCGGGAGCGAGCAGTGCGGCGGCCCGTCGACGGCGCAGGTCGTGGTGCGCCTGCCCTGATCAGGCGCCGGCTGTGTCGGGGCGCATCCAGAACGGCGACCAGTGGTACCCGTCCGGGTCGTCGAACTGCCGCTGGTACATGAACGGGTACTCGTCGGTGTCACCGATCCGGCCACCGGCAGCACGGGCCCGTTCGACCAGCTCGTCGACGGCCTCGCGACTGTCGAGGTCGAAGGAGAGCGTGACCTTCGACGGCGTGTCCGGGCCGCCGATCAGGTCCTCGGTCCCGCCGACGCTCGCGTAGGCCTCGCGGCTGCTGAGCATCAGGTACTGGTCGGGGCCGAACACGATGCACGAGACGTCGTCCCGCGACATCCGCGGGTCGACCGTCCATCCGAGGGCCGTGTAGAACGCGGTGGCGCGCTCGACGCTCGCGACCGGGCAGGAGACGAAGAGGCTCACGGGATGATGGTCCCGCCGCGCGCCGCCTCGGTCAAGACCCGGCGGGCACCAGCTCCCGACCGGCTCCCCACACCCGCTGCACCTCGAGTGCGGGGGAGAGCGCCACGAGGTCCGCTGCGTACCCGGGCGCGATCCGCCCCAGGCGGTCCCCGAGCCCCAGCGCCGCGGCCGGAGTGCTCGTCAGGGCCGCGACCGCCTCGGGCAGCGTGGCCCCGGCGGACGACACGGCGAGCCGCAGCGCTGCGTCCTGCGTCAGCGTCGAGCCCGCGATCGTGTCCGTCCCGGCGACCCGTGCGACGCCGTCCACGACGTCCACCGACAGTGACCCGAGCGCGTAGGAGCCGTCCGGCGAACCCGCTGCTGCCATCGCGTCGGTGATGAGCGCGACGCGCCCCGGCGCCGCACGGAGCAGCACGCGGGCGACGGCGGGGTGCACGTGCACGCCGTCGAGGATGAGCTCGAGGGTCACGCGGTCGTCCTCGAGTGCCGCGGCGATCGGGCCCGGCGCCCGGTGGTGCAGCCCCGGCATCGCGTTGCACGCGTGGGTGAGCAGGGTGGCTCCGGCGTCGAAGGCCGCTCGGGCCTGGTCGTACGAGCAGACGGTGTGGCCCACGGCGACCGTGACCCCGGCGTCGACGAAGCGGCGGACCGCATCGAGCGCTCCCGGCAGCTCGGGTGCGATCGTGACCTGCCGCAGGACCCCCGCACCCGCCTCGAGCAGGGCGTCCACGGCGGCCGGCGACGGATCGACCAGGTGTGCGGCGTTGTGTGCGCCCTTGTTGTCGGGGGAGAGGAACGGGCCCTCGAGGTGTGCGCCGAGCACGAGCGGGTCGACTGCGGCGACGGTGCGGATCCGGTCGAGCGACGCGGCGAGCGACGGCAGCGGGTTCGCGACGAGCGACAGGACCGAGCGGGTCGTGCCGTGCGCCCGGTGGACCGCGAGGGCGGCGTCGAAGGTGTCGTCCTCGTAGGCCGCGCCGCCACCACCGTGCCCGTGCAGGTCGACGAAGCCGGGCGTCAGGACGGCGTCACCGAGGTCGACGACCTCGGCGGACGAGGCGGCTGTCGGCAGGTCGGCGCCGGCGCCGACCGCCTCGATCACGTCACCGGCGAGCAGGACCCAGCCGTCGTCGACCGAGCCGGTCACGTCGACCAGGCGACCGGAACGGACCAGCGTGCGCCGCGCCTCCCGGCCGGAGCCGGAGCCGGAACCGGAGACGGAACCGGAGCCGGAGCCGGACACCGACGCGGCCCCGCTGCTCACGCCGTCTCCCGCCGGAACGCGACCACCCCGGAGAGCGCCGCGACCAGCACGAAGACCAACCCGAACACCGGGTGCCCGAGCGACACCCAGGCACCACCCGCGGCGATGACCAGTGCGGTCTCGACGACCACCTTGCCCACCACGTCTGTGTCGATCGGCGACCGCGGCGAGCGGAAGAGGAACCAGACGACCGCGGCGAACAGCGGCGCCCCGACCATGAACAGCGCGCCCGGGAACGGGAACGGCCATGCGAGGTAGCCCCAGTACGCCAGCGACAGCAGCCCGAACGCGCACACCAGCACGCGCAGCACCACCCAGGCGGAGACGGACGCCCGGGGGCGCGCGGGTGCCGGGTCGGTGGGCGGTGGGACCTTGCCCCAGTCGACGGGGCTCTGCGGTGCGTTCGTCATGCGGTGCCTACTTGAAGATGATGGTGCGGGCGCCGTCGAGCAGGACGCGGTCCTCCGCGATCCAGCGCACCGCCTGCGTCAGGGTGCGGGACTCCTCGTCCTGGCCGATCGAGACCAGCTCGGCGGGTTCCTTCGTGTGGTCGACGCGGACGACGTTCTGCTCGATGATCGGCCCCTCGTCGAGGTCGCTCGTCACGAAGTGGGCCGTCGCACCGATGAGCTTCACGCCGCGGGCGTGCGCCTGCCGGTACGGGTTGGCGCCCTTGAACCCGGGCAGGAACGAGTGGTGGATGTTGACCGCGCGGCCCTCGAGCGCGGCGCACAGCTCCGGCGACAGGATCTGCATGTAGCGCGCGAGGACGACGAGCTCGATGTCGTGCTCCTCGACGGCCTCGAGGATCCGCTGCTCCATCGCCTGCTTCGAGGTGGGGTCGGAGACCGGTCGGTGCTCGAACGGCACCGAGTAGAACGACGCGAGGCCGGACAGGTCGGCGTGGTTCGACAGGACGAGCGGGACCTCGATCGGCAGCTGCCCGCCGCGCTGCCGGTACAGCAGGTCGTTCAGGCAGTGCCCGGCCTTCGACACGAGCACCAGGGTGCGCATCGGACGGCCGACCACGTCGAGCTGGACACGCATGTCGTAGCGCTGGACGACGGGCGCGAGGGCCTGCTCGAAGGCCTCGCGGTCGACCGGCGCCAGGACCTGCAGTCGCATGAAGAACGAGTTCGTGTCGGCGCTCGAGAACTGCTGCGACTCGGTGATGTTGCCGTTGGCCGCCACGACGGCTCCGGACACGGCGTGCACGATCCCGGGCTGGTCGTCGCAGACGAGCGTGAGGGTCCAGTGCGTGGGGTTCGGGTCGGTCACGGAGATCAGGGTACCGGGGTGCTCCGGCGGTCCGCCGCTCCGGTGCTCCGCCGTTCCGGCGTT
>NZ_RBLU01000119.1 GCF_003989515.1 Curtobacterium sp. HSID17257
TGCGCAGCAGTTCTCGGTGTCCGACGCCGTGGCCCTCGCCGGGACCTCGCGCGACGGCTTCGGTGCGACTGCGCAGTCCACGCTCGACGCCGAGGCCGCGCAGAAGGCCGCAGCCGAGCAGGCCGCCGCCGCGCAGGCGCAGGCAGCAGCGACCCAGGCGGCACGTGCGCAGACCGCGAAGCAGTACTCGTCGTACAGCGGCCCGTCCGTGAACCAGATCGCCTCGAGCGCGGCCGCCGCGAACACCCCGTTCTCGCTGCCGGCCGTCGTCGCCACCGCGAAGCAGTACATCGGCACCCCGTACGTCTTCGGTGGCGCGGACCCGTCCGGCTTCGACTGCTCGGGCTACATCATGTACGTCTACGCGCAGTACGGCATCAGCCTGCCGCACTCGGTCCCGCTGCAGGACGCCGCGGGCACCACGATCCCCGAGTCGCAGGCACAGCCGGGTGACGTCGTGGTCTTCAACGACGGCTCGCACGACGGCTTCTACATGGGCAACGGCATGATCATGGACGCGCCGAAGCCCGGTGGTTCCGTCTCGATCCGCCCGATCTGGACGAGCAGCTACCACATCGTGCGCTTCGGGATCTGATCCCCGACACCCGCGCAGCGGCGACGACGAGTGTGTCGTTCCCGTGAACACTCCCGGAAACCGGTCCGCACACCCTCGTGTCGGGCCGGTTTCCGACGTAGCCTGGTGGTGCACCGGTCCGATCCGGCCCGAACACGGGAGACCTCATGTCAGCGTTCCGCACGACCCGCACCACGGGTCGGCGCGCGCTCGTGGACATACGGTCGACCGCCCCCTGCGTGCACCATCACGCACCTGCATGACGAGAGCACTGCCCATCCGGGTGGTGCTCTTCGTGGTTCAGGGCGTGGTCGCAGGTCGCGGTCCCCTGTCGACGTCGATCGGCCCGACGCACCCGCAGCGCCTGGAAGCCGTCCAGGCACCGTCGGAAGGGAACCCATGCGCACTCTCGTCCTCAACGCCGGTTACGAGCCCCTCGCGGTGATCTCGGACCGACGGGCCCTCGTGCTGGTCATGAACCAGAAGGCCGCCGTCATCGCCGCAGACCTCGACCACCCGGTCACGGGGTCGTCCGCGAGCTTCGACCGTCCGTCCGTCATCATCCTCACGCACTACGTGCGCATCCCGCACGCCCGGCTCGTGCCGGTCTCACGTCGCGGGGTCCTGCGGCGTGACGCCAACCGCTGCGCGTACTGCGACCGGCACGCCACCACGATCGACCACGTGCAGCCACGGTCGCGCGGCGGCCAGGACTCGTGGGAGAACCTCGTCGCCTGCTGCCTGGCGTGCAACAACACGAAGGGCGACCGCACGCCGCAGGAGATGGGGTGGCGACTGCGGTTCCGGCCGAAGGCGCCCCACGGGGCGTCCTGGGTGGTCCGCGGGATCGAGCGCCCGCAGTCGGAGTGGGACGAGTACCTGGTGGCCGCGTAGCGGCGGCTCGCGCCGCGACGGACGGGAGGCGCGTGGCGGCGCCGCCACGCGCCTCCCGTCCGTCCCCGGTCGCGCTGGCGTGCGCGCGGCTGCTTCCGTGAGTGGTGCACCCGGTCGGAACGGGCGTGCCTGGTCGGAACGGGCGTACCCGGGCTTCCCGAACGACCAGGTACGCCCGATTCCGCTTCCCATCGCGCGCGTGATGGGAAGGAACGGGCGGGCGTAGCGTGCGAGCCATGAGCGAGACGCCCGTGATCGACGACGCCACGATCGAGGACCTCCGAGCCCGACTCCGCGCCACGCGGTTGCCGGACGTGCCAGCCGGCACCGGGTGGTCGCTCGGCGTCGACGTGGACGAGCTCCGGCCCCTGGTCGAGTACTGGGCGGACGGGTTCGACTTCGACGCACACCGGGAGCAGCTCGCCGCGCTGCCGTCCGAACGGCACGTCGTCGACGGTATCCGGGTCCACGTGCTGCATGCGCGATCCGGTCATCCCGATGCCCTCCCGCTGCTGCTCGCCCACGGCTGGCCGGACTCCGGGTGGCGGTACCGCAAGGTCCTCCCGATGCTCGTCGCGGCCGGGTTCGACGTGGTCGTGCCGGACATGCCCGGGTACGGCTTCTCGGACGCGCCACCGCGGGTGCTCGACGCCCGCGAGGTCGCGGGCATGTGGGCGACGCTGATGACGGACCTCGGGTACGAGCACTTCGCGGCGTCGGGTGGTGACATCGGGACGCACGTCGTCCGCTACCTCGCGCTCGACCACCCCGACCGGGTCGTCGCCGCGCACCGGATCGACGGCGGTCTCGCCTGGCCGGGGATCGACACCTGTTCGTTGTCGCCGGCCGAGCGGGCCTTCGTGCAGGAGACCGACCGGTGGCGGACCGCCGAGGGCGCCTACGCGATGATGCACCGCACCAAGCCGCAGACCGCCGCCGTCGGACTCACCGACTCGCCCGCGGGCCTCGCCGCGTGGATCGTCGAGAAGCTCCGGTCGTGGAGCGACTGCGGCGGTGACCTCTGGTCGCTCTACACGCGGGACGAGGTCCTGGCGCTGCTCACCGAGTACTGGGCGACGGCGACCATCGGCTCGTCGATGCGGATGTACCACGCGAACGCCGCGATCCCCGCCGCGCAGCTGAGTCGGCGGGTGGAGGTGCCGTCGGGGTTCTCGGTGTTCCCGGGTGACATCGTCCGGGCACCGCGGGAGTGGCTCGAGCGGACGACGAACCTCGTGTACCACCACGAGCTCGACCGGGGCGGGCACTTCGCGCCGTTCGAGCAGCCGCAGTTGTTCGTGGACGAGGTCTGCGCGTTCCTGGAGCCGTACCGCGGGTCGATCCGCCGCTAGAGTGGACGGGCCAGCCTCTGTAGCTCAATGGAAGAGCAGTTCCGTCCTAAGGAAACGGTTGGGGGTTCGAGTCCCTCCAGGGGCACCAGTCGTCGTCGGGGGTTCGAGTCCCTGCAGTGCCTCCGAGGGGCACCAGTCGTCGTCGGGGGTTCGAGTCCCTGCAGTGCCTCCGAGGGGCACAGCAGGTCGGACGCGAGCCGATCGATGCGGGTCGATGTACCGACTGGACTCCCCGTACGATTGACCCCGTGTCCAAGGTCCTGAGCAGTCTCCCCGTCGGCGAACGAGTCGGCATCGCGTTCTCCGGAGGTCTCGACACCTCCTGCGCGGTCGCCTGGATGCGCGAGAAGGGAGCGGTGCCCTGCACGTACACGGCCGACATCGGCCAGTACGACGAGCCGGACATCGACGCCGTCCCGGGCCGTGCGAAGGAGTACGGCGCCGAGATCGCCCGCATCGTCGACGCGAAGAGCGCCCTGGTCGAAGAGGGCCTCGTGGCCCTGCAGACCGGCGCCTTCCACATCCGCTCCGGCGGCAAGACCTACTTCAACACGACGCCGCTCGGCCGCGCCGTCACGGGCACGATGCTCGTCCGTGCGATGCGCGAGGACGGCGTCGACATCTGGGGCGACGGCTCCACCTACAAGGGCAACGACATCGAGCGGTTCTACCGCTACGGCCTGATGGCGAACCCGCGCCTGCGCGTCTACAAGCCGTGGCTCGACACCGAGTTCGTCGAGGAGCTCGGCGGCCGCAAGGAGATGAGCGAGTGGCTCGTCGCCCGGGGCTTCCCGTACCGCGACTCCACGGAGAAGGCGTACTCGACCGACGCGAACATCTGGGGCGCCACGCACGAGGCCAAGAGCCTCGAGGAGCTCTCGAGCGGCCTGGACATCGTCGAGCCGATCATGGGCGTCGCCGCCTGGCGTGACGACGTCGAGGTCGCCACCGAAGAGGTCTCGGTCCGCTTCGAGGCCGGTCGTCCGGTCGCGATCAACGGCGTCGAGTACGCCGACGCCGTCGCGCTCGTGTACGAGGCGAACGCCATCGGTGGCCGTCACGGTCTCGGCGCCTCGGACCAGATCGAGAACCGCATCATCGAGGCGAAGAGCCGCGGCATCTACGAGGCGCCGGGCATGGCCCTGCTCCACATCGCCTACGAGCGTCTGCTCAACGCGATCCACAACGAGGACACGGTCGCGGCGTACCACAACGAGGGTCGCCGCCTCGGTCGCCTCATGTACGAGGGCCGCTGGCTCGACCCGCAGTCGCTCATGCTCCGCGAGTCGCTGCAGCGCTGGGTCGCCTCCGCCGTCACCGGCGAGGTCACGCTCCGCCTGCGTCGCGGCGACGACTACACGATCCTCGACACCACGGGTCCGGCGCTGTCGTACCACCCGGACAAGCTCTCGATGGAGCGCGTCGGTGACGCAGCGTTCGGCCCGGACGACCGCATCGGGCAGCTCACGATGCGCAACCTCGACATCGCGGACTCGCGCTCGCGACTCGAGCAGTACGCCGCCGCCGGGCTCATCGGCGGCGCGACGGGCGAACTCGTCGGGCAGCTGCAGGCGGGCGAGGCCGAGGAGATCCTCGGTGGTGCCGTCGTCTCCAGCGAGGACGAGGCTCTCGGCCGCGCGACGGACGCCGCGTCCGAGGGTGCCGCGTTCGACTCCGGGACCGACTGACCCACACCGCACCGACACGAACGGGAGCCCCTGCTGCGCGCGGGGGCTCCCGTTCGTCGTCCGGCGGCCGGTGCGGGCGCACGGTACGACACCGCGCGCGTCGATCGACACGTGTGACGTCGGTTCGTGCACGCGCATCCGATGCGGGCGCATCGTGCGACATCGCGCGCGTCGAACGACGCGTGTCACGTCGCGGACGGCGCGCCGACGGAGCTGCCGGCCCGCGACGCCGACGGCCCCCACGGGACGCAACGGGAGGCGCGGTACCGTCCGGCACCGCGCCTCCCGTTGCGTCCCGTGGGGGCGTCTACCGCCGCTCGGCCGTCTCCGGACGCTTCTGCCGCCACGGCTCCGCCGGCAGGTCCGGCCCGCCCCACACCTGCACGGCGCCCCACGCCGCGGCCAGGAGCGGCACGGAGATGATCGCGCCGGTGATGCCCGCGAGCACCGTGCCCGCGGTCAGGCCGATCAGGATCACCAGGCCGTGCAGCTTGAGCGTCTTGCCCATCAGCACCGGCTGCAGCAGGTTGCCCTCGAGCTGGTTCACGAGCACCACGATGCCGACCACGATGAGCGCGGCCACGGGGCCGTTCGCGACGAGGGCGACGAGCGCGGCGAGGATGCCCGCGGCGGTGGCGCCGACGATCGGGATGAACGCGGTGATGAACACGACGACGGCGAGGGGGAGTGCGAGCGGCACACCGACGATCGCCAGGCCGACGCCGATGCCGACGGCGTCCACGGCTGCGACGCTCGCCGTTCCGCGGACGTACCCGCCGAGGGTCTGCACGACCCGGTCGCCGACGCGACGGGCGCGCTCGTACCGGGCGCCGGTGAACGGACGGAGGAGGAACTCCCAGATCGCCGGGCCGTCCTTGAGGAAGAAGAACAGCACCACGATCATCAGGACGAGCCCGGTCAGGAAGTTCGCCGTGGCGGACGCCCCGGCCAGGGCGCCGGAGCCGAACTGCGAGCTGGTCAGGAAGCCCTGCACGCCGTCGACGACCTGGTCGACCTGCTGGTCGGAGATCGAGAACGGCAGGTGGGCGACGGTGTCCTGCAGCTGCTGGAACCCGCTGATCGCGGACTTCTGCAGGTCGGGCCACTGGGCGATCACGGCGACGACGATGAGCCACCCGACCAGGCCGAGGACCACGAGGACGCCGAGCAGGACCGCGAGGGTCGCGAGCACCGACGGCACCTTGTGACGACGGAGCCAGGACACGACCGGGTGCATGGCGGAGGCGATGATCAGGGCGAGGAGCACCGGGATCGTCACGACGCTCAGGGTCGCGGCGGCGTAGACGATGCCGATCGCGATCACGAGCACGATGATCACCTGCAGGCACCGGGTCGCCAGGCTCCCGAACCCGTCCGTCCACTTGCGGGTGAGTGGACCTGGTGTCGCGTCTGCGGGGGTGGTGTGGTTGCCGAACAGGGGCATGGGGCTCCTCGGTGGTGGTGCGGAGCTTCCACGCTACCGACGCAGCCGACCCGCGGCCGGTGACGTCCGGGGACGCCGCTAAGCGCATCGACCTGGACGCGCTCCGACCTCGCTTCTACGCTGGAGTCACCGGGTTCACTCACAGGGTCCCGTCGTCACGATGCCCTCGCGGTCTGCGAGGTCTGGCACAGCGGGACGACCCGGTCGGATCCGAGGTGAGCAACACCTCGATGAAGGGCTGGTCCTCATGACCGCCACGTACCCGTGCTCCACGCACCTCGACTTCCCGGCGGGGCAAACCCGCACCCCCGTCTCGACCTTCTCCGCCACGACCCTGCAGGTCCTCTCGTGACGCCCCGCCCCACCGAGGACTGGCACCGTCACGGCATGCGCTCCCCCGACGAGGTCGCCGAGCTGATCGCCGACCGCGTCGGTGGCACCTCCGACGCCGCCGTGCCCGTCGGCGCCGAGCACGACGAGCCCTCGTACGCGGACTTCCTCGGCGAGCAGGTCTGACGCGGCGAGCAAGTCTGACGCGGCGAGCAGGTCAGCAGGTCTGACGCGGCGGCCCGGCCGCCAGGCCTGACGTGACGACCAGGCCCGCCGCGGTCCCCCGGACGGGGGACTCGCGGTGCGGCGCACCTGCGTGCATGATCCTCCGCAAGGGCTCCGTGCCCCGTCCCGTCTCACCAGCGGGACCCCGGATCAGGGAGGACCCGACGTGCACGACCACGACACCCATCCGTTCGACCGCCACGTCGGCCCGCCGCACGTCGAACGCTTCCGGCTCACCCGGACCGACGAGATGCTGCGCGTGGTCTGCACGTGCGCGATCGGCGCCGACCACGACAACACCATCCGGCACCCCACCACGCCCACGGTCGCCTGAGTCCAGCGGGTGAACGGCAGCCGCGTGCTCCCGGTGAATCCGGTCCTGCGCGCAGGAGCCGCGGGATAATCGAGGCGTGCGTGAACTCCAAGCCACCATCGCCGCGGACCTCGACGTCCGGCCGACCATCGACCCCGAGCAGGAGGTCGCCCGCCGCGTCGCGTTCCTGCGCGACTACCTGACCACGACCGGCGCGAAGGGCTACGTCCTCGCGGTCAGCGGAGGCCAGGACTCGACGCTCGCGGGGCGACTCACCCAGCTCGCGGTCGAGTCCCTGCGCGCCGAGGGCCGCGAGGCCGAGTTCGTCACCGTCCGCATGCCGTACCGCGTGCAGGCGGACGAGGACGACGCGCAGCTCGCCCTGCAGTTCATCGCGGCCGACCCGGGCATCGTCGTGAACATCGAGCACGGTGTCGACGGCGTGGTCCAGGACACCTCGACCTCCGGCGTCGCGCTGAGCGACTTCGTGAAGGGCAACGTCAAGGCGCGCATGCGGATGGTCGCGCAGTACGCCGTGGCCGGACAGCGTGGGCTGCTGGTCGTCGGTACCGACCACGCGGCCGAGGCCGTGACGGGCTTCTTCACCAAGTACGGCGACGGCGGCGTCGACCTCACACCCCTGACCGGACTCACGAAGAGCCAGGGGCGGCAGCTCCTCGAGCACCTCGGTGCGCCGGCACGCCTGTACGAGAAGGCGCCGACCGCCGACCTGCTCGACGACCTGCCCGGCCAGACGGACGAGGCGAACCTCGGGCTGACCTACGTCGAGATCGACGCGTACCTGCAGGGGCACGACGTGCCGGACGAGGTCGCCGAGGCGATCGAGGCTCGGTACCGCGCGACCGAGCACAAGCGTCGCGTGCCCGCGACGCCCTTCGACAGCTGGTGGCAGCAGGGCGCGTAGGCACGCTCCGCGGAACCACACGACGGGAGGCGCGGTGCAGGTCCGACCTGCACCGCGCCTCCCGTCGTGTCGCGGTCGGGATCAGCCCCGGTCGCGCCCGTCGTCGTTGCGTCGCTGCTGGGCGCCGGCGTCCTCGCGGGTGTCGTCGCGGCGGTCGTCGCGGGGGTCCGTGACCGCTCCGCCGTCCGCCGACTCCTGCGGCTGACCCTGCAGCGCCTCGCGCTCAGCCGCCAGTCGCTGCTGCCAGACGACACTGCGTGCTGCGCCCTCGAGCACGTCCTCGACCTTGCCGCCCGTCTTCGCAGCGAGTGCCCCGCTCAACCCGGCCGTGAGCGTTCCGCCGGCCGCTGCGAGCCGCTCGACGACCTCCTCCTGCCGGGGTGTGAGCGGCTCGTCGACCATGCTGTCGACGGTCTCGCGGATGTTCTCCTCGCTGGCGTCGAGCGAGGCGTCGTCCCCGGACTGCAGGGCGGCGGCCTCACCGACGATGACGAGTCCGAGCCGTGCGGCGTCGTCCTCGGGACGGGGGCGTTCGTTCTCGTCGGTCATGGCGGGGACGCTACGCCCCGGCCGGTGTGCGACCGTCAGCCCGCTGTCCCCCCCCCGGTTCCTCGTTCGTGTCCCGGAACGACGAACGACCCCGGACCGTCTCGGTCCAGGGTCGTTCGAGTCCGTACCCGGCGCCCCCGCGTCGGTCAGCGGAACGCCGAGGCGATCAGCGGCGCGCGCCCCGACCGGCGAAGCGGGTGTAGAGGAACAGCACGATGACGGCACCGATGATGGAGCCGATGATGCCGGCCGGCTGGAAGAAGCCGTCCATCGGGTCGTGCTGGAAGATCAGGAAGCCGAGGAAGCCGCCGACGAACGAGCCGATGATGCCGAGCACGATCGTCATGAGGATCGACATGTGCTGCTTGCCGGGGATGATGAGCCGGGCGAGGGCGCCGGCGATGAGGCCGATGATGATGAGGCTGATGATGAGACCGAGCACGGTGTCCTCCTTGTGTCAGACCCGCCGCGGTCCGGGGGTGTCCGCGGTCGTGGTCGGCCCCGATTGAACTCCGGTCTTCCCCAGCGTGTTCACAGCCTGCGTGGAGGCGCAGCCTCGGCTGCCGGTCAGACCGCCCCGGTGGCCTCGAGCTCGGCCTGCAGTTCGGCGTCCGAGGGCTCGACGAAGTGCTTGCCGTTCGGCAGCACCACGACGGGGATGTTCTTGCGGCCGCTGATCGCCTCGGCACGGTCGGCTGCGGAGAGGTCGGCCTCGACGTCCACGTAGTCGTAGTCGACCCCGAGCCGGTCGAGGAGCGCCTTCGACCGTCGGCAGTCGCGGCACCAGTCCGCGCCGAACATGGTCACCTTGTCGAACGTCGCATCAGTCATGTCCTCACAGTACGTCCGACGGCAGCCGGACATTCCCGCGGGCCGCCGTCGTCGACACCGGGCCGACCCTCGCGCCCCCTACGATGGCCCCATGCCGCAGCGACCCGACCCCGAGCGGGCCGCCTGGGCCTCCGCGGCCGTCCGCCGCTTCGCCGCGGCGACCA
>NZ_RBLU01000010.1 GCF_003989515.1 Curtobacterium sp. HSID17257
TGAGCGCGCCGGCGGCGCTCGTCGCGATCGCGGGGGCGCCGCCGTCGGTGCCCGCGCGGACACCGAGCACGAGGACGTCGGCATCGACGTCGGAGGGGGTCGAGGTGGTGGTGGAGAGCGTCGGTCGGACCATGCGCCAAGCCTAGCCAGCACGTGTTCGCCGAGAGCGTCGGGTCGCCGCGCAGGGTCGGTCGGGGGTGCCGCCTAGCATGGGGACGGTGAACCACCCCGAGGACCTGTACTCCGCTCCCGACGGCGCGCCGACCGTCCCGGCCGGGCTGCACCTGGTCGCGGGCCTGACCGGCTTCGTCGACGCCGGGTCCGCCGTCGCACAGGTCGCGACCTCGATCATCGACGGCCTCGAGCACGAGCTCGTCGCGGAGTTCGACCCCGACGTCCTGCTCGACTGGCGCGCACGTCGGCCGGTCATCACGTTCGAGCACGACCACATCACCGCCGTCGAGCCCCCGCGTCTGGCCCTGCACCTCGTGCGCGACGAGCTCGGGCAGCCGTTCCTCTTCCTCACCGGGTACGAGCCGGACTTCCAGTGGAACCGCTTCGTCGACGCGGTCACGGGCCTCGCCGAGCGGCTGCAGGTGGCGGACACCACCTGGCTGCAGTCCATCCCGATGCCGGTCCCGCACACGCGCCCGATCAGCCTGACGGTGTCCGGTACCCGTGCCGACCTCGTCGAGCAGATGAGTGTCTGGAAGCCGGAGACCCAGGCCCCCGCGAACGTCCTGCACCTGGTCGAGCACCGGCTGACGCAGCTGGGCGAGCAGGTCACCGGGCTCGTCCTGCTCGTCCCGCACTACCTCGGCGACACCGAGTTCCCCGACGCCGCGGTCACCGCGCTGTCCAGCATCTCGGCGGCCACGGGGCTGATCTTCCCGACGGACGCCCTGCGGGAGTCGGACCGCGAGTTCCGGACCCGGGTCGACGAGCAGGTCGCGGGGAACCCCGAGCTCCAGCGTCTGGTCGGCGTGCTCGAGGAACGGCACGACACGTACATGGAGGGCAACCCGGTCGCGTCGCCCCTGACGAACGTCGACGGCGAGGTCCCGACCGCCGACGCGATCGCGGCCGAGCTGGAGCGCTTCCTGGCCGACCGCCGTCCCGACGGCGACGCGCCGACCGACTGACGGCGACCGCAGGCCGGCGGCGGCGTTCGGAACGACTGACGGGGAGCACCCGCACCGCGTCCGGCCCGGAGGCTCCTCCACAGCCCGCACCGCGCCTCCCGTCCTCCACAGCCCGCGTCGGGCGCGGGGCGCGCGTCGGTAGCCTGGTCGGGTGAACTCCCGCCGTGCCTTCCTCGTCTGGGGCGTCGCGGTGCTCGCCTACGTCCTCGCCGTCGTGCAGCGCTCGTCGCTCGGCGTCTCCGGGGTCGACGCGCAGGACCGCTTCGCGGTCTCGGCGGCGGTCCTCTCCACCCTCGCCGTCGTGCAGATCGCCGTCTACGCCGGTCTGCAGATCCCGGTGGGCATCGCACTCGACCGGGTGGGTCCGCGGAAGCTCGTCCTGCTCGGCGCCGCGCTGCTCGTGGTCGGGCAGGCGGTCGTCGCCTTCTCGCCCACCATCGGTCCGGCCATCGCGGGTCGGGTGCTCGTCGGCGCCGGTGACGCGATGACGTTCATCTCGGTGATCCGTCTCGTCCCGATGTGGTTCAGCGGTCGGATCCTGCCCCAGATCTCGCAGTGGACGGGCAACCTCGGCCAGGTCGGGCAGGTCCTGTCGGCCTTCCCGTTCGCCGTGCTCCTGCACACCGCAGGGTGGACCCCGGCGTTCGGGGTCGCCGCGGCCGCGAGCCTTGTCGGCCTCGTGCTGGCGGTCGTCTTCGTCCGCAACGGCCCGGTGGCGGTGCGCACCGACACGATCCCGCTGCCCCTGCCGCACTCGTGGCGCGGCGCCCTCCACACGTTCGGGCATGCGCTGCGCCGCCCGGGCACGCAGCTCGGCTTCTGGTCCCACTACGTCACGCAGTCGTCGGGCACGGTGTTCTCGCTGCTCTGGGGCGTCCCGATGCTGCGCGGTCTCGGCTACAGCCCGTCCGCGGCCGCGGGCTTCCTCACCGTCATCGTCGTCACGGGCTTCGTCGCGGGGCCGGTGCTCGGCGTGCTCTGTGCCCGGTTCCCGCTCCGTCGGTCGAACCTCGTGCTCGGCATCGTCCTCGCGCTCGGCGGGGTGTGGACGGCCGTCCTCCTCTGGCCGGGGCACCCACCGACGTGGCTGCTCGTCCTGCTCGTGCTCGCGATGGGCGTGGGCGGCCCCGGCTCGCTGATCGGTTTCGACTTCGCCCGCAGCTTCAACCCGGTCGGGTCGCTGGGCTCCGCCAACGGGGTCGTGAACGTCGGCGGGTTCCTGGCCGCCTTCGTGATGATGTTCCTCATCGGGACGCTGCTCGACGTCGTGTCGGGAGCGACGGGGCGGACGGTCTTCGCCTGGGAGAACTTCCGCGTCGCGCTCACCGTGCAGTACGTGGTCGTCGGGTTCGGCGTCGTCATGCTGCTGCTCGCGCGCAGGCGCACCCGGCGGGAGATGCACGCACAGGACGGAATACGGGTGGGACCGCTCTGGGTTGCACTCGTTGCGCGCCTGCGGAAGAAGGCCGTGCAATAATGGAGGACGGACCCGTTCGGGCCTCTCGTCTCCACGTCGCCTCGTCGCGCCGCGGGAACCGGGGGACTTGACATGGGTCCTCATGCTGCCCGGAACGGTAGGACCTGACGACGCGGGAGACCGCGGCCCAGGCCCTGGGCGGCGAGGGAGGCCACGACCCCACGAACGTGGCACGACGAGAGAGGTGATCGCATGGCTGCCCGGAGCACGACGATCGATCCCACGAAGGACACCGAGCCCGAGGCCGTCGCGGCGGACGACGCCGACGCGGCCGAGGGGAAGGCTGCGCCGAAGAAGCGCGCCACCAAGACCACCGCCGCGAAGAAGCCCGCAGCGAAGGCCGCACCGAAGAAGACCAGCACGCGCGCCAAGAAGCAGGCCGACGACGACGACGAGGACGACGAGGTCGTCGAGCCCGCCGACGACGCCGTCGACACGACCGACGACGCCGAGGACACCGAGACCGAGGAGAAGGGCGCCAAGCCGGACGCCGCAGCAGCGGTCGCCGCGGGCGCGCTCGTCATCTCGCAGTCGGACGACGACGAGGCCCCGGTCTACTCGACGACGATCACCGGTGCCACCGCCGACCCCGTCAAGGACTACCTGAAGCAGATCGGCAAGGTCGCGCTCCTCAACGCCGAGCAGGAGGTCGAGCTCGCGATGCGGATCGAGGCCGGCCTGTTCGCCGAGGACAAGCTGCAGCACTCGACCGGGCTGTCGAAGCCCGAGGAGCGCGAGCTCCGCTGGGTCGCCCGCGACGGCCAGCGCGCGAAGTCGCACCTGCTCGGGGCGAACCTGCGCCTGGTCGTCTCGCTCGCGAAGCGCTACACCGGCCGAGGCATGCAGTTCCTGGACCTCATCCAGGAGGGCAACCTCGGTCTGATCCGTGCGGTCGAGAAGTTCGACTACACGAAGGGCTTCAAGTTCTCGACGTACGCCACCTGGTGGATCCGTCAGGCGATCACCCGCGCCATGGCCGACCAGGCCCGCACGATCCGCATCCCCGTCCACATGGTCGAGGTCATCAACAAGCTGGCCCGTGTGCAGCGCCAGATGCTGCAGGACCTCGGTCGCGAGCCCACGCCGGAAGAGCTCGCCCGCGAGCTCGACATGACCCCGGAGAAGGTCGTCGAGGTCCAGAAGTACGGCCGCGAGCCGATCTCGCTCCACACCCCGCTGGGCGAGGACGGCGACTCGGAGTTCGGCGACCTGATCGAGGACACCGAGGCGGTCGTGCCGGCCGACGCGGTGGGCTTCACGATGCTGCAGAAGCAGCTCGAGAGCCTGCTCGACTCCCTGTCCGAGCGTGAGGCGGGTGTCATCCGCATGCGCTTCGGCCTCGGTGACGGTCAGCCGAAGACCCTCGACCAGATCGGTGACACGTTCGGCGTGACGCGCGAGCGCATCCGTCAGATCGAGTCGAAGACGATGGCGAAGCTCCGCCACCCGTCCCGGTCGCAGTCGCTCCGCGACTACCTCGAGTAGGCCGATGCGCTTCCTCATCCCGATCCTGGTCGGGCGGATCCTCCGTGCCCTCGCTCGTGCGCGGGGCGGCGGGTCCGCCTACCCGGGTTACATCGTCCTGAAGCTCGTGCCGGACTTCCTGCAGCACGTGACGAAGCAGTTCCCCAACGGCGTCGTCTTCGTGCTCGGCTCGAACGGCAAGTCCACGACGACGCACATGATCTCGGACATCGTCCGCGCGCACGGCCTCCGCGTCTTCACGAACCCGTCGGGCGCGAACCTGCCGCAGGGCATCGCCTCGGCGCTGCTGTCGGAGGTGTCGCTGACCGGCCGGCTCAAGGCGGACATCGGCATCCTCGAGGTGGACGAGGCCTTCGCGGTCGAGCTCGCCGGCATCCTGTCTCCGTCGACGGTGACGATGCTCAACGTGCAGGTCGACCAGCTCTACCGCTTCTTCGAGACCGAGCGCGTCGCGACGATGATGCTCGACACCGCGGCGCTGTCGACGGCGAACGTCATCACGAACCGCGATGACCAGTTCCTCGACGCGTACGCGGCCCGCTCGGGTCAGCGCGTGCTCCGCTTCGGTGCGAGCGCCGAGGTCGTCGCCGCAGCCCCGAACGGGCTGCAGAACGCGGACGACTTCGACCGGACCGCCGGCGAGCCGAACCCGGCGGAGTCCGAGGTCGTCGTGAACACGGGCGACGGTGCGACGATCCGCTTCGACGGCACCGAGATCCCCGTCCGCCTGCCGGCGCGTGGTCTGCACTACGCGGTGGACGCCGCTGCGGCGACGGCGACCGCGAGTGCCGCGCTCGGCGCACAGTTCCGCGCGGACGCCGTGACGAAGGCCTTCGGCACGATGAAGCCGGCGTACGGCCGCGGTGAGCGCCTGCCCATCGCCGGCGAGTCCGCCGAGTTCACGATGTTCAAGAACGCAGCCAGCCTGCAGCTCAACCTCGACGCCCTGCCGGACCGCCCGGAGCAGGTCCTCGTGGCGATCGACGAGGGCACGCCGGACATCTCGTGGATCTACGACATCGACTTCTCGAAGCTCGACCACGTGGACGTCGTGTCCGGTGACAAGGCGTGGCAGATCGCGATCGCACTCGAGCACGCCGGTGTCCGCATCGGCCGGGTCGAGCCCGACGTCGAGGCCGCGATCCGGTACATGGAGCAGCTCGGCCCGACGACGTCGGGCACGAAGAACTTCATCGTCAACTACGAGATCATGATGATCGCCCGCAAGGCCCTGGGCCACGGGGACATGGAGAAGACCGCATGACGGCCGAACGGCTGACCATCCTGCACGTCTACCCGCGTCAGATGGGCGTCTCGGGGGACCGCGGCAACGTCGTGGCCCTCACGCGTCGCGCCGAGGCCGCCGGCATCGCGACCGAGGTGGTCGAGTACGCGCCGGGCGACGACCTGCCGACCGCGGCCGACGTCGTCGTCGTGGGCAACGGTCCGCTCAGCGCGATGCGCTCGCTCGGGGCCGACGTCGGGCGGATCGGGGCGCCGCTCCGCGACCTCGCCGCCTCGGGTGTGCCCGTCGTGGCGGTCGGCGGGGGCTTCGACCTCGCCACCAACGAGGTCGTCCCCACCGAGGGCTCGCCCGTGGCGGGCTTCGGTGTGTTCGACGCGCGCGCCGTCCGTGGTGCCGACCGCCGGGTGAACTACTTCGTGCTCGACACGCGCTACCCCCTCCTGCCCGGAGCGTCGACGCGTCTCGCCGGGTTCGAGGACCACGCGACGCGCATCGAGCTCGGCGCGGGCGTGGAGCCCTTCGCGGACGTCGTCTCCGGTGGCGGCAACCAGGCCGGGTCCGCTGTCGAGGGAGCGGTCTCGGGTTCGTCCTTCGGGACGCACACGCAGGGGCCGATCCTGCCGCTCAACCCGCAGCTGACGGACGCGGTGCTCGCCGCCGCGACCGCGCGACTCGGTCGCGAGTACGCGCCGGACCCGGAGCGGACGGCGACCATCGACCGGTACGCACGCGAGGCGCGCGCCACCGTCGACCGCTACGTCGACAAGGCGTTCAAGCGGATCGCCTGACGCGACCCCCGACCACTGACGCGACCACACGAACGAACGGGAGGCGCGGTGCCAGCTGGCACCGCGCCTCCCGTTCCTCCGTCTGGTGGCGACTACTTCGACTCGTGGAGTCGGCTGCTCTCGTCGTGCCACTCGAGCGCGGTGGCAGCGAGCTTGTCCTTGAACTCGGCGCCGTGGTGGGCGCAGAAGTAGAGCTCACCGCTGGCCATGGTGGCGCGGATGTACGCCTGCGCTCCGCAGCTGTCGCAGCGGTCAGCGGCGGTGAGCTGGTGGCTGCTGGCTTCGTCGATGGAGAGGTCGTGCACGGTCTGGGTCATTGCTGTGCTCCTCACGGATCGCAGGTGGTGCGGGTGGACACCCATTTGAACACGTGGTGGCTGGGAGACGTGCATCGCGGACGGCCTGTTTCGCTGAGCGCGGATCCGTCATCGCCGCAGCGCGGTGGTCCTTGTCCCCGGAGCGTCGATGACGACGCTGTTTCGCCCAGTTCTGGGCCGGTCGCTCGATGAGGGCACCGGAGAGGCACCCGGCCGCGAGTGTCAGGAGGACCTGAACGGACAGGAGGACCGCGAGCGGCGTCGCGGGACCGAGCGCGAGGGTGGTGAGCTGCTGCAGCGGCCAAGCGTAGATGTAGACGCCGTACGAGGCGTCGACCCGGGATCCGACGGCGTGGAGCGGCGTCAAGGAGCTCAAGGGGAGGAGCAGGATGACGATCGGCAGCGGCGCAATGATCGCGCTGGTCTGCGTCATGATCGACGCCGCGACGATGACGAGCAAGACCAGGACGGTCGCCGTGGAGATGCGGATGCTGGCCCGCCAGTAGTAGGCGACAGCGCCAGCGGCGAAAGCGACTCCCACTTCGAGCGCTGGACCGAGGACGCCCGGGTAGTCGACGAAGCCGAAAGTGCTCGGGAGAGCCGCGAAGGTCAAGCAGACCGCCACCGCGATGGACAGGGTGCGACGCGCGGTCACCGGAGAGACGAGGATGCCGACGGCGACGCCGACGTAGAAGAACCCTTCCCAGAACAGTGTCCAGAGCGAGCCGTTCCAGACACCGGTGTAGTGCACGCCGACCAGCGTGGTGTCGATCCCCTCTCGGAGGAGACCGGGCGGGTACAGGAGCGCGTTGTGGAAGACGTACTGGACAGCGCTGACCGGGTCCCACTGCGAACCGCGCTCGAGTCGGGTGGAGAACGGAGCGAACACGAAAGCCGTGACGAGGAGGTTGACGATCAGCCCGGGGAAGATGCGGGCCGCGCGAGCCTCGGCAAAGTCGGTGAGAGAGTGCATGGTGTCGCCGCTCCTGCTGATGAGGTAGCCCGACACCGTGAAGAACCCGAGCACTCCCCAGCGACCGAGCGTCATGCCGCCGAGTTCCAGTTCTTGCTCGACGCCCGCGATCGCCGTCGAGTGCGAGACGAGGACCGCCGCGGCGAAGACGAGCCGGAACACGTTCAACGAGTTGGCGTGTGGATCGAAGGTGGACGCAAGGGTGCGCCGAGCAACAGGAGCTGGCATACGACACATGCTAACATTGCACATTCTGTGCACGATGCGAACGGTACAGGTTCGCGACCGTCCGGAACGTGCCCCGCCCGGTACGATCGGGAGGTGAGCTCCGACTACTCTGCACGACACCTCTCCGTCCTCGAGGGACTCGAGGCCGTTCGGAAGCGTCCCGGCATGTACATCGGGTCGACGGACTCCCGTGGGCTCATGCACTGCCTGTGGGAGATCATCGACAACTCCGTCGACGAAGCGCTCGCGGGGCACGGCGACGAGATCGGCGTCGTGCTGCACGACGACGGCTCGGTCGAGGTCCGCGACACCGCCCGGGGCATCCCCGTCGACGTCGAGCCGAAGACCGGGCTGACCGGGGTCGAGGTCGTGTTCACGAAGCTGCACGCCGGCGGCAAGTTCGGCTCCGGGTCGTACGCGGCCTCGGGCGGGCTGCACGGCGTCGGTGCCTCGGTCGTGAACGCGCTGTCCGAGCGCCTCGACGTCGAGGTCGACCGGGGCGGCAAGACCTACGCGATGTCCTTCCACCGGGGTGAGCCGGGGACCTTCGCGGGTGACGGCCCCGACGCCCCGTTCACGCCGTTCACCTCGGGGAGCGAGCTGCGCGTCGTCGGCAAGGTGAAGAAGGGCGTCACCGGGTCCCGCGTCCGGTACTGGGCGGACCGGCAGATCTTCACGTCCGACGCGAAGTTCAGCACGACCGACCTCGTCAGCCGGGCGCGCCAGACCGCGTTCCTGGTGCCCGGGCTCGGCATCACCATCACCGACGAGCGTCCGACCTCGATCGAGGCAGCCGCACAGCGCGCCGAGGCGACCGGTACGCCCGTCACGCCCGGCCCGGTCATCGAGCGCTTCCGTTACGAGGGCGGCATCAGCGAGTTCGTGGAGCACCTCGCCGTCGACTCCGCGGTCACCGACGTCTGGCGCATCCAGGGCACCGGCACCTTCACCGAGACCGTGCCGATGCTCGACGACAAGGGGCACATGGTGTCCACCTCCGTCGAGCGCACGTGCGAGGTCGACATCGCGATGCGGTGGGGCAGCGGGTACGAGACGGTCGAGCGGAGCTTCGTCAACATCATCGCGACGCCGAAGGGCGGCACGCACCTGACCGGCTTCGAGTCGGGCGTCGTCAAGGCCGTGCGGACCCAGGTGGAGGCGAACGCCCGCAAGCTCAAGGTCGGCCAGGACAAGCTCGAGAAGGACGACGTCCTCGCCGGCATGACCGCCGTGCTGACCGTCCGACTACCCGAACCGCAGTTCGAGGGGCAGACGAAGGAGGTCCTCGGCACCCCCGCGGTCCGGAAGATCGTCGACCAGGTCGTCTCGAAGCACCTGACCGAGATCCTCACCTCGACGCAGCGCACCGAGAAGGCCCAGGCAGCGACCCTGCTCGAGAAGGTCGTCGCCGAGATGAAGACCCGCATCTCGGCCCGGGCGCACAAGGAGACGCAGCGCCGCAAGAACGCGCTCGAGAACTCGTCACTGCCGACGAAGCTCGCCGACTGCCGCAAGCAGGACGCCGAGGGCACCGAGCTCTTCATCGTCGAGGGCGACTCCGCGCTCGGCACGGCCAAGCTCGCCCGCAACAGTGAGTACCAGGCGCTGCTGCCGATCCGCGGCAAGATCCTCAACGTGCAGAAGGCCTCGGTGTCGGACATGCTGTCCAACGCCGAGTGCGCCTCGATCATCCAGGTCATCGGCGCCGGCTCGGGCCGCTCGTTCGAGATCGACCAGGCCCGCTACGGCAAGATCATCATCATGTCGGACGCCGACGTCGACGGCGCGCACATCCGCACGCTCCTGCTGACGCTGTTCTTCCGGTACATGCGCCCGATGATCGAGCAGGGCCGGGTGTTCGCCGCCGTCCCGCCGCTGCACCGCGTCGTCGTGGTGAACCGCGGCAAGGCGAACGACACGCTGTACACCTACTCCGAGGCCGAGCTGCAGGCGGTGCTGAAGAAGCTCGCGAAGCAGGGCAAGAAGTACCAGGAGCCGATCCAGCGGTACAAGGGCCTGGGGGAGATGGACGCCGACCAGCTGGCCGAGACCACGATGGACCGGGCGCACCGCACCCTCCGTCGCGTGAACGTGACCGATGCCGAGAGCGCCGCGAAGGTGTTCGAGCTGCTGATGGGCAACGACGTCGCGCCGCGCAAGGAGTTCATCCTCGCCGGCGAGGGCCTCGACCGCGACCGCATCGACGCGTAGGCGGGCCCGACCCGACCCGGCCCGGCCCGGCCTGGGACTTGCGCTGAGCGACAGTTCTCGTGCCCTGCGGCGCGAGAACTGTCGCGGAGCCCGAGACTCACGCGGACCGAGGACCGAGGACCGAGGACCGAGGGCCGCGGGTCCTACGCCTCGCCCGCGGTGCCGTCCAGGGCCGCTGCGCTCCCGCCGATCGAGCCGATCACGGCCTCGAGCGGCGCGCCCGACCCGTCGCGCTTCGACAGCCAGTCGGGCAGGGTCCGCGCGGCACCGTCGGCGCCGACGGCGTGCGGCGGCGCGATGCCGGCCCACGCCACGGTGAGGCCGTCCTCGCCCTTCAGGAACGCGTGCGCGCGCACACCCTGCGTCGCCCGACCCTTCGCGGGGAACTCCGAGAACGCCGAGACCTTCGCGCGCCCGGGATCGGTCCCCGGCAACGCACCCGAGGCCGTGGACACCGTGGCCACCACGGCGTCGTCCGAACGTGCGACGGACCCGAACCAGATCACTGCCGCGCCCGCAGCCAGGGCGACACCGGCGACGCCGCCCGCGGGCAGCCCCTGCGGTCGGACGCCCGACGCCGGGAACCGCAGCAGTTGCGCGTTCGACGTGATGAACACGAGGTCGTCCGACTCCGGCGCCTGCGCGGCGCCGACGACCGTGTCCTTCGGCTTGAGCCCGATGGCGACGAACTCGTCCTTGTCCGGCCATGCACCCGTCGCGACGCGCTTCACGACACCCTGCGCGGTGCCGATCGCGAGCGAGTCCGTCGCACCCGCGGACAGGTCGACGAGCGCGACGACCGTCTCGGTCCTGGTGATCCCGAGGTAGTCGGACACCCGGACACCGGCGTCGAGCCGGACGGAGGCCGGCGGCACGGCGGGCACGTCGACGGGGGAGAACCGCAGGACCCGACCGGTCGAGGTCAGCGCGCCGACCTGCCCGCGGACGGTCGACACGACGGTGGAGCGGACCGCGTCGTGCTTCGACCGCTTCGGCACCCGCACGATCCCGAGGTCGGTGTCGGGGATGTCCACGCGCACCAGTCGACCGGTCGTGGAGAGCAGCACGCGGCACGGGGCGTCGGCGACCTGCAGCGACTCGGGGTCGACCGCGGCCTTGCGGCCACCGCGCACCGGGGCATCGGCCTCGGTGAGCAGGGTGCGACGCGGGGTGGCGAACCGGTCGGACACCTCGGTGAGCTCCTGCGCTACCTGGGCACGGAGTCGCGCGTCGGAGGCGAGCAGTTCCTCGAGCGCGGCGATGTCGGCGAGCAGCTGGTCACGCTCGCCCTCGAGCTCCAGGCGCGAGAACTTCGTCAGGCGCCGCAGTCGCAGCTCGAGGATGTACTCGGCCTGGACCTCGGACAGGTCGAAGACGTCCTGCAGTCGTGTGCGGGCGGCCTCGGAGTCGTCGGACGAGCGGATGACCTCGATGACCTCGTCGATGTCGAGGATCGCGACGAGCAGACCCTCGACGAGGTGCAGCCGTTCCTTCCGACGGGCGAGCCGGTACTGGGAACGTCGCGTGACCACGTCGAGCCGGTGCTGCACGTAGACGTCGAGCAGTTCGCGCAGGCCGAGCGTGCGCGGTGACCCGTTCACGAGCGCGACGTTGTTGATGCCGAAGCCGTCCTCGAGCGGGGTGTGCTTGTACAGCTGCTCGAGCACTGCCGTCGGGTTGAAGCCCGACTTGATGCCGATGACGAGCCGCAGCCCGTGGTTCCGGTCGGTCAGGTCGTTGACGTCGGAGATGCCGGCGAGCTTCTTCGCCTGCACCCCGTCCTTGATCTTCTCGATCACGCGTTCGGGGCCGACCAGGTACGGCAGCTCCGTGACGACGAGGCCGACCTTGCGCGGCGTGAGGTTCTCGACGCTCACCTTCGCCCGGGTGCGGAACGACCCGCGCCCGGTCGCGTAGGCGTCGCGCACCCCGGAGAGCCCGACGATCGTCCCGCCGGACGGCAGGTCCGGGCCCGGCACGAACTCCATGAGCTCCTCGAGGGTCGCCGTCGGGTTCAGGAGCAGGTGCTTCGCGGCCTCGACCACCTCGCCCAGGTTGTGCGGCGCCATGTTCGTCGCCATGCCGACCGCGATGCCCGAGGCGCCGTTGACGAGCAGGTTCGGGAACGCCGCGGGCAGCACGCCGGGCTGCATGATCTGGTTGTCGTAGTTCGGGACGAAGTCGACGACGTCCTCGCCGAGGCCCTCGGTCATCGCCATGGACGGCTCGGCCAGGCGGGCCTCGGTGTACCGGGCGGCCGCGGGGCCGTCGTCGAGCGACCCGAAGTTGCCGTGGCCGTCGACCAGCGGCACGCGCATCGTGAACGGCTGCGCCATCCGCACCAGCGCGTCGTAGATCGCGCCGTCGCCGTGCGGGTGCAGCTTGCCCATGACCTCGCCCGTGACACGGGCGCTCTTCACGTGCCCCCGGTCCGGCCGCAGTCCCATCTCGGCCATCTGGTACAGGATGCGTCGCTGCACCGGCTTGAGGCCGTCGCGCGCGTCCGGCAGGGCCCGCGAGTAGATGACGGAGTACGCGTACTCGAGGAACGAACCCTGCATCTCCTCGGAGACGTCGACGTCCTCGATGCGCTCACCGTCGGGCAGGCCGACTGCTTCCGTGCGTGCCATGGGACCTTTCTGGGAGGATCGCGGGGTGCCCCCCAGCGTACCGAGCGCCCCAGACACCACCGCGAACCTCGCCGACGTGCTCCCGAGTTGCCTCGTCGCGCTCGGCGCCGCCGACGACACGTGGTTGCGCAGCACCGGCCGGGAGGCTCGGATCACCCTCCGTCCCGCCCGCTCGGTCGTCGTCGTGCTGGTCGACGGCCTCGGTTCGTCCGCCCTGTCGGCGCGCGCCGGACACGCCCGCTGGCTCACCGCCGCCACCGGCGGCGGCACGCTCAAGCGGCTGCGCAGCGGGTTCCCCACGACGACCGCCGCAGCCCTGACGACGCTGACGACCGGCCGGTCGCCCGGGACGCACGGCGTGGTCGGCTACAGCGGGTGGGAGCCCGAGGGTGAGCGGGTCGTCAACCTGCTCTCCGGGTGGGACTCCGAGGTCCCGGCGGGTTGGCTCCTCACCGACACGGTCTTCACCGAGGCCACCGCGCTCGGCATCGACCCCGTGGTGGTCGGCCCGGCCCGCTACGAGTCCTCGGGGATGACCGCGCACGTGCTCGGCGGTGCGCGGTACACCGCCGCCGACAGCATCCCGCAGCGGGTGGACGCCGCACTGGCCGCGACGGCGTCCGGTCGGTCGCTCGTCTACCTCTACGTGCCGGAGCTCGACTCGATCGGCCACAAGCACGGGTGGGAGTCCGACCGCTGGACCGCGGCGCTCGAGTCGCTCGACGGCGAGCTCGCACGCCTCGCGGCCCGCAGCACTCCCGACGTCGGCATCCTCGTGACGGCAGACCACGGCGTGCTGGACGTGCCCGCCGAGGCGAACATCGCGATCGACCCGGCGCTCCTCGTCGATGTCGTGGGCGTCGCCGGGGACCCCCGCTGCCGCCAGCTGGCCGTGCGTCCCGGGACCGACGTGCCGGCCCTGGTCGAGGCGTGGCGCACCCGCTACGGCAAGAAGGCGTACGTCGCCAGCCGTGACGAGGCCGTCGCCGCCGGGTGGTTCGGCGCCGTGGACGAGCGGGTGCTCCCGCGCATCGGCGACGTGGTCGTCGTGGCGCGGGGCTCGTGGGCGTTCAACGACGACCGCGAGGCCGATCCCCGGAAGGAACCGAAGCGGATGGTCGGCCAGCACGGCGCGATGACGGACGACGAGCTCTTCGTCCCGCTGCGCCTGGCGGGCGCCTTCGCCTCCTGAGCCCGTTCGACCCGACCCGGGCCGGAACGGCGGCAGCCCCGCGACGCGACGGGCGTTGCGGGGCTGCGCCGGGCCTCCAGTCCGTCACGGACCGAGCGTGGTGCCAGATCAGGCAGGGTCCTCCGGACGGGTGCCGAAGACGATCTCGTCCCAGCTCGGCATCGACCGGCGGTTGCGCTTCTTGCGTTCCGGACGGCCGTCGCCCTCGGGAGCCGAGGCCGGGCGGTCGTCGCGCTCGGGAGCGGACGCCGGCGAGTCCCAGCCCTGCAGGGGGACGTCGACCACGCTGATGGACGTCCCGCGGGGCTCGTCCTGGTGCTCGGTGAAGGACGCAGCCTCGCGCTCACCGCGTCGTCGGCGGAGAGCCTCGAGCAGGTCGGCGGTCTCGTTGCCGGGCGAGCGTTCCTCGACCGGCGCGGCGCCGATGCGGGGGAGCGGTGCGCGGAGCGGGCGCTCCTGGACCTCGGGCGTCGGGGCGTCCTCGGTCTGCTCGACGCGGAAGGCGCCGGAGTCGAAGCGGGTGCCGTCGGCGTCGTGGTGGTCGTTCTCCACGGCACGCAGGCGCGGGGCGATGCCCTCGTCGTCGGTGTGCGAGAGGCGGTGCGCATCGCCGTTGTCGGGCGTGAGGGTCGACGTCTTCGGGTCGAACAGCCACTGTGCATCGTGCTCGACCTCGGACGCGGTGTAGCGGACGCGGACCTGCCACCCCTGCTCGGCGTTCTTCCACGAGGCCCACGCGACGCCGGTCGCATCGCCGGACTCGAGCTTGGTCTCGATGGCCTCGCCGAAGGTGTCCGGTGCCTCGGCATCGGAGGGCGTGACCGGGACGCGACGCGCGGCGTCGAGGACGAAGGCGCGCTCGGCCAGCACGGGGCCCTCGAAGCGTCGGACGTACTCGACGTCGACGTCGAGCGCCGCCGCGACCTCGGCCGCGTCGGCGCCGCCGCGGATGCGGGCCTGGACGTCCTTCGGGGACACGCGCTTCTGCGGGCCGGCGTCGGGGTTCGCCTGGCGGACCTGGCTCGTCAGCGACGCGGTGACCGGCAACCGGAACTCGGTGCCGCCGTCGGTCGCGAGCAGGAGCGCCCCGGACTCGACTCCGATGACTCTCACGTCTTGCATGGTTGCGCCTCCCGAGCGTTGCGTACGGTCGTGCTCGTACCTCCAGGGAGTATGCAGCGGAGCACACGCGTTCCCGCGGAGGCGCACGGGCGTGCCGCGACTCCCGCGCGCGGGTCTACCGTCGTCGGGCGCTGCCGTCGTCGACTGTCGGGAATGTCCACGCCCGACCCTGGGTTGGACGGCCTGACGATCCCGCACGGCGTTCGGTTTGCGCTCTCGCGGGTCGTGGTGCAAACTGTCGCCGCCGATCACCGGCGACGACCTCTCGACACGAGAAACGGATGGGCATGGCCACCGATTACGACGCCCCCAGGAAGACCGACGACTCCTCTGACTCGGAGTCGATCGAGGCCCTCAAGGAGCGCGTGCCCGACAAGATGTCGGGGGTCGTCGACGATGATTCGGACAACCCCGGCAGCTTCGAGCTCGCCGGACAGGACCTCAGCGACGTCGACCTCGACGTCGTCGTGCTGCCGCCGCAGGTCGACGAGTTCACCTGCGTCGAGTGCTTCCTCGTGAAGCACCGCTCGCAGCTCGACCACGAGTCGAAGCTCGGCCCCGTGTGCGCGGAGTGCGCGGCGCTCTAGGCACGCTGCTCGTCGGACGGCCCGTCACCCCTCGGGGGTGGCGGGCCGTTCCGCGTTGCGGCGCAGGGCGGTCGTGCCTGGTGGGATCGGGCGTGCCGGGTCGGATCGGGCGTACCTGGTCTTCCGGAATGACCAGGTGTGCCCGGAAACGCTTCCTACTGCACCCGTTGTGGGAAGGAACGGGCGGGGCGGGGGCGGTGCGAGCCTCCCGGCCCGCGCGCCCGCCGCGTCAGGAACGCAGGGCGTCCACGACCGCCTGCGGGTTGCGTGCGCTCACGAGCCAGTAGGGCGTCGGGTCCGCCGGGTCCGTGACCTCCACGCGCACGACGCCGCGCACGTACCCACGGAAGAGCGTCCACGCGCGGGCGTCGAGCGCCGGACCGCGCTGGGTGGTGGCCGCTGCGCCGGTGTGGGCGGTGGCCTCGCCGACGAGCGTCCGCGGCAGGTGCGCACGGCCGGCGCGGAACTCGGTGTCCGTGACCTCGATCGTCGGTGCGAGCGCCCACAGCAGGACGACGACGCCGAGGTACATCCCGATCGCCACGAGGACGCCGGCCAGGACGCTGATCGGGAGGAAGACGAGCAGGCTCGCGGGGATGACGAGCGCCGTCGCCAGGTAGAGGGCGGGCGGGGCCCAGAGTCGTTCGCGGTACACGGTCACCCCTCCATCCCACCACGACTCGGGCCAGGTCACGGTACGGTCACGGAACGACCATGCTCGTGCACTACCCTCGTCTCGTGACCGAACCAGTCGACGTGCTCTGGACCGGGGAGAACCCTCCCGTCCACGCCCACCCCGGTGATGCCGGAGCCGACCTCGTCTCGACCGAGGCCTTCGTGCTGCAGCCGGGGGAGCGCCGGCTCGTCGGCACCGGGCTCCGGATCGCGCTGCCGGACGGACACGTCGCCTTCGTGGTGCCCCGGAGCGGCCTGGCGGCGAAGCACGGCATCACGATCGTGAACGCCCCCGGTACGGTCGACTCCGGTTACCGCGGCGAGGTCAGGGTCGCACTGCTCAACACCGACGCATCCGAGCCGTACGAGGTGCACGTGGGGGACCGCATCGCGCAGCTGATCGTCATGCCGGTGCCCCGCGTCACGTACACGCGCGTCGAGGAGCTGCCCGAGAGCGTCCGCGGTGCGGGCGGCTTCGGCTCCTCGGGCTACGGTGACCGCAGCGCCGCCAACAGCGCTGCCGATGACTCCCAGGAAGGAACGGGCGCATGAAGTTCGGTCGACGCAAGCGTGACGAGGTCGAGGTGGCGGAGGCCGTCGCCGACGACGCCGTGGTCGCGGGGACGACGCCGGAGGTCGACATCGCGACCGACGCCGACGCCGACCTCGACGAGGTGGACGCGGTCGCCCCGACCGACAAGTCCGCGCCGGTGGATCGCGCCGAGAACGGTCCGCACGACGAGACCGAGGCGAACCTGGTCCGCCCGTACGTCGACCTCGGTGGCGTGAAGGTCCTCCCGCGCGAGGGCCTGCACCTGCGCCTCGAGGTCGAGGAGGGTTCGCAGCGCGTCGTCGCCGTCGGGCTCGACTACGACGAGTCCACGCTCCAGGTGCAGCCGTTCGCCGCCCCGCGTTCGACGGGCCTGTGGCACGAGATCCGCGCGCAGATCGCCGACCAGATCGAGCGCCAGGGCGGCCGCGTGGAGGAGGTCGACGGCCCCTTCGGGCCCGAGCTCCGTGCCCTCGTGCCGGTCGTCGTGGACGGATCGGGAGCGACCGACGGTGCCCGCGCCGCACGCTTCGTCGGTGTCGACGGCCCCCGCTGGTTCCTGCGCGGCGTGATCGCCGGCAAGGCCGCGGAGAGCCCGGACGACGCCGCCGAGATCGAGGAGCTGTTCCGCTCCGTGGTCGTGGTGCGCGGCACCACGCCGATGCCGCCGCGCGACCTCATCCCGCTGCACATGCCGAAGTCGACGCAGACCGCCGTCTGACCGCCGGCGCAGCAGCACACAACTCGACACGGCCTGGAGGCACGGTGCCGGACCACGACGACATCCACCGACCCACGGACGGTCGCGACGACACCGTCGCTCCCGCCGACGGGGTCCGGTCCCGGCCGGCGGACGAGCCGGCGGTGACCGAACCCGAGGCCGCGCCGTCGTTCTCGGCGCAGTTCCGCGCAGCCGTGCAGAACGCGGGCATCGCCAAGGTGGCACCGGGCGAGGCACCCTCGGGCCGCGCGCTCCTCGGTGCGGTCGGCGGCGTGCGCGGTCTCGCCGAGTCGGTGCTGCCCGGCTTCGCGTTCCTCGTCGTCTACGCGATCACGAAGGAGCTCGTCCCGAGCGTCGTGATCCCCGTGCTCGTCGGGCTCGTCTTCGTGGTGGTCCGGCTGGCCCAGCGGCAGTCGCTCGTGATGTCCTTCGCGGGCATCGCCGGCGTCGTCGTCTCGGCGGCCCTCGCGCTGTTCACCGGGCGGGCCGAGACCAACTTCATCCCCGGGATCGTCATCAACTCCGTGTGGCTCGTCGGGCTGCTCGTCACCCTGGCGATCCGGTGGCCGCTGATCGGTGTGGTGGTCGGGTTCCTGCTGCCGCCGAACGAGGACGGGTCCCACGTCGACTGGCGCGCCGACCCCGCGAAGCGCCGCGTGCTCACCGTGGCCACGTGGATCTGGGTCGGACTGTTCGCGCTCCGGCTCGCCGTCGAGGTGCCGCTGTACCTGACCGCGCAGGTCGAACTCCTCGCCGCCGTGAAGCTCGTGCTCGGCGTGCCGCTCTACGCCGCCGTGCTCTGGGTCACGTGGCTGCTCGTCCGCACGGTGTTCGTGCGCCGGGAGGACACCGCCGCGGTGTAGAGTTGTCTCGACATCGAGACAGTTTCCCGGGGGCGCGCCCGCACCGTCGGGATTAGGTTTGCCTTGCTGGTGGGACGTTCCGACGCCCGCGATGATGAGGGCACACCGATCAGTAGGGAGGCGGCACAGTGGCTGCAGTCAACAGCTTCGGCTCGAAGGACACGCTCTCGGTTGGGGGTGTCGACTACGCGTTCCACCGGATCGACACGGTGCCGGGGTACGAGAAGCTCCCGTACAGCCTGAAGGTGCTGCTCGAGAACCTGCTCCGCACCGAGGACGGCGCGAACGTCACCGAGGACCAGATCCGCGCGCTCGGCTCGTGGCGGCCCGAGGCCGACCCGGACACCGAGATCCAGTTCTCGCCAGCCCGCGTGGTCATGCAGGACTTCACGGGCGTCCCGTGCATCGTCGACCTCGCCACCATGCGCGAGGCGATGGCGCAGATCGGCGGCGACCCGAACAAGATCAACCCGCTCTCGCCGGCCGAGATGGTCATCGACCACTCCGTCGTCGCCGACCTGTTCGGCCGCGAGGACGCGCTCCAGCGCAACACCGACCTGGAGTACGAGCGCAACGGGGAGCGTTACCAGTTCCTCCGCTGGGGCCAGACCGCGTTCGAGGACTTCAAGGTCGTCCCGCCGGGCACCGGCATCGTGCACCAGGTCAACATCGAGTACCTCGCGAAGGTCACGTACACGCGCGAGTTCGACGGCGAGCTCTACGCTTACCCGGACACCCTCGTCGGCACCGACTCGCACACCACGATGGTGAACGGCCTCGGCGTGCTCGGCTGGGGCGTCGGCGGCATCGAGGCCGAGGCCGCGATGCTCGGGCAGCCCGTGTCGATGCTCATCCCGAAGGTCGTCGGCTTCAAGCTGTCCGGCTCGATCCCCGCGGGCGTCACCGCGACCGACGTGGTGCTCACGATCACGCAGGAGCTCCGCAAGCACGGCGTCGTCGGCAAGTTCGTCGAGTTCTACGGCGAGGGCGTCTCCGAGGTCCCGCTCGCGAACCGCGCGACCATCGGCAACATGTCGCCGGAGTTCGGCTCGACCGCCGCGATCTTCCCGGTCGACGCCGTCACGCTCGACTACCTGCGCCTGACCGGCCGGTCGGAGGACCAGATCGCCCTGGTCGAGGCCTACTCCAAGGCCCAGGGTCTGTGGCACGACCCGTCGGTGGAGCCCGCGTACTCCGAGTACATGGAGCTCGACCTGTCGACGGTCGTCCCCTCGATCTCCGGCCCGAAGCGTCCGCAGGACCGCATCGAGCTGTCGAAGGCCAAGGACCAGTTCGAGGTCGACCTCGCCAACTACGCGAGCATCGACCACACCCACGAGGACAAGGCCGTCGCGGACACCTTCCCGGCGTCCGACCCGGTGGCCGCCGCCCCCGGTGACGAGCACGCCGTCGACGACCTGCAGGACGCCCCGGCGTCCGAGGTCCCGGTGCACGCCTCGAGCGCGCCCGGCACGGTGTCGAAGCCGACGTCGGTGTCCGTCGCCGACGGTGACACGTTCACCATCGACCACGGTGCCGTCGCGATCGCCGCGATCACCTCGTGCACCAACACGTCGAACCCCTCGGTGATGATGGCCGCCGGCATCCTCGCGCGGAACGCCGCGAAGAAGGGCCTGAAGGCCAAGCCGTGGGTGAAGACCACCCTCGCGCCGGGCTCGAAGGTCGTCACCGACTACTACGAGAAGGCCGGGCTCACCAGCTACCTCGAGGACCTCGGCTTCTACACGGTCGGCTACGGCTGCACCACCTGCATCGGCAACTCGGGCCCGCTGCCCGAGGAGATCTCGCAGGCCGTGCAGGACAACGACCTCGCCGTCACGGCGGTGCTCTCGGGCAACCGCAACTTCGAGGGCCGCATCAACCCCGACGTCAAGATGAACTACCTGGCCTCGCCGCCGCTGGTCATCGCGTACGCCCTGGCCGGGTCGATGCACTTCGACTTCGACAAGGACGCGCTCGGCACCGACCAGGACGGCAAGGACGTCTACCTGCAGGACATCTGGCCCGACGCGGCGGAGGTGCAGGACGTCATCGACTCGTCGATCGACACCGAGATGTTCACCCACGAGTACGGCTCCGTGTTCGAGGGCGACGACCGCTGGAAGAACCTGCCCACCCCGACCGGTGACACCTTCGAGTGGGACCAGGAGTCGACCTACGTCCGGAAGCCCCCGTACTTCGAGGGCATGACGATGCAGCCGGACGCGGTGTCGGACATCTCCGGTGCCCGCGTCCTCGCGAAGCTCGGCGACTCGGTCACCACCGACCACATCTCGCCGGCCGGTTCGATCAAGGCGGACAGCCCTGCTGGTCGCTACCTCGACGAGCACGGCGTCGACCGCAAGGACTTCAACTCCTACGGCTCGCGCCGCGGCAACCACGAGGTGATGATCCGCGGCACGTTCGCGAACATCCGCCTGCGCAACCAGCTGCTGGACGGCGTCGAGGGCGGCTACACCCGCGACTTCACCACGCCCGACGGCGAGCAGTCGTTCATCTACGACGCGTCGCAGCACTACCAGGAGCAGGGCATCCCGCTCGTCATCTTCGGCGGCAAGGAGTACGGCTCCGGTTCGTCGCGCGACTGGGCGGCGAAGGGCACGAACCTGCTCGGCGTGAAGGCGGTCATCACCGAGAGCTTCGAGCGCATCCACCGCTCGAACCTCATCGGCATGGGCGTGGTCCCGCTGCAGTTCCCGGCGGGCGAGACGGTCGAGTCGCTCGGTCTCGACGGCACCGAGGTCGTCTCGATCTCCGGGCTGACCGAGCTCAACGAGGGCCGCACGCCGAAGACCGTGCACGTCACGGCGGCGCCGAGCGAGCACTCGCCGGCCGGCAAGCAGACCGTCGAGTTCGACGCGGTCGTCCGCATCGACACCCCCGGTGAGGCGGACTACTACCGCAACGGCGGCATCCTGCAGTACGTGCTCCGTTCGCTCGTCTGATCGACGGGAGCGCGGGTCGCTGACGCGACCACCGGACGGACTGGAGGCCCGTGGCGACACCGCCACGGGCCTCCAGTCCGTCGTCTGTCCGCGCGGCTAGTGTGGGGTCCTGCCCCACGAAAGGAGCGCCCGTGAGCCTGCTGAGCAGCATCTCGTCGCCGCGCGACCTCAAGCGTCTGTCGGACGCGCAGATGACGGAGCTCGCGGCCGAGATCCGTCGGTTCCTGGTCGCCGAGGTCGCGAAGACCGGCGGGCACCTCGGACCGAACCTCGGGGTGGTCGAACTGACGCTGGCGATGCACCGCGTGTTCGACTCGCCGCACGACTCGTTCGTGTTCGACACCGGGCACCAGTCGTACGTGCACAAGCTCGTCACCGGACGGCAGGACTTCTCGCACCTCCGGGAACGTGGTGGTCTCGCCGGCTACCCGCAGCGCAGCGAGTCGGAGCACGACATCGTCGAGTCCTCGCACGCGTCCTCGTCGCTCTCCTGGGCAGACGGGATCTCCCGTGCCTTCCGGCAGACCGGGCAGGACGACCGCACCGTCGTGGCCGTCGTCGGGGACGGCGCACTCACGGGCGGGATGACGTGGGAGGCGCTCAACAACATCTCGGACGGCAACGACCGTCGGCTCGTCATCGTCGTCAACGACAACGGTCGGTCCTACGCGCCGACGATCGGCGGCATGGCGCGCTTCCTCAGCTCGGTCCGCACGCGTCGCGAGTACCGGGCGCTCTTCGAGAAGTCGCAGGCCGTCGCATCGCGGTTCGGAGCACCGGGTCGGGCGTTCTACCGCGGCGTCCGCGGGGGCCTCCACGGCTTCCTCTCCCGGTTCACGAACAACGAGGCGCTGTACTCGAACCTCGACATCAAGTACATCGGGCCGGTGAACGGGCACGACCAGCGGGCGATGGAGGCGGCACTCCGGCAAGCCAAGGCGTACGGCGCCCCGACGATCGTGCACGCGATCACCGAGAAGGGCCACGGCTTCGAGCCGGCGCTCCGCGACCAGGCGGACCAGTTCCACGCCGTGGGGCACATCGACCCCGAGACGGGCGAGTCGCTCGACGTGTCGTCGGGACCCTCGTGGACGTCGGTGTTCGCGTCGACGCTGGCCACGGTCGGTGCGAGCGACGAGCGGATCGTCGCGATCACCGCGGCCATGCTGCGCCCCACCGGACTCCACCTGTTCCAGGAGCAGCACCCCGACCGCGTGATCGACGTGGGCATCGCGGAGCAGCACGCCGTGACGACCGCCGCGGGGCTCGCCTTCGGCGGACTGCACCCGGTGGTGGCGCTCTACGCGACCTTCCTCAACCGCGCGTTCGACCAGGTGCTGATGGACGTCGCCCTGCACCGCGCGGGCGTGACCTTCGTGCTCGACCGCGCGGGCATCACCGGGCCGGACGGTCCGTCGCACCACGGGATGTGGGACCTCGCGCTGCTGCAGGTCGTGCCCGGGATCCGGATCGCGGCACCGCGCGACGCCGCGACGCTCCGCGAGGAGTTCCGCGAGGCCGTCACGGTCGACGACGCCCCGACGGTGCTGCGGTGGTCGAAGGGATCGGTCGGCCCGGACATCCCCGCCGAACGGCGGCTGTCCGACGGTGTGGACGTGCTGCGTTCCCCCGGGGAGTCGCAGGAGCAGGACGTGCTGATCGTCGCGGTCGGGTCGATGGTGCCCGTCGCACTCGAGGCCGCCGAACTGCTCCAAGCGCAGGGCATCGGCGCGACCGTCGTCGATCCGCGCTGGGTGGTGCCGATCCCGTCGTCGCTCATCGACCTGTCACGCGACCACCGCCTGGTCATCACGATCGAGGACGGCGTCCGCGTCGGCGGGGTCGGGACCCGACTGCGGCAGGACCTGCGTGCCGCCGGGGTCGACACCGGGGTGAACGAGCTCGGACTGCCGGGCGAGTTCATCGACCACGCGTCGCGGTCGCAGATCCTGGCCGACGTCGGGCTCACGGCTCGGGCGATCGCACGCGACGTCATCGACCAGGTGGTCGGGACCAAGCTGCCCCAGGCGAAGCCGGCACGGACGCGGGAGTCGGCCGACCGCTGAGCCCGGTCGACGCGCCGGCGTGCCGGCGTGCCGGTGCGCCGGTGCGCGGTTCGGCGTGCTGCAGCACAACGAGAAGCACCTCGCGCCACGGGGATCCGTGGCGCGAGGTGCTTCCGGTTGTGCGGGGTGGTCCGAGCCGCGGCTAGCGCGAGGCGGGGCCGACGATCGCCGGGTCGTGGAACCGACCGCCGAAGACGCGCTCGGAGGCACCGGAACGGTCGAGGTACGGGCTGATGCCGCCGGCCTGGAACGGGTATCCCGCGCCGAGGATCAGTCCGAGGTCGATCTCCTCGACGTGCTCGACCACGTGGTCCTCGAGCATGCGGTGCACCTCGTCGGCCAGGGCGTCCTCGAACCGCTGCTGCATCGTCGCCGCGTCGACCGGCTTCGCGTCCTGCTTCGCGGGCGCGACGAGCTTCACGGCAGCCGGGTCGTACCCGGTGGCGTTGCCCTTCTTGTCGCGGGTCAGGATCGTGCCGTGCTCCGCGATCCGCTTCAGGCCGTCACCGGGGTAGAAGCGCTCCGGCCACGCCGCGTGGTGCGAGTCGAGCACGTGCGCACCGACCGGCAGGCCGACGAGCTCGAGCAGCTCGAACGGCGACATCGGCAGGCCGAGCGGCGCAGCACCCTCGGCGACGGTCTCGAAGGGCGTGCCCTCCTCGACGCCGCGCATCGCCTCGCCGAGCACCCGGGCGAGCACCCGGTTGACGACGAACCCCGGCTGGTCCGCGGTGATGATCGCGGTCTTCTTCAGGGTCTTCGCCACGGCCAGTGCGGTGGCGAGGGCCTCGTCCGAGGTCTTGTCGGCGCGGACGACCTCGAGGAGCGGCATCACGGCCACCGGGTTGAAGAAGTGGAAGCCGACGAGGCGCTCCGGGTGCTCGAGCACCGACGCCATCTCGTCGACCGACAGCGACGAGGTGTTCGTCGCCAGGATCGCGTCGGGTGCGATGACCTGCTCGATCTTCCGGAAGACGTCCTGCTTGACCGACATCTCCTCGAAGACGGCCTCGATCACCCAGTCGGCGTCGGCGAACGCGTCGTAGGAGACCGAGCCGGAGACGAGTGCCGTGATGCGGTTCGCGTCGTCGGGGGAGATCCGCCCCTTGTCGAGCATCTTGCCCACCTCACCGCGGATCCGCTCGACGCCGGCGTCCACGCGGGTCTGGTCGACGTCGGTGATGACGACCGGGACCCCGAGACGGCGGGCGAACAGGAGCGCGAACTGCGAGGCCATGAGCCCGGCGCCGAGGACGCCGACCTTCGTGATCTTCTTCGCCTCCACGCCCTCGGGAGCGCCGACGGGCTTCTTCGCACGCTTCTGCACGAGGTCGAACGCGTACATCGACGCCGCGAACTGGTCGCCTGCGAGCAGGTCGGCCAGCGCGTCGTCCTCGCCGGCGAAGCGCTCGTCGAGCGACCCCGACTTCGCTGCCGCGACGAGGTCGAGCGCACGGAACGGCGACTTCGGGACGGTGCCGATCTTCGAGGCGACCTGCCCTCGGGCCACCTTGACGACGGTGCCCCACGCGGCCTTCTCGAGCATGCCCGGCTCGTTCTTCCGCACGACCTTGGTGCGACCGGCGACGACGCCGTCGGCCCACGCCATCGCGGACGGCAGGAAGGTCACCGAGGGGATCAGCGCATCGCCGATGCCGAGCTCGACGGCGGCCGTGCCGTCCATGAGCCGGTTGTTCTTGAGCGGGTTCTCCACGATGACGCGGAGCGCCTTCTCCGGCCCGATCAGGCGGGGGAGCAGCGTGGCGCCGCCCCAGCCGGGGATGATGCCGAGGAAGACCTCGGGCAGGCCGATCCCCTGCGCCGCCGAGGAGAACACGCGGTAGGTGCAGTGCAGCGCGACCTCGAGCCCGCCGCCGAGCGCGATGCCGTTCACGAAGGCGAACGACGGCACACCGAGGTCGGAGAGCTTGCGCAGCGTGGCGTGACCGAGCGCACCGAGCTCGTGAGCGACCTCGCGCGAGGGCAGTGCCGCTGCCTGGGACAGGTCGGCGCCGGCGGCGAAGCAGTACTCCTTGCCGGTGATCGCGACGGCCTGGATGCTGCCGGCAGACGCCGCTGCGCGCAGGGTGTCGAGCACGTCGGACAGCTCGCGCATGGTGCGCGGCCCGAGCGTCGAGGGGCGCTTGTAGTCCTTGCCGTTGTCGAGCGTGACCAGCGCCAGCGTGCCGCCGGAGGGCAGCGGCACGTGCTTGACGTACGAGTGGGTGACGACCTCGTCGGCGCTGAGCTCGGTCAGCTGGTCGATCGGGGTGGAGGTCATCGTCAGGCCGCCTTCCGTGCCGCGCTCTTGCTGAAGTTCGGGTTCTCCCAGATGACGGTCCCGCCCTGGCCGAGGCCGATGCACATCGTCGTGATGCCGTACCGGACGTCCGGTCGTTCGGCGAACTGCGCCGCGAGCTGGTTCATCAGGCGGACACCGCTCGACGCGAGCGGGTGGCCGACGGCGATCGCGCCGCCCCAGGCGTTGACGTTCGGCGAGTCCTGGGCGAGGCCGTAGTTGTCGAGGAAGGCGAGCACCTGGACGGCGAACGCCTCGTTGATCTCGAACAGGCCGATGTCGTCGATCGTCAGGCCCGCCTTGCGGAGCGCCTTGTCCGTCGCGGGCACGGGTCCGACGCCCATCACCTCGGGCTCGACACCGGCGAAGGCGAACGAGACCATGCGCATCTTCGTCGGCAGGCCGTGCTGCTTCGCGCCGTCCTCGGACGCGAGGAGGCTCATGGTGGCGCCGTCGTTCAGCCCGGCCGCGTTGCCGGCGGTGACCCGTCCGTGGGGCCGGAACGGCGTGCGCAACGCAGCCAGAGCCTCCAGGGTGGTGCCGGGTCGCGGCGGCTCGTCCGTCGTGACGATGTCCCAGCCCTCGCCGGTGTTCACCTCGACCGGGATCACGTCGGGCTGCAGCTTGCCGGCAGCCCAGGCAGCGGCGTAGCGCTGCTGCGACTGGACGGCGAAGGCGTCCGTGCGGTCCTTCGTGATCGCGGGGAAGCGGTCGTGCAGCCGCTCGGCGGTGCTGCCCATGACCAGCGCGTCGGTCGCGACCATGCGCTCGGCGACGAACCGCGGGTTGACGTCGGCGCCGAAGCCCATCGGGTGGCGACCCATGTGCTCGACCCCGCCGGCGATGGCGACGTCGGCGGCGCCGAAGGCGATCGCCCCGGCGAGGGTCGTGACGCTCGTCATCGCACCGGCGCACATGCGGTCGATCGCGTAGCCGGGGACCGACTTCGGCAGGCCGGCCAGCATGCCGACCGTGCGGCCGAGGGTCAGGCCCTGGTCGCCCTGCTGGGTCGTGGCGGCCACGGCGACGTCGTCCACCGCCGCGCCGTCGAGCTGGCTGTTCCGGTCGAGCAGACCGCGCATCGCGTGGACCGCGAGGTCGTCCGCGCGGGTCTTCCAGAACACCCCCTTCTCACCGGCTCGTCCGAACGGTGTGCGCACACCGTCCACGAACACGACGTCTGATGCCTTGGGCAATCCGGGCCTCCAGATCCTCTTCGATCGAGTCGGGGCACGTTCCGCCCCGACCGGCCGGGCTGGACCCGGCGACGGTACCGACGCTATGCCCGCCGGCTGGGCGGACGCATGCCGGTTGGGGTGTTCCTACGAGCCGGTGTTGCTCTCGGCAGCAGGCTGCTGTGCGGCCTCGACAAACGCGTGCGCGATGATCGACGCCGTCTCCTCGACCTGCCACGGGCGGGCGTCGTGCGTGGCGAGTGCGGCCCCGACGGTCTCGGTCGCGATCGGCGTCGGCGGTTCCCAGGACACCACCCGCAGGGTCTCCGGGGTGAGCAGGTTCTCGACGGGGACGTCGAGTTCCTCGGCGCGCGCGACGACGGCGGCCCGGGCGGCCTTGTACCGGAGGTCCGCCTCGGGGTTCCGGTCGGCCCAGGACCGGGGCGGCGGGAGGGTGGCCTCACCGGTCCCGCGGAGCTTCGGCAGGTCCTCGGTCGTGCGCCCCTCCTCGACGGCGGCCCACCAGCGGTCGAGTTCGGACCGGCTGGCGCGGCCGGTGAAGGCCTTCACGGCGCTGAGTTCCGACTTCGAGGTCGGGTTCGCCGCGGCGGCAGCCACGATCGCCGAGTCGGGGACGATCCGGCCCGGAGCGGTGTCCACCTCGCGGGCGTAGGCGTCGCGGGCGGTCCACAGCGACCGGGCGATCGCCAGGGCACGGGCGCCGCGGAGCGCGTGCATGCCGGACAGGCGCCGCCACGGCTCGGCCTTCGCCGGCTTCGGCGCGCGGGTGAGCACGGCAGCGAACTCCTCGGCGGCGATCCGGGACTTGCCGGCGGCGTCGAGCACCGTCGCGAGGGCGTCGCGCAGGTCGGGGAGCAGCTCGACGTCGAGCGCGGCGTACACGAGCCAGGCCTGGGGGAGCGGGCGCGTCGACCAGTCGGCGGCGGAGTGCGCCTTCGCGAGGGTGATGCCGAGGAGCTGCTCGACCACCGCGCCGAGACCGACCCGGGGGAACCCGGCGATCCGGGCACCGAGCTCGGTGTCGAAGATGCGGGTCGGGACGAGGCCGACCTCCTGCAGGCAGGGCAGGTCCTGCGAGGCGGCGTGGAACAGCCACTCCTCGTCGACGATGGCCTGCTGCAGCTCCGCGAAGTCGCCGATCGCGATCGGGTCGAACAGGAACGCGCCGGCGCCGCGGCGGAAGACCTGGATGAGGTAGGCGCGCTGCGAGTACCGGTAGCCGCTCGCCCGCTCGGCGTCGACGGCGACCGGGCCGTGTCCGGCAGCGATCGCGGCGACCGCCTGCAGGTACTCGTCACGGTCCTCGATCACGCGGACGGTGTCGTGCGAGTCCTCGAACGCGGGGTCGGCCGAAGCGCCCGACGCGGCGTGGCGGGCCTGGCTGGCGGGGTCGGTCACTTCGTGGTCCTCCTCGGGGCCAGCAGGGTCACGCCGTCGGACGCCGGCGGGAGTCCCGCGAGCATCGCGACGATCTCCTCCCAGGCCTCGACGTGCGCGGTCAGGTCCTCGTCGCGGGGCGTCCACGAGGCCCGGAGCTCGAGCTGCGCGCCGTCGCCCTGGGCCGCGAGGTCGCCGTAGCCGCGCGAGATGATCTTGGTCGCCGTGCCCGACGCCCGGTCGTACGTCGCCCCGTGCGCAGCGAGCGCGTCGACGAGCCAGCTCCACGTCACGTCGGCGACGAACTCGTCGACGCCGATCTCCGGCTCCAGCGGTGCCTGGGCGAAGGTCACGACGCGGAACGCGCCGCCCCAACCCTCCGGTTCTGCCGGGTCGTACAGGGCGATGAAGCGGCCGGTCCCGAGGTCGGAGTCGATGCCGTGCACGGCGCCGGAGACGTCCGCGGCGAGGGCGATCGAGTGAGGCGCGATCCGCGAGGGCGACGGGATCTCGGTGACGGTGGTCTCGGTGCGGGTCCCGCCCGACGCGACCAGCTCGCGCAGACGCGCGAAGGCCTCGGGCTCTGCGGATTCGGACACGCTTGCAGACTAGGCTCCGCACCATGTCCCGATCCGCGCGACCCGCCGAGGACGTCGCCCAGGACGCCGTGCGCTCGGTGGGCCTGATCGCACTCGGGGCGGGCATCGCGGCCGCCGCGGTCGGCACCGCCGTGGTGGGCGGGTTCGTCGCCGCCGTCGCCCGTGCCGTCGTCACGCCGGACCGCAAGCGTGCCGAGCGGGTCCCGATCCACGCGGTCGACCCGGACCGGATGACGGTCACCCTCGAGCGCACCGCCGACACCGAGCTGCAGGGCCGGTACAGCCTCTGGTTCGGCGGTGGGACCGGGCACATGCGGATCGGCGACGTGCTCGGCACGACCGAGACGACCGTGACCCGGCGCATCATCGCCGTCGACGCCGGCGACCCGACCTCCGCTCGCCGCGGACGGTGGGGCGGCTGGTTCTACCTCACCCCCGGCGAGCTCGACGTCCCGGTCGAGGACGTCGACATCCCCACACCGAACGGACCTTCGCCCGCGTGGATCGTCCGCGCCGACGACCCCGACGCGCCCTGGGCCGTGCTCGTGCACGGTCGCGGGGTCACCCGGGCGGAGACCATCCGCGCCGTCCCCGTGTTCCGGGCCGCCGGCTACTCGGTCGTGCTCGCCTCGTGGCGGAACGACGGTGTCGCGCCGCGGAGCTCCGACGGCCGCTACGGTCTCGGAAGCACGGAGTGGGAGGACATCGACGCCGTGCTCCGCTGGCTCGCCGCTCGCAGGGCCAGGAGCGTCGTGCTCATGGGGTGGTCGATGGGTGGCGCCGTCGTCCTGCAGACCCTCGTCCGCTCGCGCTTCGCCGACATGGTCGACGGGATCGTCCTCGAGTCCGCGGTCGTCGACTGGCACGAGGTGCTCAAGTCGCAGAGCCGGGTGCTCAGGCTGCCGCGGCCGGTCCGGAAGGTCGCGCAGCGGCTCCTGCGGACGCCGGTCCTGCACCGTGTCGTCGGGCTCGAGCAGCCGGTCGACCTCCGTGAGCTCGACATGGTCGCCCGAGCGGACGAGCTGACCGTCCCGATCCTCATCCTGCACAGCGACGACGACGGGTTCGTGCCGTCGTCCGCGTCGCACGAGCTGGCGCGGGTGCGGCCCGACATCGTCCGGCTCGAGGTGCAGACGACCGCTCGGCACACCAAGCTCTGGAACCACGACGCGGACTGGTTCGACGCGCGGATCCTCGCGTGGCTCACCGAGGTGGTGCAGCCGACCGACGCGACCAGCGCCCGGTAGACGCGACCGGAAGACGGACGGTCGCGCCCCGCTCAGCGGCGACGCGGAGCGTTGCGCGGGGCGCGCCGACCGAGCCTGCGAGGGAGGACGGTGCCAGCTGGCACCCTGCCTCCAGTCCGTCCCGGGTCAGGGTCGATCTTCGTCCTGGTCGGCCGGGGAGCGTCGCGCGCTCGTCGTCGCGAGGACCGCGGTGCGGTCCGGTGTGAACGCGACGGTGGCGACCGCGCCTGGCCCCTCGAGAGCGCAGAAGGGGAGGTCGGCCGCGCCGAAGCGGCAGACGGCGTCGACGAAGGACTCGAGGTCGTGGACCGTGAACCCCCGCTCGGCGGCCAGGCCGTACTTGGTCGCGAACGTCCGCGCGGTCGATCGAGCGCCCTGCTCGAAGAGCCTGATGCGTTCGTCGGGCGCGAGGACCCTGACGAGTTCGAGGGCGCACCCCGCACCGGGTGCTGCGGTCGCAGCGAGCAGCATCGCGAGTTCGGCAACGCTGATGGTCTCGACCCCGGCGGAACGGTCGACGACCGCGGCGGACAGGAACGCCTCGTCCGCCGCTCGGAGCAGGACCGTGACGAGCTCGTCACCGAGGTCGACCTGCCGGACGAGGACGAGCTCGTCGCCGAGCGCGTCGAGGGGCGCCAGGAGCACATCGTTGCCGGGCTGCCCCGCTCGTCTGCTCCGGCGGAGCGCGCGGGCGATCCCGGCGGCGGGAGCGTCGTACGCGAGCACATCGGTGTCGTCCGGGACAGCCGCCAGGATCTCGTGAGCCCGGGTGGGGACGTCGGGGCGGTCGGGGAGCGTCACGCGGAGCAGTGGCACGCTCGTGCCGGAGGTCGTCACGTCACTCCTCGGGGAAGCGGTCGGCGGATCGCGGTGTCGCCCGGTAGCGGAGGTGTTCGAAGTCTGGGTGCCAGTCGACCACGCCGGCCACCGCCCGGACGGCGATGTCGACGAAGAACGGGGAGACGACCACCTGGCGCGGGACGGTCCCGGCCTCGATCACGCTCGCGGGCCGTGACCTGCTGCCGGAGAAGTCCGTGACGTGCACGCCGTCCGCGGCAGTGCCCCACGAGTACGCGGGGAGCAGTCGTGCCGCGTCGGGCGTGGCCGTGCCGACGACCTCCCACATGCCCGGCTGGAACCGAGCGGGCAGGGTGAGTGCGGCGACGACGGGTCGTGTGGCGAGCACCACGAGCGGGTCCGCCGGCGGCGGGACGTCCTCCGGGCGCCGGAAGACGGCGACGTACACGGCGTCGAGGACCTCGGCGATCACGTGCCCGAGCAGTGCGCCGCCGGTCCCGTCCGGGATCACGAAGACGTCACCGGCTGCTGCTGAGAACGGCGGTCGGCTCAGCGGGTGGAAGGCGTCGGCGGTCGCGGCGGACGCAGGGGCCCCGGTCGGGTCCGGGGCTGCCAGCGGTGTCCGCGCCACCCCGGTCCGGCGCAGTCGCTGCGCGCGCTCGTCGAGATCCTGCCCCGGTCGCGCGTGGTCGACGACCTCGATCGTGAACAATGCCTCGGGGTCGGCGCGGGTCTCGGCCAAGAGCTGCGCGAACAGCTCCTCGCGGCTGTCGGCCTGGTGGACCCGTTGCGCCGACCGCTCGGCGTTCTTCCGTCTACCGAACACCCTGGCCTCCGTCGCCGCCGACCGCATCGCGGATGAGCTGCTCCGGTCGGGGGAGTCCGGCCGGCATCTCCGTCGTGAACCACGGGAGCTCGACGGAGTCGATCCGGCCGTTGCGCATCCAGACGAGGACCTCACCCGCCAGCGGTGCCTCGTCGGTGCGGTAGGCCAGCGATCCCGGGAGGGGGCCGTCGGCGAAGTCGGCTCGAGGAGCTTCCGCGAGCACGACGTCCCAGATCCGCGGAGCTGTCTCGCTGACGGCCCGGACCGCCCCGGCCTGCTGGCGCAGCACCGCCGTCCGCGGCGTGGGGAGCGTGTCGAGGTACGCGAGCAGGAGCGACCGGACCCGTTCCGCCGATCCCTGCCCCGTCTGCTCGTGGTGGAGCCAGATCGCAGGGCCTCCGCCCGGCATCATGACGATCATCGTCGGAGGGGTCTCCGGTCCGGAGTAGTGCCACGACTCGAACTCCGGATGCGGTCCGGCGGTCAGTCGGGAGCCGTCCGAGAACGCCATCGTCAGCGTCGATCCCGTGGCGTGCGCCGCGGTGACCTCGAGCGTGTGCAGGCGGAGAGCCGGCACCAGCCCCGACTTGTCGCCCTCCGGGTCGATCAGCGTTGCGGTGTCGGGTGACCGACCGAGCGAGAACGGGCACTCGAGGACGACGCGCGCGCCGTTCGAGAACAGGAGTCGGAGCGCGTAGTCGACCCACACGGCGTCGACCGTCTCTCCGACGAGGAGCAGGGAGACGTCCTCGAGCGTCGGACCCGGCGTGCTCCGATCGTTGCCGTCGACCTCCGCCATGATGTCTCCCCCCGATGACTCCTCGATCTTGGCACGGGAGGAGCGGGGACGGCCAGCGAGAGGAATGTCGCGTCCCGACGGACTGACGGACGGGAGGCGCGGTGCCAGCCGGCACCGCGCCTCCCGTCCGTCAGCAGACCGCGATCAGCCCGCAGCGGCCGCCTGCACCTGCCGCTGCACCCGGCCGAGCATGCCCACCATGCCCCGGATCCGCAGCGGGCTGACGGCCTCGGTGAGCCCGAGCGTCAGCGGGTAGTCCACCGGGACCGCCAGGACCTCGGATGCCGTCAGCCCGGACAGCCCCTGCGCCAGGATCGACGCGAACCCGCGGGTGGTCGGTGCCTCGCGCGGCGCCGTCGCGTGCATCCGCACCACGTCCGGCGCATCACCCTCGGCGCCCACCGTGACGGTGATGAACACGGGGGACTGGCACTCCTCGACGCGCTCGAGCTCGTCCTCGTGCCCCTGCAGCCGCTCGGGCAGCGCGGGGAGCTCGTCGGAGAACTCGAGGAGCAGCTGGAGGCGATCCTGCTGCGAGAGCTCGAGGAAGTCGTCGCGGATCTCGGCGAGGGGACGGGGGAGTTCGGTGCTCATCGGGTGGGAACGGTACCCGGCTCGGTGCCCGTGGCGATCGGGACGCGCACGGCGCTGCCCCACTCGGTCCACGATCCGTCGTAGTTGCGGACGTTCTCGTAGCCGAGCAGGTGCTGCAGCACGAACCAGGTGTGGCTCGAGCGCTCGCCGATTCGGCAGTAGGCGATGACCTCGTCCGCGTCGCCGATGCCGGCACCCTCGCGGTACACGGCGTCCAGCTCCTGTCGGCTCTTGAACGTGCCGTCCGGAGCGGCTGCGGTCGCCCAGGGGATGTTCACGGCGGTCGGGACGTGCCCGGCGCGCAGGGCGCCCTCCTCCGGGTAGTCCGGCGCCGTGGTGCGCTCGCCGGAGTACTCGGGAGCGCTGCGCACGTCGATGAGCGGCTTGCCGAGGTGCTCGAGCACGTCGTCCTTGAAGGCGCGGACCTGCTCGTCGCGGCGCTCCACGACGGGGTACTCGACCGGGGTGACCTCGGTGCGGTCGGTGGTGAGCGCGCGGTCCTCGGCGATCCACTTCGCCCGGCCACCGTCGAGCAGGCGGACGTCCTCGTGGCCGAACAGCGTGAAGACCCAGAGGGCGTACGCGGCCCACCAGTTGTTCTTGTCGCCGTGGATCACGACGGTGGTCTCGCGGCCGATGCCCTTGCCGCCGACGAGCCGGGCGAAGGCCTCGCCGTCGATGTAGTCGCGCTGCACCGGGTCGTTGAGGTCGGTGTGCCAGTCGATCTTCACCGAGCCGGGCACGTGGCCGGTCTCGTAGAGCAGGACGTCCTCGTCGGACTCGACGACCACCAGGTCGGGGGAGCCGGCACCGGCGTCGAGCTGCTCCTGCAGCCACTCGGTCGACACCAGGCGCTCGGGGTGGGCGTAGGCGGCGAACTTCTCGGACGGGTCGACCGGTGCGGTCATCGGGGGTACCTCCAGGTGCGGGACGAGCGGGGCGGACGAGGCATAGGATCGGTCCTCGGTGCCCGCGGGCAACGGTACGCGGACGTACCGACCGCCACCTGCAACGTGACACCGCACGACATGCTTCCCGGAGGGGCCACACTTGCCTGCACACCTCGTCGACCGTGACCCGCAGGTGACACCCCAGCAGATGGCCGCTGCGCTCGTGCCGCCGCCGCAGTTCGCCGACGCCTCGTTCGCCAGCTACCGTCCGGATCCGGAGTACCCGTCGCAGGCAGCGGTCCGCGACGCGGTCGAGGCCTTCGTCGCCACACGGCCCGAGCCGGCGAAGCGCGGACTGTTCGGCCGCCGCCGCGAACCGGTCCAGCCCGCACGCTCGGGCGTGTACCTGGACGGCGGGTTCGGCGTCGGCAAGACCCACCTGCTCGCGGCGGCGTACCACGCGGAGCCGTCCCGCAAGACCTTCGGCACGTTCATCGAGTACACCGCGCTCGTCGGCGCGCTCGGGTTCCAGGGGACGGTCGACCTGCTCCGCGGGACGTCCCTGGTCTGCATCGACGAGTTCGAGCTCGACGACCCGGGCGACACGATGGTGATGACGCGGCTCATCAAGGAGCTCTCCGAGTCGGGCACGCGCTTCGCGGCCACGTCGAACACCCCGCCCGGTGCCCTGGGCGAGGGCCGGTTCGCCGCGCAGGACTTCCTCCGCGAGATCCAGGCGATGTCCGATCGGTTCGACACCATGCGGATCGACGGGCTCGACTACCGCCGTCGCGCGGTCGACGAGTCCGCCCGTACGGTCGACGACGTCCCCGGTGCCCTGCCGGAGGGCACGACGACACTCGACGACTTCCGCGCGGTCGTCGCGCACCTGGCGAGCGTGCACCCGTCGAAGTACGTCGCCATGGTCGACGGGCTCGACGCCGTCGGGCTCACCGACGTGCAGGCGTTCACCGACCAGACCGACGCACTGCGGTGGGTCGCGCTCGTCGACCGGCTCTACGACGGGCAGGTCCGCATCGTCGCGTCCGGCACGCCCCTCGACCAGGTCTACCCGCAGGCGATGCTCGACGGCGGCTACCGGAAGAAGTACCTGCGGGCCGCATCGCGCGTGGTCGCGCTGTCCCGCGCGGCCGACTGAGCCACCGCCGGACGGGAGGCCCCGTGGCGGCCCCGCCACGCGCCTCCCGTCCGGCGCGCGCGTGGCGCGACGTGCTCCCGGTCGGTCGGCGTCCTCGCCGCTCCCGCACGGGCCCGTCTGAGCGGCCCGAAACACATCGTTCACACGAGGGGCCGACGCGTTACACCCGCGAAACACATCGTGCTCCCTCGCGAAACGTCGCGTCGCCAGACTCTGAACACCCGAGGCGGACCGAGAGCCGCACAGCATTCGCGAGAGGTGAACAGATGCTCGATCAGGGCCAAACCGGCTTCATCATGATCATGGCTGCACTGGTGTTGTTCATGACACCCGGCCTTGCCTTCTTCTACGGCGGTCTCGTCAAGGCGAAGTCCGTCATCAGCATGATGATGATGTCGTTCGGCGCGATCGCGCTCGTCGGCGTCCTCTGGGTGCTCTACGGCTACGCGATCGCCTTCGCGAACACCGGCGACCACACCGCGGTGTCCGGCATCGTCGGCTTCTTCAGCATCGACTGGAACCAGATCGGCCTCGGCCAGGCGTTCGAGCAGTCGCAGGCGACGAAGCTCGCTGCGTCCTACCCCGACCTGGCGTTCGTCGGGTTCCAGGCCACCTTCGCGATCATCACCGTCGCGCTGATCTCCGGCGCCATCGCCGACCGCGCGAAGTTCGGCGCGTGGATGATCTTCGCCGGCGTCTGGGTCACGGTCGTCTACTTCCCGGTCGCCTCGTGGGTCTTCAACCTCACCTCGGGCTGGGCTGCCACCTGGGGCGTCATCGACTTCGCCGGTGGCACGGCCGTGCACATCAACGCCGGTGCGGCGGGCCTCGCCCTGGCGCTCGTGCTCGGCAAGCGCGTCGGCTTCGCCAAGGGTGCGCACAAGCCGCACAACCCGCCCTTCGTGCTCCTCGGTGCCGCGATCCTGTGGTTCGGCTGGTTCGGCTTCAACGCCGGGTCGGCCGGAGCTGCCAACAGCACCGCCGCTCTCGCCTGGGTGAACACCCTCGCCGCCCCGGCCGCGGCGGTCCTCGGCTGGCTGCTCATCGAGAAGCTCAAGGACGGCAAGGCCACCTCCGTCGGTGCCGCCTCGGGCGCCGTCGCCGGTCTCGTCGCGATCACCCCGGCCTGCGCGAACCTCACCCCGGGCTGGGGCATCCTGCTCGGCTTCCTCGCCGGTGTGGTCTGCTGCTTCGCGATCGACCTCAAGTACAAGCTCGGCTTCGACGACTCGCTCGACGTCGTGGGCGTCCACCTGGTCGGCGGCATCTTCGGCACGCTCTACCTGGGCATCTTCGCGAACAGCACCGGCCTCATCTACTCCGGATCGCTGGTGCAACTCGGCAAGCAGGCTGCAGCGGCCGGTGCGGTCGGCGCCTACTCCTTCGTCCTCGCTCTCGTGATCGGCTTCGCCATCGAGAAGACGATCGGGTTCCGCGTCACGACCGAGGACGAGGTCGCCGGCATCGACACCGCCGTCCACGGCGAAGAGGGCTACGTCCTGTACGAGGAGTCGGACAAGACGCCGGTCTCGGTCCGCTAGGCACCGCTCCCACCCGCACGACGGGCCCCGCGCACACCAGGCGCGGGGCCCGTCGTCGTGTGCGGGTGCTCGGTAGGGTGGCGCCGTGGACGACGTCACCCTCGCGCACCCGCTCGTCGACGCGGTCGGAGCCGGTTTCGTCGTGCACGAGCCGGACGCCGCGGTGGTCGAGTGCTCGAGCGAGCGGACCGGGCTCCTCCTCGAGGCCCGCCGCGCCGGGCTCGTGGTCGTGCTCCTCACGCCCGGGACCTCCCGGCTCACCGCTGCGATGTCGACGATGCTCCGCCGCACGGCGTCGAGCTGGGTCGTCCGCGACGGGGACCGGTACCGCGCAGCCGGGTCGGACGTGGTCGCTGACGACGTCGCCACCGCGATGCTCGCGCCGCAGGCGGTCACGCGCTCCGCGACGATCGGGCCGGGCGCGGTGCCCTGGGTCGAGGCGCTCGTCTCGGTCCACCACCCGGCATCGGAGGCCGCGACCCTCGGGCGGACCGCCGAGCTCCTGCTCGCCGGCCTCGCCGACGGCGGCCCCGATGCCTGGGGCACGGTGGAGCCCGCGACGCTCGCCTGGAGCGTTGCCGAGGTCACCGCCTTCGCCCGCCGCCGGGCGCCCCGACCGACACGCCTGGTCGCCGTGGCATCCACTTCCGGCGGGGTCGCGTCCGTCCAGCTCCGCATCGAACGCTCCGCCACCGGGGTGACGGAGGAGACGCGGCTCGTGCTGCCGCGACCCGTCGAGTCGGACGCGCTGCCGACGGACGACGACGGCCCCACGGTGCTCGCGGACCTGGCCGGGCGACAGCGGGTGCTGCTCGGCACCGCCTGGAGGACCAGCGGACACCCCGACGCGACCGTGTCCGCCCACCAGCTCCCGCTGCCGGTGCCGCTCGGCGCCGTCGTCGGGGCCGCAGCCGTCCGGGACCTCGGCATCGACCCGCGGACACTGCCCGCCGGGGTCCGGGCGGTGGGGCCGGCACGGGTGCCCTCGATGGTGCTCGACTTCACCCCGGAGGGCGTGCGGTCCGGGACTGTGCTGTCCCGCGGCGCCGACGCGGAGGCCCGGTGGCGCAGGCTGGCCCAGCTCGGTGACGCGCTCGGACCGCGAGCCGTCGAGATGCTCGGCCTCGGGGACCGACGATGAGTGCCGAGTGGGTCGTGCTCTCACCACGGCACGTCGACGCCGCCGTGGTCGTCCGGACAGCGGCAGCGGTCGACCCGGACCTCGGGGTCCGGCAGCTGTGGGACGGCAGCGCACTGCAGCTCACCACGCCGGACGGGGTCGTGCTCCTCACGCTGGTCCAGTCGCGACGGCTCGAGCGCACCACCGACGCCGAGCGTCTCCTCGGGACGCGCTCGGTCGCGACCCCCTCGTTCGGGGGTGACGAGCCGCTATGGTGGACCTCGGTCCACGTGGCCGCCCAGGACCCGTTCCGGGTGGTGGCCGAGCGGATCGTGCGGGACGTCGCTGCTGCGGTCGGGGGCCTGCCGGTCGCACGGTCCGCCGTCGAGGACTGACGGGGACCGACACGGCCCGTCACCGGACGACGAGGCGAGACGAGACGAGGGGGAGCGATGGGGAACGGCTGGCAGATCGACCCGGCGGGCGTGCAGTCGACGCTCGCGGGCACGGAGACGGCAGCGACGAACCTGTCGACCGCCTTCGACGGGCTCGCCGACGCCCACGCGGCGCTGACGACCGCGGTCGGTGACGACCAGGCGGTCGCAGGCGCGGTGGCCGCACTGATCGAGAGCCACACGGCGCTGCTGCAGCGCGTCGGCAACCACATCACCGCCGGTCTGGCCGGCGCTGCCAACGCGACCATGGCCTACTACCAGGGTGACGAGGAGATGGCCGCGACGGCGCAGGCCGACGCGATCCGTGCCTCCAGTACGGGCGACTTCTCCGGAGTCGACCTCGGAGACGGCGCATGACGGGGCAGTGCCGCGCCGACGGCCTGATCGATCCGGACGCGATCCCCGGCGCGAACATCAAGCCCGAGCAGGTCGACGCGGCCGGGACCGCCTTCGCGACCGCCGGCACCGACGTGCAGACGCGTGGGGCGGAGGTGAAGACGGCGTGGGCCGGCCTCGGCGGGAGCTACACGACGCCGGACTCGGCCGAACTCCTCACCGTGATGGACGGCGTCGAGACGGACACCGCTGCGCTGGCCGGGACCATGCAGAAGGTGTCGACCGCGATCAGCGACTACGCCACCGTCGTCGCCCCGATCGCACGTCGTCTCGTCGAGCTCAAGGCCGAGGCCGAGACCTTCGTGGCGAAGGCACTGCAGGGCAAGACCGTCGGCCCGTGGGACCCCGAGCACCCGGCGAACCAGGGGCCCGTCGGCCTGGTGCAGCACGTCGGCGAGATCCTCGACGACGTGCACCTGCGCTGGGACGAGTACACGCCCTACGTCGACGAGAACAACGAGCTGCTCACGAAGGTCGCCGAACAGGAGACGAAGCTCTCGCAGGCCTCGGCCGACTGCGTCAACGCGATCAACGGGCTCCGGACCGACATGTGCATCGCCTAGGTGCAGGCCGTCGACTACACGACCGCCGTCAAGGCGAACGAGCCGATGCCGTGGGGGAGCACCGGCCGCGGCGACCAGTCCTGCCAGGAGTCGTTCGACTCGGGTGTCGGCGACGCCGCCGTGGGGACCGTCGAGGGCCTCGGAGGGCTGATCGGCTACAACTCGCAGACCGGCGAGTGGGGCGACGGGGAGTGGGCCGGGCAGTCGTGGCTCGGGTTCGCCGAGTCGCTCGGTGCGCTCGCGCTGATGGGCAGCCCGCCGTTGATCCTCGCCGCCACACTGCCGCCGGGCGTCCTGCCCGACGTGGTGCGCGAGACCGCGCAGGGCATCACGGCGAAGCAGCAGGCGATCGTCGAGGGCTTCGTCGGCTCGCCCGAGGACTGGCGGGACGACCCCGCGCACGCCGCCGGTGGTGCCGCCTTCAACATCGGGACGCTCTTCATCCCGGGTGCCGGCGAGATCGGCGCCGGCGCGAAGGTCGCCGCCGTCGGCTCGCGCGTCGCGGCCATGGCGGCGGACGGCAGTCGGCTCGCGGCCTTCGGATCGAAGCTCGCAGCGGCCGGGACGACGATGGTCCGGGTCGGGGACGCCCTGTCGGCGATCCCCGGTCGGGCGCTCGACGGCCTCGGGGACCTGGTGTCGCGCGGGCGGGGGAGTTTCGCGGACGCGCTCAGGGGGCTCGGGGACAACATCCCGACGGTCAAGGTCAGCGTGGAGCACGCGATGGCGACGCCGGACGGGTTCGGCGTCGGGCTCGGTCGGCCGCACATCGCGGTGGGGCACCCGGAGCCGGGGTCGCACTGGTTGCACTCGGTGGCGGATCGTGTGGAGGGCGGGGGATCGCGGACGCCGGATGAAGGTGGTCACCCGGTCGGACACGATTCGTCGCTGCCGGCTGAGGGAGGGCGTTCCGAGGCGAGTTCGATCGACGGGACGAGTCCACGGACTCTCGAGAGACGGCCGGTCGACGTGGTCGATTCGGGTGGCATTCCGGTGCAGATCCATGACACTCATCTGTCCCAGGCGTTCCTCGACAATGGCGGACTCCGCGGTCAGGAGGGGATCCGGGATGCACACACATTGCGCGATCACTTCGACGGCCAGCATGGTCCGAAGACCGATGAGGAGATCGCAAGTCGCGAGCCGGCTCCCAGCTCCGGCAGCAGTGCCTTCCGTCTGGCAGAGGATGATCTGAACCGGCTGATCGGCCGAGCGATCGACAGTCGGGCTCATGACATCCGCGCCTGGTTGGACATGGAGCCGAAGCCGAAGCCGAGGGTCTTCACGATCAGGGCCGAGTTCAGTGAGACGATCGGCAGACGGTTCCATGAAGGCGTGTTCACAGACGAGAAGCAGATGTGGATGCAGCTCCTGTGGGACAAGAACAGCCCGGGCGGTTACGTCGTTCGTACCGCGTACCCGACGCGCTTTGGAGAGTGAGATGCCACGGATCGACGACATCAGTTACGCAAATCATGACAGTCTTCTTCCACTGCTCGGTGGATTCATCGAGAACCTCTTCCCGTACTGGTGGGATGACTACTCGTCCGTCGCCGACTACCTCGACTTCTACCTCGACGGGTTCTCCCCTGAGGAGATCGCCGCCATGGCCCATGAGTACCGTCTGCTCGAGATCGACCACGTTCGAGATGAGGAAGTCAACGCTTTCCTCCGGCGCATGAACGCGAACTACTCGAACGATCGAGGGCCGAGCGGTGGGCGGGAGATGCTCGCCGAGATCGGCGAACGGCTGGGGCAACTCGAGCGCGGTGCGATTCCGAAGCACTTCAACTGACGCAGGCCGCGAAGCCTGCCCGGGTCAGCTGAGTGCCGAAGGAAGGTGACTGTGGTGATCGACGTCAGTGATTGACTGCTCGTCGCAGAATGGGATGCTCGAGCTGAATCAGCTGATGCCATAGCCGCTCGCATCGTCCAGACTTCGGCCGCGGTGCTCGAGGCATTTCCCTCCTTCAACGACAAGTGGACTGTTCACGACCGAACGATCTCCGGTGCGCATGCACGATCCTGGGGAGGGGTGATCGCCGCCTCGCCCTACCGGGTCGATGGCGTGGCGGAACCCGCTCGTGGATCTGCCCTCTCCTTGCTCTCCGAGTTCGAGAGTGGGGCTTTCCTCCGGGCTGCGATCACAGCTGGTGCCGCTTTCCAGACCAGGGTGCACAAGCCCAATGAGTTCGCTCTTGACTTCGTGGCGGATCCGTTCGGCGCTCCGATCGAGGTCGATCTGCCAGAGCGAGCCCGACAACGGTTCGGGCAACTCGGCGCTGAGATCCAGCGCATCTGGGCCGCTGGGGACCTCCGTGTCGAACATGGATGAGTCGCCGGCCAGCGTGTGACCGATGTCGGAAGCAGGAGGATGAGCATGGATCCTCGGAGATTGACCGGTGCGGAGGCGAAGCGCGGAGCGCCCGCCCTGTGGAATCTCCTGAACGCTGTTTTTCACGCTGACTGGCGCGACGACTTCGACAGCGCTCGCAAGGCTCTGGAAGCGGACCTGTCGCGTTACGGAAATCCAGACAGGCAGTTGGTGCACGAGGAAGCCGCAGAATGGCTCGCGAATGATGTGACTGACTCGCAGGTCGAGCACTTCCTCGAGTTGTCGGGAGCGGACCTCTGGATCGAGTCAGAGCTGCACATGAGTGGACGCGCGTTCGCGCGCCTGATCTTCGACCTGACGGAAGATGCCGCTTGATCGATCGGACGGGCCCGGCGGCTCACGATCGGGGACCATCTCGAGGTGGTGGGTGCGGCGACGGTGACGGCCCTCGCCGACCTCGTCACCACCATCGTCGGAGCATCCGAAGCACTGAAACGTCCCGGCGTCGATGAAGGTCCTGAGTCCGCACGGACGGGAGGCGCGGTGCGGGTCCGACCCGCACCGCGCCTCCCGTCCGACGGTCGTGTCAGCGGCTCACCAGGCGTAGTCCTCCGGCGAGGTCTCGTGCCCCGGGAAGATCTCGTCGAGGCGCGCCAGCGCCGCCTCGTCGAGACGGATGTCGACGGCGCGGACCGCGGACTCCCACTGCTCCGTGGTGCGCGGGCCGGTGATCGGGGCGGTCACGCCGGGCTGGTGCAGCAGCCAGGCCAGGGCGAGCTCGCCCGGGGTGTGGCCGAGCTCCTTCGCGAAGGACTCGTACGCGGTGAGCTGGTCGCGGTGGCCCTCGACGTACTCGGCGCTGCGGCCGGAGACGCGCCGGGACCCGTTCTCGGTCTTCTCGATGACGCCACCGAGCAGGCCGCCCTGCAGCGGCGACCACGGGATGACGCCGAGGCCGTACTCGCGGGCAGCGGGCAGGACCTCGCGCTCGACGTCGCGCACGACGAGGTTGTAGATCGACTGCTCGCTGACCAGGCCGAGGGACCCCCGACGGGCGGCCGCTTCCTGCGCCTGGGCGATGTGCCACCCGGCGAAGTTCGAGGACCCGACGTAGAGGACCTTGCCCTGCTGCACCGCGACGTCGATCGCCTGCCAGATCTCGTCCCAGGGGGTCGCCCGGTCGACGTGGTGGAACTGGTACAGGTCGACGTGGTCGGTCTGCAGCCGGCGGAGGCTGGCGTCGAGCGACTGCCGGATGTTCAGCGCGCTGAGCTTGCCGCCGTTCGGCCAGTCGGTCATCTCGCCGTAGACCTTCGTGGCGAGCACGGTCTTCTCGCGCCGGCCGCCGCCCTTCGCGAACCAGCGGCCGATGATCTCCTCGGTGGCGCCCTTGCCCACCGAGCCGCCGTAGCCGTTGGCGGTGTCGAAGAAGTTCACGCCGAGCTCGTGCGCCCGGTCCATGATCGCGTGCGAGTCGTCCTCGCTGGTCTCCGGGCCGAAGTTCATCGTGCCGAGCACCGCCCGTGACACCGACAGCCCTGTCCGTCCGAGGTGTGTGTAGTCCATGACCCCGGTCTACGCCCGACCCGGTGTGCGGACCAGGCCCTGCGGGTACCGGTCATGCGCCCGGCGTAGAAGGGAGTGGCCCGCTCTCCACGGCGAGCGGTCGACACACCCCGGACGGAAGGACGCACCCATGCCCGCGAAGGACGAGATCCCCAGCACCCTGCAGCGGTCGCCGAAGCACGCGCAGGACATCTTCACCGAGACGCTCGACTCGGCCAACGAGACGTACGGACCGGGGGAGCGCGCACACCGCACGGCGTACGCCGCGGTGAAGCACGAGTACGAGAAGGTCGGCGACCACTGGGAGGAGAAGGACTCGTCCGGCCCGTCGGACGACGGCGCAGCGGGCACGCGCGGTTCCGGGGAGACCCAAGGCGGCGTCGACGCGAACGCCACGAAGGCGCATCTCATGGAGGTCGCGAAGCGCCTCGACGTCAGCGGGCGCTCGACGATGGACAAGGACGAACTCGTGCAGGCGATCAAGCGCGCGAACGACCGTGCGACGGCGGCCGCGCGGAAGTGAGGACCGGCGGGCCACCTGGACGTCCCTGCATGCCCTGCCCGGCATGAGCGCCCCGCGGAGGGGAGTAGCGTGCCGCGGGTGAACACGCCAGCACTCCGTGGCAGCCGCATCCTCGGCTTCGGCCACCACCAGCCCGAACGGGTCCTCACCAACGACGAACTGTCGACCATGGTCGACACGAACGACGAGTGGATCACCACCCGCACCGGCATCAGGACCCGCCGCATCGCCGGCGCCGTCGACAGCGTCGTGTCGATGGCGATCGAGGCCGGTCGGATGGCGATCGCCGACGCCGGCCTCGAACCGTCCGACATCGGACTCGTGATCGTCGCCTCGACCACCCACCGCGAGCGGTCGCCCTACACCGCCGGTCGGGTCGCCGCGGCGCTCGGGATGGCGAACGGACCAGCGCCGATCGACATCAACACCGCGTGCAGCGGGTTCGAGTACGCGATGGCCCTCGCCGACCAGTCGATCCGCGTCGGCGCCTCGGACACCGCACTCGTGATCGGGTCCGAGACGCTGTCGAGCATCGCCGACTGGACGGACCGGTCGACCTGCGTGCTCGTGGGTGACGGGGCCGGAGCGGTCGTGATCGGCGCCTCGGAGACCGCGGAGATCGGTCCCGTGTCGTGGGGGAGCGTGCCGCACCTGAACGAGGCCGTCCTGGTCACGCGGGACCCCGAGTACTTCACCCAGCAGGGCCGGTCGATCTACCGGTGGGCGATCACCGAGGCCGAGGGCCACGCACGCAAGGTGGTCGACGCGGCCGGGGTGACCCTCGACGACATCGCGGTGTTCGCCTTCCACCAGGCGAACCTGCGCATCATCGAGCCCCTCGCCGCGGCGCTGGGCGGAGCGGACAAGTACGTCGTGCGCGACGTGGTCGAGTCGGGCAACACCTCGGCCGCGAGCGTGCCCCTCGGACTGTCCAAGGCCTGGCACCGGGGGGAGCTGCCGGAGGACGCGCTCGCCCTGCTGTTCGGCTTCGGGGGCGGCTTCGCGCACGCCGGACAGGTGGTGCGGACGCCGAAGCGGCGCGCGTGACCTCGTGAGCCGATGACGGACGGGAGGCGCGGTGCCAGCTGGCACCGCGCCTCCCGTCCGTCGACGTGATCACGTCGTCACGTGCCTCAGTCGCGTTCCTCGCGGTGCGGGGTGTCCGCCCACAGGTCGTCGTCGGCCCGGCTCTTCCGGCGCCACGGCAGCGCGCGACGCTCGTGGTCGTCCGATCGCTCGTCCAGCGCGCCCGTCGCCTTGGCGGCGCGGCCGCGCTCATTCGTCGGCTTCGCCTCGAGCACGATGGTGAAGTGCCGCGGGGGCAGGCCGAAGCCCTCGCGGGAGGCCTGGACGACCTTCTTGCCCAAGGCGTGGTTGCCGAGCCCCCCGACCGCTGCACCGATGCCGAACGGGAGCGCACGACCGAGGACCGATGCACCCTGCCGCGCGGCGAACCGCTTGATGAACTGGTCGCGGACCTTGCCGCCGATGCCGCTCACGACCTGCTTCGGCAGCGAGGCCGTCACCATCTCGCCCCAGAACGCCGAACGAGCCTGGCCGCCGGCGGCCTGACCGGCGAGCTGCTTGACGAGCTGCGTGCCGGGAGCGCCGAGGATGAGGGCCATCACGAGGGTGCGGGAGCGCTCGGGGTCCTCGAGGGCGATGCCGTGCACCTCCGTCACCGACTGTGCGAAGAGGGCGGTGGCCTCGAGGAAGCCGACGGTCTCGGCACCGCTCAGTCCGAGGGCCGCAGCCATGCCGACGCCGGGGATGACCGCACTCGCGCCGACGGCAGCGCCGCCGGTCGTGACCGCCGCCAGGTACTGCCGCTCGAGGATCTGGATGACCTCGGCCGGACTCGCGTTCGGGTGACGTCGTCGGATCGAGTTCACGTGCGCGACCACCACCGGGCGCTGCACCGCGATCACGCGGTCGAGCATCTTCGCCCACCCCTTCGGGCTGTCGGGCGTCGGGGTCCGGTCGTCGCGGGTGTCGGACTGGACCGGGGCGGGCGGCATCGGCTGGATCGCCCCGTCGTTGTGCTGTCGGGCCATGACGATGACGGTACGCCCGGGCGGTGGGAGCTCCGCTCGCGCGGGTCGCCGCGCGCGTCGACCTGGCGGAGATCACCGGCACGGGATGCCCGCTCGGAGGAGCTTCGCACGGAGTCGCTCGGGCTCCACCAGGTCGGCCCAGACGACCCGGACGACGGTCCTGACCTCGGGGAACGAGCGGACGAAGTCCTCGCGCTGCTTCTCGTGCCAGTGCGCGGCAGCGGCCTCCGGACCCTCGCCGTACTTCCCCCGCCCGTCCACCTCGACCACGACACCCTGGTCGGGGAACCAGAAGTCGACCACTGCGGTCCGCTCGCCCGTGCGCGTGAAGACGTGCTGCTGGACGGGCTCCGGCGCTCCCAGCTGTCGGAAGCGCACCCGGCACACCGACTCCGCCGGTGAGTCCGTCAGCGCCGACCCCATCCCGAGTGCGATCGCCGCCTTGTCGTGCGCAGTGGCAGACGCCCCGGCTGCCTCCGAGAGCATCGTCGGGAGCAGCTGACGGCCGTGCAACGCGGCGTCGATGATCGGGAGCGCGGTACAGAGCGGTTCGGTCGCGGCAACATCGACCAGGACGTCGACGAGCGGTTCGACGGTCACGCCGGCGAACATCGACGGGCTGTACGGCGGCGTGCCGGCCCACCTTCCGCGAGGTGCTCGCGCGACGACCGGACGGGTCCGCAGGTACGCGGTGGTCTCGACGCGAGACCGCCGTGGGTCCCGCAACTCCACGCGGTCCGGTGGGGCACCGACGAGGGGGAGCCCGTAGGCGAGTGCGGCGCTGCGGTGAGCGAGCAGTCTCGGGGGACGGATGCGGTGCGCGGTGGCGCGCACCAGTGGGAGGTGGTGTTCCTCCGGCATGAGCTCGGTGATCGCTGATGGATCAACCAGGACGCCGGGACGGATCGGCCGGAGCTCGCCACGCTGTGCACGACGTTGCAGTGCGCGGCGCTCTGCGGAGGTGAAGTGACTCGTCCGGATCAGCGGGACGGCGAGGACTCGTTCGTGCATGTCCGCCAGCCTCGCGTCCTCGACCGGGGCGATCGGCGGGGGCGAGTCGAACTGGGGATGGTGAGCTGCGCCTCCCGGCTGTGCAGGAGTGGCGGCGGCGAGAAGTGCGACGAAGTTGCTGTCGGACGACAGCGGATCTGTCGCGTCAGCCGCGGGCGAGCGCAGTCGCGCGAGAAGTACGACAAACCCGTCGTCGTACGACAGCGGGCGAGTCGTACGACAGCGCGGGCCCGACGTGACGCCCCGCGCCCGCGCCGCGCGCTACCGCCGCGCGAGCTCGGCGCGCAGCGGCAGGTCCTGGTCCTCGAGGATGAACTGCGCGCCGACGGCCGTCCGCGCGTGCACGACGACCGGGGCGAGCAGGTTCACCGTCGTGCCGGACGCCCCCGGGTTGGCGACGACGAGCAGCATCGCGTCGGCGGGGTCGGTCAGGCCGATCGTCGCCGCCTGCTCGTCGGTGAGCTCGGGCGCGTAGTCGGGCAGGTGCACCGCGGCGTCGAGCAGGAAGAGCCGCGCGTCGTCGCCGTGCAGGGCGAAGAGCCCCTCGGCGCCGTCGACGGGCTCCAGGGTGAACACGGGCGCCGGCGACAGCCCGAACGGGGGCGTGGGGAAGGTCAGGTCGATGCTCATCGGAGGTAGTCCATCAGGGTCGGCTGCAGGACCTTCGCGGTGACGGCGAGGGCTGCCTGGTAGGTGGTCTGTTGCACCTGCAGGTCGAGGACGGCACCGGCGAGGTCGAGGTCCTCGATGCCGGCTCGGCGGGTCTCGAGTGCGACGGACGAGGTCTTCAGCGCGTCCTGCGCGCTGAGCGCCGCCGCGTGCCGCACGCCGACGTCGGCCTGTGCCGCTCGGAGGGTCCCGAGTGCCGCGTCGACGTCGTTGAGCTTCGGGTTCACGTTCACACCGTTCTGGAGGTCGGCGACGATGCCGTCGATCACCGCGAAGGCCGACGACGCGCCCGAGCCGAAGGCCGCCGCGCCCGGGGTGTCGACCCGCACGGTCTGGGTGTCGCCGACCCGTCGGGACACCGCCGTGGTCGCAGCGGCGAAGCCGTCGGCGCTCGTGTACGCGGTCGACGAGGTCGACGAGCCCGCGAACACCGACCGCGTGCCGTAGGTGCTGTTGGCGGCCGACTCGAGGTCAGCCTTCAGCGCCCGGAACTGCGTGATGAACGCGTCGCGGGCGGTGTCGTCCATCACACCGGAGTTCGCGGCCTGCACGGTCAGGTCCCGCACCGTCGCGAGCACCGAGTGGGCACCGGTGAGGGCGCTGTCGGTCGTCGCGAGCCAGCCGACGGCGTCGTTCGCGTTGCGCGTGTACTGCGCGGCGGCGGCCTGCTCCTTCCGCACCTGCATCGACGAACCGGTGCCGACCGGGTCGTCCGACGGCTTCGCGATCGCCTGCAGCGTGGTGGCGCGCTGCGTGGCCTCGGCCACACGGGCGGCGTTGGCCTGCAGTCGCTCCGTCGCCGATGCAATCGACATCTGGGTGGTCACACGGGTGATCACGGTCAGCCCCTCCCGACGAGTCCGACGCGGTTGATGAGCGTGTCGAGCATCTCGTCGACCGCGGTGAGGACGCGCGCCGCGCCCTGGTAGGCGTGCTGGTAGCTCAGCAGGGCCACGTTCTCCTCGTCGAGGTCCACACCGGCCCCGGACTGCTGCTGCGTGCGTGCGCTGGTCAGGGCGAGTCCGGTGAGCGTCGCCTCCGACGTGGCCGTCCGGGAGGCACTGCCCACCCCCGCCACGAACGTCGCCCAGGTGCTGTCCGCACCCCCGGCGACCGCGCCGAGTCGCGAGAGCGTGTCGGCGAACGAGTCGTCGAGTTCCCCCGCCGCGTTCCGCGTCGCGAGGCCCTTGCCGTCCGTCGGGACGACCGAGAGTCCCTGGGCCGCCGGTGTGCCCGTGGCGAGGCCGAAGAACGGCTGACCGGTGGCCCCCGAGGGCGTGGTGCCCTTCGCGTGCTCGGCGTTCACGGTCTCGGCGAGCCGGGTCGCGACCCGGTCGTACGCGGCGGAGGCCTCGGCGATCGCGCCGCCGGTGCCGCCGGAGGCCGGGGCGAGGAGCGAGAGCGCACCGCCGATCGAGCCGCCGTCGAGTGTCACCGTGCTGGCGCTGCCCGAGGTCCAGCGGAGGGCGACGGCCGTCCCGTCGCCGAGCCGGGTGCCGCCGTCGAGTGCGACGGTGCGGACGGTGTCGCCCTGCACGAGCGGGTTGCCGCCCAGGAGCACGTCGACGGTGCCGTCGGTGTTCGTCCGGACCGTGCCGCCCGCGAGTCCGGCGATCTGCTGGGTGAGCTGGTCGCGCTGGTCGAGCAGCTCGTTCGCGTTGCCGCCGGCGGCGAGGGCCGACCGGATCTGCCCGTTCAGGTCGGCGACCTGCGCGGCGGCGCCGTTGAGCTGGTCGACCTGGGTCGCGGCGGTCGACCGGACGGTGGTCCACTGCGTGTCGAGGGCCTTCGAACCGGTGGCCAGGCTGCCCGCGACGGTGGACGCCGCGGCGATCACGGTCGAGGCCGCTCCCGCGTCGTCGGGGTGCGCGGCGAGGTCGCTCCAGGCAGACCAGAAGACGTCGAGCTGCGCCGAGAGGCCGTTCTTCCCGGGTTCGTGCAGGCCGTCCTCGATCGCCGAGAGCCCCGACGCGCGGGTCTGTGCCCACGCCGAGGAGCCGGTCGCGGTGCGGAGGCCGGCGTCGAGCGTCAGGGAGCCGAGACGGGCGATGCCGTCGACCGAGACACCCTGGCCGGCGAGGGCCGCGGTGCCGTGCACGAAGCCGGTCTGGACGGCGGGGACCGACGACTGCGTCACGCGTTGACGGGTGTACCCGGCGGTGCCGGCGTTCGCGATGTTCTGCCCGGTGACGTCGATGCCCGCACGGGCCGCGGTCAGGCCGGAGTAGGCGGTCGCGAGGGATCCGAAGGTGCTCACCACGGTGCTACAGGGTCCCCTCGAACAGGCGTGCGCCGTCGGAGCGGGAGCCGGAGCTGCCCGAGGCGTCGTACGTGGACGCGTCGCCGACCGAGCCGGCGAGGGTCTCCTCGGTGGCCTGCGTCGCGGTACGGAGGAAGCGGTCGTTCTCGTCGCGGAGCGCGCCGATCTGCGTCGTCAGCTCGACCATCGCGGTGAGGTGCGCGGCGAGGATCTCGCCCCAGGGGCCGTTCGGGGCAGCGGCCACCACGTCGCGCAGCGGTGCGTCGGGGTCGACGCCCCACTCCTCGGCGACGGCGGCGCTCGACGCGGCCCGCTCGAGTCCGGTGCTGCGGAGGCGTTCGAGCACCTGCTCGACCTCGCGGCTGGCGTGCGACACCCAGCGGGAGCGCCCGGCGGCGAGCAGGAGCTGCTCCTCCTCGAGCTTGAACGTGAGCAGTTCGAGCAGTTCACGCTCGCGCCAGAGGACGGCGGACAGGTCGTTCACGCTCATGGCTCCTCCCGGTTCGGGATCGGTGTCGGCGACGGTCGGGTCGTGCCGGTCCGCCTTCCGGTGGACAGCGGGGACTATCGACGCCGCTGCGCCGGTCGTAAGCGGACCAGGGCGGTGGACGCGACCACGAGGCGGGCGGATGCTGTTCCGTGGTCGCGAGTTGCGCCTCCAGGCCGGGTCGTCGGGGGACGCGTCGTCACCCAGACCGGGGGACAAGAACGGCCGTTCCGGCCCGTGTGTCCGCCGAAGTGCGGACCGTCGGAACCCCGCGTCCCCCCGCACTGGGGACGTTCACAGCCGGCACCGGGGACTTCCCAGCCGATACATTCGGATCGCACCGCAGGGGTCCGCCCCGGCACCGCGTCGCAGGGGCGCGGGTGCGCCGCCCGGAGGGAACCGGGTGGTTCTTCGTCGACCGCACCGGCCTCCCGAGGGCCGGTGTCCGTCGCGCCCACGGACGGGTCAGTCAGCACGTCGACCAGGGGAAGCCAATGGACCGGAACGCACGCAACGCGATGATCGTGGAACACCTGCCGCTCGTCGGCTACATCGTGTCGGACGTCCGTGCGCGCGCCACCCACCTCGACCGCGACGACCTGGCTGCCGTCGGGTCCCTCGCACTCGTCGCCGCCGCCGAGGCGTTCGACCCGGATCTCGGCGTGCCGTTCGGCGCGTACGCCCGCACCCGGATCACCGGTGCCCTCGCCGACGACATGCGCTCCGCCGACTGGGCCTCCCGCGGCACCCGGAAGCGGATCCGCGAGACCCTCGCGACGCAGGAGGCCCTGTCCGCCCGACTCGGTCGGTCCGTCGGCGTGCAGGAGATCGCCGACGCGATGGGCGTCGACCGCCAGACCGCCGCCGACGCCATGTCCGACGCGGGCCGCACGGTCGGCACGATCGACGAGACCGTGCACGACGTCATCGCGTCCGACCAGCCGCTGCCCGGCGAGGACCTGCTCGAGGCCGAGAAGCGCCGCTACCTGCGCGCCGCCGTCGCCGCGCTGCCCGACCGGATGCGGTTCGTGGTCGAGAACGTCTACTTCGGCGACCGCTCGGTCACCGAGGTGGCCGCCGAGCTCGGGATCACGCACTCCGCGGTGTCCCAGCAGCGGTCCGAGGCGATGCGGCTCCTGCGCGACGGACTCGCCGAGCACTACGGCGACGGGACGGTGGTCGAGCCGGTGTCCCGCACCACCGCCGCACGGCGGAGCGCGTACCTGGCGCGGGTCGCCGCGAACGCCGCCGCCGGGGTGGCCCGGGCGGTGCAGGACGCGTCGGCGCCGACGGCCGTGGCGGCCAGTTGATCTTCGGCGAGGAGATTTCCTCGCCGACACCTAACGACCTCGGCGAACCTGCCGAGAGTCACGGATGTCAGCCCATGGACGGGCAGGCACCACCACCCAAGGATTCACGGAGGAAACCACCATGGGTATGTCCATCAACACCAACCTCTCGGCACTCAACACGTACCGGAACCTCAACTCGACGCAGAACGACCTGTCGAAGTCCCTCGAGAAGCTCTCGACGGGTCTCCGCATCAACCGTGCTGCCGACGACGCTTCGGGCCTGACGATCTCCGAGGGACTCAAGTCGCAGGTCGGTGGCCTCACGGTCGCCGCCCGCAACGCGCAGGACGGCATCTCCGTCGTGCAGACCGCTGAAGGTGGCCTCACCGAGACCCACTCGATCCTCCAGCGCATGCGCGACCTGGCCGTCCAGGCCGGTAACGACTCGAACAACGAGACGTCGCGTGACGCCATCAAGACCGAGGTCGGGCAGCTCCAGCAGGAGCTCGGCCGCATCGCGGACTCGACGAACTTCAACGGCATCAAGCTGCTCGACGGCAAGGCCGCGACCACCAAGGCGACGGCGGACGACGGAACGGGGACCGGCAAGCTGACCTTCCAGGTCGGCGCGAACGGAGACACGTCGAGCCAGATCGTGGTCGACCTGTCGAAGTCCAGCGTCAAGGACATCGCCGCGAACCTGACGGTGGACGACGACGCCACGGCGGGCACGACCAAGAAGCTCGACTTCAGCACCGCCGACGGGGCGCAGAAGGCGATCACGGCGATCGACACGGAGATCGCGTACGTGTCGGCTGCTCGTTCGAACATCGGTGCGGTCCAGAACCGCTTCGACCACGCCATCAACGTGACGAACGTGGCCAAGGAGAACCTGACCGCGGCGAGCTCGCGCATCACCGACGTCGACATGGCGCAGGAGATGGTCAAGTACACCCGCGACAACATCCTGAGCCAGGCCGGCACCTCGATGCTCGCGCAGGCGAACCAGAGCACCCAGGGCGTGCTCTCGCTCCTCCGCTAGCACCACCGACGCCGTCGTCCGGAGGAGTTCGAGTCCTCCGGACGGCGGCGCCACCACACCCACGACCACCCCCGACGACAGGGAGCCCCGCGATGTCGACGTCGTCCGTCTCGGGCAACAGTCTCGCGATCGACGGTCTGGTCAGCGGTCTCAAGACCTCGGACCTGATCAACTCGCTGATGACCATCGAGCAGGTCCCGCAGACCCTGCTCAAGAACAAGCTCACCGACACCAACTCGTTCGTGTCGTCGCTGCAGACCATCAACTCGCTGGTGCAGACCCTCGCGACGAAGGCCGGCGACGCCGCCAAGGCCACCTCGCTCGACGTGTACGGCGCCACGAGCTCGTCCACCGGTGTCACCGTCGCGACCGACGCCACGGCCTCCGCCGGCTCGGTCAGCTTCCAGGTCGGGTCGACCGCCGCCGCACACGTCGGTGTCACCGCGGCGATGCCCACCTGGGCGCCTGCCGCGGAACCGCTCACGCTCGTCGGCGCGGACGGGAAGAAGACCACCGTCACGCCGGCCTCCGGGTCGCTCGACGACGCCGTGACCGCGATCAACAAGGCCGGCGCGGGTGTCACCGCCACGAAGGTCGCCGCCGGCACCGACACCGACGGCACGAAGCTCTACCGCCTGCAGCTCAGCGCGACGAAGACCGGCGCCGCGGCTTCCTTCACGCTCTACCGCGGCTCGTCCGACGACGTGACGGCCGGTACCGCGACGAACGTCTTCGCCCAGCCGGGTGCCGCGGTCGTCACGCAGGGCAAGGACGCCAGCGTCACGCTGTGGGCGGGCACCGCCGCGGCGCAGACCGTGACGAGCGCCACGAACACGTTCGACGACCTGCTCCCCGGGCTCGACGTCACGGTCACGCAGACCACGACGGACCCGGTGACCGTCACGGTCGCGCAGGACACCACGAAGGCCCAGGCCGTGGCGTCCGGGCTCGTCGACGCGTTCAACGCCATCACCTCGTACTACGCGACGAACACCGCGGTGACGAGCACCACGAGTCCGACCACCGGGACGACGTCGACGAAGGCCGGCGTCCTGACCGGGGACGGCACGACCCGCGACGCGGTGCAGCGCCTCACCACGACGATGTCGACCCCGGTCAACGGGAAGTCGCCGTCGTCGATCGGCATCGTCATCCAGAAGGACGGCACCTTCAGCTTCGACGCCGCGGTCTTCCAGAAGGCCCTCGCGGACGATCCGCAGGGCACGCAGGCCATGCTGTCCGGCGTCGCGACGAACGTCGGCGCTGCGGCGACGGCAGCGTCGGACAAGTACACGGGGTCCATCACGACCTCGATCACCGGGCAGCAGTCGGTCGCGAAGGACCTGACGACCCAGATCGACAACTGGTCGGACCGGCTGACCGCACGACGGGCGACGCTGCAGGCGCAGTACTCCGCCCTCGAGACCAGCCTCAGCAAGCTCCAGTCCCAGTCGGCGTGGCTCTCGAGCCAGCTGGCATCGACGTCGAAGTGACGGGAACGACCATGAACGCCTTCGACCTGCAGTCCGCCGCCTTCCGGCAGGCCGCGCAGCCCCGCACGGTGACCGACCAGCGCCGCGCGCAGTACACGAACGAGGCCGTGCTGTCGGCGACGCCCGCACAGCTCGTCACGATGCTCTACGACCGGCTGCTCCTCGACCTGCACCGCGCCGAGGCCGCGCAGACCGCGTCCGACTGGGAGGCCGCACGCGAGCAGCTCCTGCACGCCCAGGCGATCGTCGGTGAGCTGTCGTCCACGCTCCGGATCGACGTGTGGGACGGCGGCGAGGGACTCCTCGCGATCTACAACTACGCGTCGACCTCCCTGATCACGGCGAACGTGCACCGCGACGTGCAGGCCACGCGGGACTGCATCCGGATCCTCGAGCCCCTGCGGCAGTCGTGGCACGAGGCCGCCGCCGCGCTGCCGTCGACCCAGGCACCGCAGGTCGGTAGCGGGGGAGCCCTCGGTGTCGCCTGACGCCCTCGACGACACCACGGCCGACGCCGTCCACAGCGAGTGGGCGGCAGTGCTCGACGCCCTCGAACGGGAGCTGACCGCAAGCGGGCCGACGGCGACGGACGCGACCACGGACGGCAGCGTGGAGACCGCAGCGATCGTCCTCGACGCGACCCCGTGGGCCGAGCCGACCGCCCTCGGACCGGTGCCGCGCGCACTGGTGGGTCGTGCCTCCCGGCTGTTGGCGGCGCAGCACGACCGGATGTCGGCGCTCGAGACGGAGCGGCGGCAGACCCTGGAGCACCTCGGTGCGCTCCGGCAGGTCGCGGCGACGGACGAGCCGCGCGGCTCCGTGTACCTCGACGCCTCCGCCTGAGCCGGACCGGCGACAGCCCGAGCGAGCACGACGACAGATGCGTCGTCGTACGACAGCGGTTCCGTCGTTCCGGTCGCAGGTCGTCGCGCGTCTCCGGGCGAGACGACAGATGCGTCGTCGTACGACAGCGGCATCGTCGCAACACAGCGGCGCGCGGCCCGGCCACACGGCGAGCACCCGAGCACGCGACCGGGCCGCGCGAGCCCCCCGCCCCCCGTTCGGGGCGAGCCCTAACGCCCCAACCGCCGCCGCCGACAGCGCCCCGCGAGCACGGATCGCTCACTCGTTCGGCCACGGATCGGCCACCGCCAATCGGCGACGTCGCACGACGTCGCACACCGAGGGGACGGGCCACCCGTGTTCGATTCCGTGACGAGCGTCGCGCTGCAGAGCGCGCTCGACGGGCTGTCGCTGCGGCAGCGCACCATCGCGAACAACGTCGCGAACATCAACACGCCGAACTACCACGCCGAGAAGGTGCGCTTCGAGGACGCCCTCGCGCAGTCGATCGTGCACGGTGACGGGCACACGACGCCGACCGTCGCGCGCAGCCTCGAGCCGACGAACGAGATCGGCAACAACGTGAACCTCGACCAGGAGACCCTGTCGAACGTCGACACGGTCCTGCGGTACCAGTTCGCCACCCAGGCGGTCGGCGGCGAGGCCACGGCCCTCCGCGCAGCGATGCGGACGAACTCGTGACGACCTTCGACGCGATCGGCATCGCGAGCACCGGCATGACCGTGCACCGGAAGTGGCTCGACGCGATCTCGGACAACATCGCGAACGTCAACACCGTGCGGTCCATGGACGACTCCGCGTTCCAGGCCCGCTACGTCGAGGTGCAGGAGGGTGCCGGCACGTCCGGCGCCTACGTCAAGGGCGCGGCGTTCGGCAGCGCCGCCGGCCGTGTGACCTACGACCCGGACAACCCGCTCGCGAACGCCGAAGGGTACGTCCGCATGCCGGACATCGACCTCGGTACGCAGATGGCGGACCTCATCATGGCCCAGCGCGGCTACCAGGCGAACGCCGCCGTGGTCGACCGTGCCAAGACCGCCTACGAGGCGGCACTGCAGATCGGGAAGAACTGATGCCCATCGACGCCCTGAACGGTGTGACCACCAACGCCATGACCCGCGCCTTCGCGGGTGCCGCCGACGCCGCGACCGGTACCGGCGCGCTCGGCGGTGCCGCGGGAGCCGGAGCGGCGGGCGACGGTGCGGTCCAGCCGACCGCCGGCGGTGACGGCTTCGCGGCGAGCCTCGGCAACGCGGTCGACGGGCTGCAGCAGCTGCAGAGCAACTCGAAGACCCTGGCGCTCAAGGCTGTCACGGGCAACCTGGACGACATCCACGACGCCACGATCGCGTCCACCCGCGCCCAGGTCACCCTCGAGCTCGTCGCCGCCGTCCGCAACAAGGGCGTCGACGCGTTCAACGAGATCATGCGGATGCAGGCCTGATGCCCGCCGCGATGCAGAACACGTGGGGGCGCATCGTCGCCTACGTGAAGGGGTTCTCCGCCGCACAGCGCACCATCGCGCTGATCGGTGTCGCCGCACTCGTGCTCGGCGGCATCGCGCTCGCGAGCTGGCTCGGCAAGGCGTCCTACGCGCCGCTCTTCACCGGGCTGGCGGCGGCGGACGCGAGCTCGATCACTGACCAGCTGACGACCGACGGTGTGCCGTACCAGCTGACCGACGGCGGTGCGACGATCCTCGTGCCGCAGGACAAGGTGTACTCGGAGCGGCTCAAGGCGGCGTCGAACAACCTGCCGTCGTCGAACGAGGGCGGCTACTCGCTGCTCGACAAGATGGGCGTGACGAGCTCGGAGTTCCAGCAGGACGTGACCTACAAGCGCGCGATCGAGGGCGAGCTCGCGAAGACGATCTCGTCGATGGACGGCGTGAAGGCCGCGACCGTGCAGCTCGCGATCCCGGAGAAGACCGTGTTCGTCGCCGAGGAGAAGGACCCGACGGCGTCGGTGTTCGTGGCGACCGAGAACGGCGCGCAGCTCACCACCGACCAGGTGCAGTCGATCGTGCACCTGACGAGCGCAGCGGTCGAGGGCATGCAGCCCACCGACGTCTCCGTCGTCGACCAGAAGGGCCAGACCCTTTCCGCGGTCGGGACCGGCGCGACCGGCAGCGGCGCGGACCAGGCGGCCGACTACGACGCGAGCACCCGGAAGAAGATCCAGGACCTGCTCGACACGACGCTCGGCCCGGGAAACGCCAGCGTGGTCGTCTCGGCGACGATGAACCAGCAGTCCGGCACCCGGACGTCGGAGAGCTTCGCCCAGCCGACGAGCGGTCCGGTCGCCCTGAACGAGTCGAGCACGACCGAGCAGTACGGCTCCGGCTCCGGCGCGGGTGCCGGCGCGACCGGCGTGCTCGGCCCGGACAACATCGCGGTCCCGAACGGCACCGCCGGCGGCACGAACGCGAACGGCACGGCCACCGGCGACGACGGCTACAAGAACGAGTCGGCGACCAAGAACAACGCCGTCGACAAGACCACCGAGACGACGCAGATCCCCGCGGGCGGTGTCGAGCGGCAGACGATCTCGGTCGCCCTGAACTCCCGCGCGGACTCCGTGCAGAACGCCAACCTGCAGAGCATCAACGACCTCGTGTCCGCAGCTGCCGGTGCCGACAACACCCGCGGTGACCAGGTCCGCGTCGCGATGATGGACTTCGACGACTCCGCCGCGAAGGACGCCGCGAAGGCCCTCGAGGAGCAGCAGCAGACCGAGCAGCAGCAGGCGATGTGGTCGGCCATCCGCACCGCCGGCATCGTGCTCGCGGTCCTCGCCGCCGCGATCGTGCTCGCGATCGTGCTCGCCCGCCGTGCCCGTCGTCAGTCCCGCGAGGCCGTGGACGTCGGCGAGCTCGACGTCTTCGCCGGTGAGACCTTCGAGCTGCCGCTCGGCGCGGACGACCTGGCGATCCCGGCCGTCGAGCCGGAGACCGTCGCGCTGCCGACCCTGCCGCACGACGACGCCCCGACCGAGGTGCTGACCACCGACGAGATCAGTGCCGAACGTCGCCGTCAGGAGATCTCCGCACTCGCCGAGCGCGACCCGAAGCGCACCGCCGACCTGCTCCGCGGACTCCTCGACGACCGGTCGCCGGTGTGAACGCCCTCGTCCCGGTCCCCGCCGGCAGCGGGGCGGCCGAGCGCACCCTGACCGGCGCGCAGAAGGTCGCGCTCATCCTCATGCAGATGGAGACCGAGCGCGCCGCCGAGGTGATGAAGCAGTTCACCGAGCTCGAGGCCGAGGAGATCAGCGCGGAGATCGTCCGGATGCGCCGCGTCGACGACAGCGTCGTGGACCGCACGATGAGCGAGTTCCACCGCATCACACAGCGCGGGCGCGTGCAGAAGCGCGGCGGCAAGGACGCCGCGCTCGGGCTGCTCGAGGCGTCGTTCGGCTCCGAGCGCGCCGCGGGCGTGATGGACCGGCTGGCGTCGAACCTCGCCGGGCAGTCCTTCGAGTTCCTCGACGACGCCGAGCCCGGCCAGGTCGTCAGCCTGCTCGAGGGCGAGCTGCCGCAGACCATCGCGCTCGTGCTCGCGCACCTGCGCCCCGGGCAGGCGAGCGCGGTGCTCGCCGGTGTCGACGACCGCGTGCGGACCGACGTCGCCCAGGCGTTCGCGACGATGGGCACTGCCACCCCGGAGGCCGTCGGGATCGTCGCCGGGGTCCTCCGGCAGCGCGCCGGTGCCGTGGTGTCCCCGCGCGAGAGCGTCGAGGTCGTCGGCGGCATCGCACCCCTCGTCGAGATCATCAACCGCTCGGACGTCGCCACCGAGAAGGCCGTGCTCGACGGCCTCGAGGCGCGGGACCCGGAGCTCGCCGAGGACATCCGCTCGCGCATGCTCACCTTCGAGGACATCGTCAAGCTCGAGTCCCGCGACATCCAGCAGGTCCTGCGCGGCATCGACTCGAAGCTCCTCGCGACCGCCATGAAGGGCGCGCCGGCCCCGGTCGTCGAGACCATCCGCGCGAACGTCTCCGAGCGCAACCGCCAGCTGCTGGACGACGAGCTGCAGGCCATGGGCCCGGTCCGCGTCTCGCAGGTCGAGGAAGCGCGCGCCGAGGTGGTCCGCTCCGTCCGCGAGCTCGAGGCCGAGGGCACCATCACCGTCCACCGCGCCGAGGAGGACGAGCTCGTTGACTGACGTCACCGTCCAGCGCGTCGCGTTCCCGGTGCTCGGGAACGCAACCACCCGCGACCTCGCAGCGGCCGCCGACGTGCGCGGCCACGCCGCCGGGTACGCCGCGGGCCTCCGTGCCGCGCAGGCCGAGACCGCCACGCTGCACGCCCGGCTCGAGGCCGAGCACGCCCAACGACTCGCCGCGCTGCAGGCCGAGACGGTCCGCCGCGTCCAGGTGCTCGACGCCGCCACGAACGCGATGCTCTCCCAGGTCGCGCCGGTCCTGCGTGACGCCGAGGAGTCCCTGGTCGACGCGGCCCTCGACCTGGCCGAGGCCGTCGTGGGGCACGTGATCCGGTCGGGTCGCCACGACGCCGTGACCGGCGACGACGACGGCCTGGAGGCACTCCACACCCCCGGCGCGGAGGCCACCGTCCGACGTGCGCTCGCCTCGGTCGACGCAGCGGTCCCGGTGTCGGTCCGGCTCAGTCCCGCCGACGCCGCCCGCGTCGCCGACCTCGCGCTCCCCGTCCCC
>NZ_RBLU01000120.1 GCF_003989515.1 Curtobacterium sp. HSID17257
TCGAGGCGGCCCGACGGGCCGAGGAGCTCGCTGCGGCGCTGGAGCGGGCGACCGGCACGGCGCCCACTCCGTCCGCGGCACCCGGCGTGACGGCGCCGCCCGACGCCGGGCCGGTACCTGACGCGACCACCGAGCCCGACGCGACCACGGGGCCTGACGTGACCACAGCCGGGGGTGGGACGGCGTCGGTGCCGGACACCGAGCCTCCCGGCCCGCTCGGTCCCGACGCGGTCGAGGCGATCCGCGCCGGGTACGCCGTCGAGGGCACCGCCCTCGAGCTCGGCGCCCTCGTCAACGGCAGCGCCCTGCCCGACGTCCAGGTCCGGATCCCGCTCGGCATGCTCAACCGGCACGGCCTGGTCGCCGGGGCGACGGGCACGGGCAAGACCCGCACGCTCCAGCTGCTCGCCGAGCAGATCGCCGCGAACGGCGTCCCCGTGTTCGCGGCCGACGTGAAGGGCGACCTCTCCGGACTCGCCGAGGCCGGGCAGCCGAACGCGAAGCTCCTCGCCCGCACCGAGGCGATCGGACAGCGGTGGCAGGGCATCGCGAGCGCGACGGAGTTCTACTCGCTCGGCGGTCAGGGCACCGGTGTGCCGATCCGTGCGACCGTGTCCGGCTTCGGGCCGCTGCTGCTGTCCAAGGTGCTCGGCCTGAACGCGACGCAGGAGTCGTCGCTCGGGCTGGTGTTCCACCACGCCGAACGCGCCGGACTGCCGCTCGTCGACCTGTCGGACCTGCGCGCCGTGCTCACGTACCTGGTGAGCGACCAGGGCAAGGCCGAGCTGGCCGAGCTGGGCGGGCTGTCGAAGCAGACGGCCGGGGTGATCCTCCGTGAACTCGTGACCTTCGCCGACAAGGGCGCGGACCGGTTCTTCGGGGAGCCCGAGATCGACACGCAGGAGTTCCTGCGCACCGCCCCGGACGGCCGCGGGATCGTGAGCCTGCTCGAGGTGCCGGGCGTGCAGGACCAGCCCGAGGTGTTCTCGACGTTCCTGATGTGGCTGCTCGCGGACCTCTTCAACGAACTGCCCGAGGTCGGCGACACGGACGCGCCGAAGCTCGTGTTCTTCTTCGACGAGGCGCACCTGCTGTTCTCCGGGTCCTCGAAGGACTTCCGCGAGCAGATCGTCCGCACCGTGCGGCTCATCCGGTCGAAGGGCGTCGGCATCGTCTTCGTCACGCAGACGCCGAAGGACCTGCCCGACGACGTGCTCGCGCAGCTCGGCTCGCGGGTGCAGCACCAGCTCCGGGCGCACACCCCGGACGACGCGAAGGCGCTGCGCGCGACCGTGTCGACCTACCCGACGAGTGACTACGACCTGGGGGAGGTCCTGACCTCGCTCGCGACGGGCGAGGCGATCGTGACGGTGATGAACGAGGACGGCGCGCCCACGCCGGTGGCGTGGACCCGTCTGCGGGCACCGCAGGGGTCGATGGACGCACTGCCGTCGGGCGTCCTGGAGGCGCGGGTCACCTCGTCCCCGCTCCTCGCCCGGTACGGCACCGCGGTCGACCCCGAGTCGGCCCGCGAGGTCCTGGCCGCGCGGATGGAGTCGGCCGCCGCGGAGGAGGCGGCCGCACAGGCGCAGGCGGACGCCGAGCAGGAGGCCGCCCGAGCCGCTGCCGCGGCGGCGAAGGAGGCGGCCGCACGGGCCGCCCGGGACGAGCGCGACCGGAAGGCGGCACAGGCGGAGTACGAGCGGACGCAGCGCGAGTTCGAACGGGCGGAACGGGCCGCGGCGAGGCGCCGGTCGCGGACGACGTCGACGCGTTCGTCCCGGTCCGGTGGGCGGGCTGCGGACGACCCGCTCGGCGGGCTGCTGGGCAACGGCCTCGGGCAGACCATCGCCGAGGAGGTCGTCCGCGGCATCTTCTCGACCCTGCGGCGGCGGCGCTGAGGATCGGGTCGGACGGCCGTCGAGCGGCCGTCCGGCTCAGCGGGTCAGGAGGCCGACGGTCTCGACCGCGAGCAGCCCGGCGACGATGCACGCCGCGGCCACGGCGACCAGCAGCACGCCACCGCGCCGCTCGTACCAGGTGCGGCTCGTCGGCCAACGGCGGGCGACCTCGCGGACGTGGACCGGGCGGCGCTCGTGCTCGACGGGCACACCGAGCACCTCGACCACGCGGTCGAGGGCACCGTCGCCCCAGACGTCGCCGCGCAGCCGGAAGAGGTGCGACCCGTCGGCGTCGAAGGCGAGGAGTTCGCGCGCGGTCCGGTCGGGCGACGTGGCGTAGGTCGGAGCGATGACCAACCGGTCGATCCGGGCACGGGCGACGCGGCGGTCGGGGCTGAGGACGGCGTTCAGGACGACGACGTCGGCGTCGATCCCGAGGAAGGCCTGACCGAGTCGGACGAAGAGGACCCCGAGGGCCACGGCGAGGGCGACGACGAGCCCGGCGACGAGGGCCCACCAGCGCTCCGGCAACGACACCCAGACGAGCGCGACGGCGAGGGGCACGGCGGAGCAGACGACGCTCAGCACGGTGGAACGGACGAGCGAGCGCCGCGGGCGCAGGACCACGTCGTAGACCGGCGTCCGCAGACGCCCGGCAGCCGACACCGTCGCTTCCCCCACGTGGGTCTCCTCACCCCTCGGGCGCGTGGGCAGGCCGAGTGGCCCACCGCGGGTGACGCCCCTGCCGCCCGCTGCACCGTGTCCGACCCGTCCCGGGGTCGTCCGTCTGCACAGACTAGGGGCAGGACGGGGCGGAGGACAGTCCGTTCCACCCCCGATGGGCGTTTCCCGGCCAGGACGCACCGAGCGGGGTGCGGGCGTGTCCCACGAGTGGGGGACGACCCGGGTCGGGACGAGCATCCGGGAACGACGAAGGGCGCGTCCTGGTGGACGCGCCCTTCGGTGCTGCTGGCGGAGAATGGGGGATTCGAACCCCCGAGGGCTTGCACCCAACACGCTTTCCAAGCGTGCGCCATAGGCCACTAGGCGAATTCTCCTCGCGCCACCTCGCGGTGACGACACCCAATGGTACAGGTTCGCGGGGGTGGTCACGACCACGTCGCTCCGCGGCCACGTCGGCTCCCAGAGCGCACGGTGTGCCCGCGACTAGCCTGGACGGGTGTCGACCCGCATCTACATCACGTCAGCAGAAGGACACACGGGCAAGAGCACCGTCGCCCTCGGAGTCCTCGAGACCCTCGCACGCTCCGTCGGACGCGTCGGCGTGTTCCGGCCGGTCGCGCGGTCGGTGGCGGAGCCGGACTACGTGCTCGAGCTGCTGCTGCAGCACTCGGCGGTGGGGCTGACGTACGACGAGGCCGTCGGCGTGACCTACGACGACGTGCACGCCGACCCCGACGCGGCGCTCGGCACGATCCTGAGCCGCTTCGCCCAGGTCGAGCGGCGGTGCGACGCCGTGGTGGTCCTCGGGTCGGACTACACGGACGTCGGCAGTCCGACCGAACTGTCGTTCAACGCGAAGGTGGCGGCGAACCTCGGCGCGCCCGTGCTGCTCGTGCTCGGCGGCCGGGACTCGGCGGAACGCGGCGCCCGCACGCCCGACGCGATGGCGCAGGTCGCCGACGTCACCACCAGCGAACTCCGGGCAGCCCACGCGCAGCTGCTCGGCGTCGTCGTGAACCGCGCCGACCCCGAGGCCCTGCCGGCGATCGTCGCCAGTGTCGAGCGGGCCGTGCGCGACGACCACCCCGACACCCCCGTGTGGGCGATCCCCGAGGACCGCGTGCTCGTCGCCCCGACCGTCCGGGCGCTGCTCGAGGCGACCGGAGCCACGCTCGTCCGCGGTGACGAGGCACTGCTCGAGCGTGAGGCCCTCGGCACCGTGGTCGCCGGCATGAGCATGGAGAACGTCCTGCCCCGCCTCATCGAGGGCGGCATCGTCGTCGTGCCGGGCGACCGCAGCGACGTGCTCCTCGCCACCGTGCTCGCGAACCAGTCCGAGACCTTCCCGAGCCTGGCGGGTGTGATCCTCAACGGCGGGTTCGAGACCTCGCCGCAGATCACCCGGCTGCTCGAGGGCCTGTCGAGCTCACTGCCGATCGCGCGGAACGAGCTCGGCACCTACGACACCGCGCTCCGGATCACGCACACCCGCGGGCGGCTCGCGGCGGACTCGCCCCGCAAGGCGGACCTCGCGCTGGCGCTCTTCGAGCAGCACGTCGACGCCGATGCGCTCCGCGACCGCCTGCAGCTCACCCCGTCCGGGGTCGTCACCCCGCTCATGTTCGAGCACGGGCTGCTCGACCGCGCTCGGGGGTACGGGAAGCGGATCGTGCTGCCGGAGGGCGACGACGACCGCATCCTGCATGCGGCCTCGACCCTGCTCGCGCGACAGGTCTGCGAGCTCACGATCCTCGGCGAACCGGCGGCGATCCGGGCCCGTGCGACCGAGCTCGGGCTGGACCTCGAGGGCGCGCAGCTCGTCAGCCCGTTCGACCCCGAGCTGCGCGAGCGCTTCGCCGAGGAGTACACGCGGCTCCGGGCGCACAAGGGCATGTCGATCGAGCTCGCCCGGGACACCGTCACCGACGTCTCCTACTTCGGCACGCTCATGGTGCAGCTCGGACTCGCCGACGGCATGGTCTCCGGCGCGGGGCACACCACCGCCCACACCATCCGACCGTCCTTCGAGATCATCAAGACCCGACCCGACACCTCGATCGTGTCGAGCGTGTTCCTCATGGCGCTCGCCGACCGCGTGCTCGTCTACGGCGACTGCGCGGTGATCCCCGACCCGACCAGCGAGCAGCTCGCCGACATCGCGATCTCCTCGGCCGAGACGGCAGCGCAGTTCGGCATCGACCCCCGCGTCGCCATGCTCAGCTACTCGACCGGGGACAGCGGCAGCGGCGCGGACGTCGACAAGGTCCGCGCCGGGACCGCCTTCGTGCGCGAGCGTCGCCCGGACCTGCTCGTCGAGGGGCCCATCCAGTACGACGCCGCCGCCGACCCGACGGTCGCCCGCACCAAGATGCCGGACTCGCCGGTGGCAGGCCGGGCGACGGTGTTCGTCTTCCCGGACCTCAACACCGGCAACAACACGTACAAGGCCGTGCAGCGATCGGCCGGCGCGGTCGCGATCGGGCCGGTCCTGCAGGGCCTCCGCAAGCCCATCAACGACCTGTCCCGCGGTGCGCTCGTGAGCGACATCGTGAACACGGTCGCGATCACCGCGATCCAGGCCGGCACCGCGACCGACGCGGCGTGACCGACCCGTCCTGACCCGGCCGAGCCGAGCCGCGACCGACCGCAGCCCGGACCACCCGCCCGCACCGCGCCTCCAGACCGTCCCGAGAAAGGCACCACCGAAGTGACCGCAGCCCTCGTCGTGAACTCTGGTTCGAGTTCGTTCAAGTACCAGCTCATCGAGCTCGAGGGCGAGCGCACGCTCGCCTCCGGACTCGTCGAGCGCATCGGTGAGTCGTCGGGGGCGTGGAAGCACACCAACGCGCTGACGGGGGAGTCGTCCTCCAACGACGCGGCCTCCGTCCCCGACCACGCCGCCGGCTTCCAGGCGATGATCGACGCCTTCGCGAAGGTCGGACCGTCGTTCGACGAGCACCCGCCCGCGGTCGTCGGGCACCGCGTCGTGCACGGCGGGACCACCTTCGACGCGGCGACGGTCGTCACCGACGAGGTCGAGCAGCAGATCGAGGACCTGAACAGCCTCGCGCCGCTGCACAACCCGGCGAACCTCGAGGGCATCCGCGCGGCGAAGCAGGTCTTCTCCGACGTGCCGCACGTCGCCGTGTTCGACACCGCGTTCCACCAGACGATGCCGCCGCACGCCTACACCTACGCGATCCCGGCCGACCTCGCCGAGCGGTACCGGATCCGCCGCTACGGGATGCACGGCACGAGCCACAAGTACGTGTCCGAGCAGACGGCGGAGTTCCTCGGCCGCCCGCTGTCCGAGCTGAAGACGATCGTGCTGCACCTGGGCAACGGCGCGTCGGCCGCGGCGATCGACGGCGGACGGTCGATCGAGACGTCGATGGGCCTCACGCCGCTCGAGGGCCTCGTGATGGGTACGCGTTCCGGCGACCTCGACCCGGCCGTGCTCATCCACCTGCACCGCGAGGCCGGCATGTCCTTCGACGACCTCGACACGATGCTCAACAAGCGGTCCGGCCTGCTCGGGCTGACCGGCAACGGGGACATGCGTGACGTGCAGGACGCCGCGCTCGGCGGCGACGACGAGGCCGAGGCGGCGCTCGCCGTGTACCGGCACCGCATCCGTCGGTACGTCGGCGCCTACACGGCGCAGCTCGGCGGGCTGGACGCCGTCGTGTTCACCGCCGGGGTGGGGGAGAACAACGCACTGCTCCGGCGACGCGTGCTGGCGGGGCTGGAGCACCTGGGCATCGAGGTCGACGCCGACCGCAACGAGCTGCACTCGAAGGAGGCCCGGCTCATCTCGACCGACTCGTCGCGGGTCGCGGTGCTGGTCGTCCCGACGAACGAGGAGCTCGAGATCGCCCGGCAGTCGGCGGCCGTCGCGCTGTAGGGGGCGGCGTCCGGGCGAGCCGCCGGCGCGTGTCAGCTCAGGGCATGCAGCGCCGCGGGGATCGGCGTGTCGCCGCTCGTCACCTCGAACTGCACCCCCACCGCGGTGTCATCGAGCAGCGCGTGCAGGACGAGGGCGGCGACGTCGGCGCGGGGGATCGAGCCCCGGGGCACCGTTCGCCCGACGTGGACGGTGCCCTGCGGCGGGGTGTCGAGCAGGGCGCCCGGCCGGATGATCGTCCAGCGCAGGTTCCGCATCCGGATGTTCGCGTCGGCCTCCGACTTCGCCCGGAGGTACACCTGGAAGACGTCGGCCTCGGTCCGGGCCGGCACCACCGCGCGTTCCGGGTCGTAGGCGTCGGCCCCCATCGCCGACACCATCACGTACCGGTCGATGCCGATGCGCTCCGCCGCGTCGGCCAGGGTCACCGCTGCGTCGCGGTCGACGGTCTCCTTGCGCTCCGCACCGCTGTTCGGCCCGGCTCCCGCTGCGAAGACGACGGCGTCGACGCCGCGGAGGCGCAGGGCCAGCTCGTCGTCGTCCACCTGTTCCAGGTCCACGACCAGGGCCGTCGCACCCTGCTGTTCGACGTCGGTCACGTGGGCGGGGTTGCGGATGATCGCGACCGCGTCGTGGCCCGCGTCGGTGATCAGGCGGGCGAGGAGCAGTGCGATCTGGCCGTGTCCTCCGGCGATGGCGATCTTCATGTGTCCGATACTGCCCGGAGCATCCGGTAGACTTCCGGAGGCTCCTCACGTGACGCCATCCAGGCCAACTCCCCCAGGGCGGAAACGCAGCAAGGGTAACCGGGCTCTGGCGGGTGCGTGAGGAGTCTTCTTCGTTCCGGGAGCCGTCCTCCGTTCTCGGGAGCCTCGAGCCTCCCGTCCTTCCCGGGAGCGCCGGCACCGGCCGGGAGGCACGGCGGCCCTCCGCCCCGCGACCCGCCTCCACAGGCGGTCGCCGAGGGCGTCGTGCTGTCGGCCGTCACGGCTACCCTTGACCCGTGGTCACCGCCCTGTATCGCCGTTACCGGCCCGAGAACTTCGCCGAGCTGATCGGTCAGTCGCAGGTCACGGACCCGCTGCGGACCGCCCTGCGGACGAACCGCGTCAACCACGCGTACCTCTTCAGCGGGCCGCGCGGGTGCGGCAAGACGACCTCGGCACGCATCCTCGCCCGCTGCCTCAACTGCGAGCAGGGGCCGACGGACACGCCCTGCGGCGTGTGCCCGAGCTGCGTCGAGCTCGCCCGTGGCGGCGGGGGCTCCCTCGACGTCATCGAGATCGACGCCGCCAGCCACAACGGTGTCGACGACGCCCGTGACCTGCGCGACCGAGCGGTCTTCGCGCCCGCCCGCGACCGCTACAAGATCTTCATCCTCGACGAGGCGCACATGGTGACGCCGCAGGGCTTCAACGCCCTGCTCAAGCTGGTCGAGGAGCCGCCGGAGCACGTGAAGTTCATCTTCGCGACGACCGAGCCCGAGAAGGTCATCGGCACCATCCGCTCCCGCACGCACCACTACCCGTTCCGGCTGGTCCCGCCGGCGACCATGCTCGAGTACGTCGAGCAGCTGTGCGCGCAGGAGTCGGTCTCCGTGGCGCCGGGCGTCCTGCCGCTCGTCGTCCGCGCCGGCGGGGGCTCGGTCCGCGACACCCTGTCGCTGCTCGACCAGCTCATGGCCGGCAGCGAGGACGGTGCGATCGCCTACGAGCGTGCCGTCGCCCTGCTCGGCTACACCGACGCGGCACTGCTCGACGACGTCGTGGACGCACTGGCCGTCGCGGACCCCGCGTCCGCGTTCGCCGCGGTCGACCGCGTGGTGCAGACCGGCCAGGACCCGCGTCGCTTCGTCGAGGACCTGCTCGAGCGCCTCCGCGACCTCATCGTGGTCGCGGCGACGAACGAGAGCGCGGCAGCCGTGCTCCGCGGGATCTCACCGGAGGAGCTCGACACGATGACGCGCCAGGCCGGCGTCTTCGGCGCGACGGCCTTGTCGCGCTCCGCCGACATCGCGAACCGGGCACTCACCGAGATGACCGGCGCGACGTCGCCGCGACTGCACCTCGAGCTCATGACGGCGCGCATGCTCGTGCCCGAGGCGGACGACACGCAGCGCGGGGCACTCGCGCGCGTCGAACGGCTCGAGCGGCGCGTCGGCGTGGGTGACGTCGGCGGGCACGACGCGCCGGTGGCGACCGCGCCGTCGGGTCCGGCAGCGGACCGGAGCACGGCGTCGAGGGGCGCACAGGCCTCGTCGCCCGCGGCCGCCCGTGCGCCACAGTCCGGCCCGGCAGGGACGCCCGTCGGTTCGTCCGTGCAGTCGGGCTCGTCCGCGCAGCCCGGTTCGTCCGCGCAGCCCGGCTCGACCGGGAGCGGTCCGACCACGCCGCAACCGAGCACCTCCGACGTCGACGCGGCGCCGGCTGGAGCCGGCGACCCGCGTGCAGCAGCGCGTGACGCGGCCGCGTCACGCGCTGCTGCACG
>NZ_RBLU01000121.1 GCF_003989515.1 Curtobacterium sp. HSID17257
GAAAAAAAAAAAACTCACCTATCTCCCCTCACATTTCCCTTCCCCTCTCCCTCAACTTCACATCCTTCACTCTTCTCTACACTCGTTCTACCCTCTCCTCTCCTACTTGCTACTTCCCCTTTCTATCATCTCTTCCCCTCCTCCTCTCTACTTGTCTTCCCTCTCTCTCCTCCATCTTCCTCACTTCTTCTTCCCCTCCTGCATGACTTCACCACCACTACACTACCACTTCTATCCA
>NZ_RBLU01000122.1 GCF_003989515.1 Curtobacterium sp. HSID17257
ACGGTGGTGCCCGCGACCTCGACCAGCGCCACGGTCGCGGCGACCGGTCCCGCGACGCCTCGCCGTGCCGGGCGCCGAGCTGCCGCACGTGGTGTCCTACGAGGACGCCCTGCGCGACGGGGTGCCGCCGGGCACCGTGGCGGTGATCGGCGGCGGTGGCATCGGCGTCGACACCGCGGCCTTCCTGGTCGAGTCGCCCGACGAGGCCGTGCGTGCGGCGGAGTTCGCCGCGCGGTGGGACGTCACCGTGGCCGACGACCTGGTCGGCGACGTCCCGCAACGGCTGCCCGCGGTGGGACGGACGCTCCGGACCGGTGCCGACGTGACGGTGCTCCGACGGTCCGGGAAGTTCGGCCAGGGGATCGGCATCACGTCCCGCTGGGTGGCCGTCGGGCGGCTCCGCGACGCGGGGGTGCGGATGATCGGCGGGGTGCAGGAGTACCTGCGCATCGAGCCCGGCACGCTGTGGATCCGCGACGAGGACGGTCGGGAGACCGCGGTGCCCGCCGACCACGTCGTGGTGTGCGCCGGACAGGAACGCTCGCCCGCGGTCGAGGGTGTCACCGAAGGCGTCGTCGCCGAGGGCGTCGCCGGAGCGGGGCTCGCACCGGGCCTGGCCGCCGCCGGGGTGCCGTACGCCGTCGTCGGTGGTGCCCGCGACGCCAGGAGCGTCGACGCGGTCCGCGCCACGAGCGAGGCGATCGACGCGGTCCGTACCCTCGCGCCGTGACACCACGGCGACCACGGCGCGTCCCGGCTCGCTTCTCCGGCGGAAACCTGCAAGAATGAACGGTCGAATCGCGTCTGCTCGACCCTCTATCCAGCAGGTCGCGACTTCCTTCGAGCTTCCACCGCGCGTGCCCCCACGCCCGCGGTTCCGGTTCAACCACAACAACACGCAACAGGAGTAATTGTGGCTGTCAAGATCCGTCTCAAGCGTCTCGGCAAGATCCGTGCGCCCTACTACCGCATCGTCGTCGCCGACTCGCGCACCAAGCGCGACGGTCGTGTGATCGAGGAGATCGGTCAGTACCATCCGACCGAGGAGCCCTCGGTCATCAAGATCGAGTCCGAGCGTGCGCTCTACTGGCTCGGCGTCGGCGCGCAGCCGACCGAGCAGGTCGCGGCGCTCCTCAAGCTCACCGGCGACTGGGGCAAGTTCAAGGGCGAGGGCAACACCGAGTCCACCGTCAAGGTCGCCGAGCCGAAGCAGGCCTTCGTCGCGGACACCGCCAAGAAGGCCGTCCTGAAGCCGAAGTCGGAGAAGACGGCCCCCGCCGCCGCTCCGGCCGAGTCGGCCGACGACGCCGCCGAGACGACCGAGGCCTGATTCCTTGCTCGACTCTGCGCTGACGCACCTCGTCAAGGGGATCGTCGATCACCCGGACGACGTCCGCGTCGCCAGTTCCACCTCTGCGCGTGGCGAGGTCCTCGAGGTGCGTGTGCACCCCGAGGACCTCGGTCGCGTGATCGGTCGCGCCGGACGGACCGCAAAGGCGCTCCGCACCCTCGTGTCGGCTCTCGCCGACGGCAAGCGGGTGCGGGTCGACGTGGTCGACACCGATTCCTAGGGAGACGACCCAACTCCGGGTGGGTCGCATCACGAAGGCGCACGGGCTCAAGGGCGGCATCAAGCTCGAGCTCTACACCGACGACCCGGATCGTCGGTTCACGCCGGGGGCGGAGTTCACGCTCCAGGTCCCCTCGGACTCGCCGTGGTCGGGCAAGACCCTGACCATCGACGAGCTCCGCTGGTACAACGGCCACCCGGTCGCCTTCTTCGAGGGCGTCGCGGACCGCACCGCTGCTGAGTCCCTCGCGCGGGCGATCCTCTGGGTGGAGCAGGACGCCGACGCCGAGACCGGCGAGGACGACGCCTGGTACGACCACCAGCTGGTCGGCCTGCGCGTGCTCCGCGACGGCGTCGAGGTCGGGACGGTCGCACGTGTGGACCACCTGCCCGCACAGGACCTGCTCGCGATCGACACCCCGTCGCGCGGCGAGGTGCTGGTGCCGTTCGTCTCGGCGATCGTGCCGACGGTCGACATCGCGGCGGGCACCGTCACGGTGACGCCGCCGACGGGACTGTTCGAGGACCCCGAGGACACCTCGCGGCCCGAGACGGTCACCCCGACCGACCCGCAGGGCTGATCGTGCGGATCGACATCGTCACGATCTTCCCGGAGTTCTTCTCCGTCCTCGACGTCTCGCTCCTCGGCAAGGCCCGCGTCGACGGGCTGCTCGACGTGCACGTGCACGACCTGCGGCACTGGACGACCGACCGGCACCGCACGGTCGACGACACCCCGTACGGCGGTGGGGCCGGCATGGTCATGAAGCCCGAGCCGTGGGCGCAGGCACTGTCGTCGATCCTCCGCGAGGACGGGTCGTCGACGCTCGTGGTCCCCACCCCCGCCGGGACCCCCTTCCGCCAGTCGATCGCCCGGTCACTGGCCGCCGAGCACGACCACCTCGTCTTCGCCTGCGGGCGGTACGAGGGCATCGACGCGCGCGTGTTCGCGTGGGCTGCGGAACGGTGCTCGGTCGTCGAGCTCTCGCTGGGCGACTACGTGCTGAACGGCGGCGAGGTCGCCGCGATGGCGATGATCGAGGCGGTCGGCCGACTCGTCCCCGGCGTCGTCGGCAACCCGGAGTCGCTCGTCGAGGAGTCGCACGAGGACGGCCTGCTCGAGTACCCCTCGTACACGAAGCCCTCGGTCTGGCGGGACCTCGAGGTGCCGGACGTCCTGCTCAGCGGGCACCATGCCCGCGTCGCCGCCTGGCGGCACGAGCAGCAGGTGGAGCGGACCCGTCGGGTCCGTCCGGACCTGCTGCCCGACGCGTAGCGCCTGCCCGCTGCCCGCTGCCCGCTGCCGAGCCTGTCTGTCTGGCTGCCCGGCTGTCGGTCCGTACCGCGGAAGCGACAGGCTGCCGCCGCTTGTTCGGAGTGATCTGTCGCTCCCGCGGACGTGTCCGGACGGGAGGCGCGGGGCGGGGCCGCACCGCGCCTCCCGTCCGTCAGGCGGTCGCCTCGGCGCGCTGGGCGCGACGCAGGGTGAGGACCTCGGGACCGGCTTCGGTGACCGCGACCGTGTGCTCGACGTGCGCTGCGCGCGAGCCGTCGACGCTCTTCAGCGTCCAGCCGTCCTCGTCCTGCACCAGCTCGTCGGTGCCCTGCATGAGCCACGGCTCGATCGCGACCACGAGACCGGGGCGGAGCTTCAGGCCGCGGCCCGGGCGGCCGTCGTTCGGGACGTGCGGGTCACCGTGCATGGTGCGCCCGACGCCGTGTCCGCCGAACTGCGTGTTGACGGTGAAGCCGGCGTCCTTCGCGACCCGGCCGATGGCGTACGAGACGTCGCCGAGCTTGTTGCCCGGCCGGAACTGCTCGATGCCGGCGGCCAGTGCGCGCTCGACCGTCTCGACGAGTCGCTGGTCCTCGTCGCGGGCCGTGCCCACCTGCACCGTGACGGCGGAGTCCGCGACCCAGCCGTCGACACTCGCGGCGAAGTCGAGGCTGACGAGGTCGCCGTCGACGAGCACGCGGTCGTACGGCAGGCCGTGGAGCGCTGCGTCGTTCACCGACGTGCACAGGTTGCGGCCGAAGGGGGAGTTGCCGAACGAGGGGTGGTAGTCGACGTAGCAGCTCACCGCGCCGCGGTCGGCGATCATCCCCGCGGCGACGCGGTCGAGGTCGAGCAGGTTCACGCCGACGTCGACGGTCTCGAGCAGCTCGTCGAGGACGTCGGCGACGAAGCGGCCGGCGGCGCGCAGGCCCTCCAGCTCGGCGGGGGTGCGGAGTTCGATCATGCGTCCATCCTGGTCGTTTTGCGTGCGGGCGTCCCTGTGGCATGATGGACCGCTGTGCCCTGGCTGGACTCTGCCACGGGGGAGTCGCCGATTCCGGGCACGCACACTTCTTTCCACACACCGATCCGCGGCGACCCGTGCGCGTCCGCAGAGAGTGAACGAACATGCAGCTCCTCGACCACGTCGACGCAGCGTCCCTGCGCACCGACGTCCCGGACTTCCGCCCCGGCGACACCATCAAGGTGCACGTCAACATCATCGAGGGCACGCGTTCGCGTGTCCAGGTGTTCCAGGGTGTCGTCATCGCCCGTCAGGGCCACGGCCTCGGCGAGACCTTCAAGGTCCGCAAGGTGAGCTTCCAGGTCGGCGTCGAGCGCTGGTTCCCGGTGCACTCGCCGATCATCGACCACATCGAGGTCGTCACCCGCGGTGACGTCCGTCGCGCGAAGCTGTACTACCTGCGCGAGCTCCGCGGCAAGGCGGCCCGCCGCAAGATCAAGGAGAAGCGCGACGCCTGATCGCCTTCACAGTGAGGGTCCGCGAGCCGGGTTCCACTGGACGCCCCCCGCCGATGTACGGTTGTGCATCGACGGGGGGCTTTCCCGTTGAGCGCGCCCCACGGGGCGCCGGGTCTTCCACGCCCGACGAGTGCGGGCGTGGGTCGGCACGCTGCTCGAGCGTGCTCGTGAACGAGAGCGGACATGACGGACACCACGCAAGGATCGGGGCGCCGCCCACGGGCCGAGAAGCAGGGCAACGGCGTCCTGACGTTCCTGCGGGACCTCGTCATCATCTTCCTCGCGGCACTGCTCGTCTCGTTCCTCGTGAAGACGTTCCTGATCCGGTCGTTCTACATCCCGTCGGAGTCGATGGAGAACACGCTGCAGGTCAACGACCGGGTGATCGTCAACGAGCTCGTGCCGGACGTGGTGTCGCTCAAGCGGGGCGACGTCGTGGTCTTCAAGGACCCGGGCGGGTGGCTGAGCGGCGCGGACGTGCCGAGTGTCGCGCCCACGACGCAGCCGGCGAAGGCGATCGACTGGCTCCTCACCCAGGTCGGTCTGGGGACCGGCGACAGCGACGACCACCTGATCAAGCGGGTGATCGGCCTGCCGGGTGACAAGGTGACGTGCTGCAACGACCTCGGGCAGATGTCGGTGAACGGTGTCCCGCTCAAGGAGCCGTACACGCTGCTGCCCAGCGGTGCGCCGGCGTCGGCCGACCCGTTCTCCGTCACCGTGCCGGAGGGCACGATCTGGGTGATGGGCGACAACCGGAACGACTCGAAGGACTCCCGCTACAACCGGGACACGCCGTCCAAGGGCTTCGTGCCGCTGTCGGACGTGACCGGCAGGGCGTTCGTCATCTCGTGGCCCACCAGCCGGTGGACCTGGCTCGACGACTACCCCGATGTGTTCGCGGGCGTGGAGGAGAAGGACCGGTGACCCCGGTCCGGCCCTCGCTGCGGGTCGAGAAGAAGCTGCTCGGCTCCGGTCGGGTGACGGTGATCGGCATGGACGAGGTCGGCCGCGGCGCCATCGCCGGCCCGGTGGCCGTCGGGGTCGCGGCGGTGACGCTCGACATCGGGCGGGTGCCGCAGGGGCTCGCCGACTCGAAGCTGCTGTCCGCTGCTCGCCGCACCGAACTCGTGCCGGTCGTCCGACGGTGGGCGCGCACCGCCGTGGGCATGGCGTCGGCGGACGTGGTGGACCAGCAGGGGATCGTGCCCGCGCTCGGGCAGGCAGGCGCGGCGGCACTCGGCGTCCTCGTCCGTGACGGGCTGTGCCTCGACGACGCCGTCGTGGTGCTGGACGGGTCGTTCGACTGGTTGTCGCGAGCCGTCCCCACCGACCTCGTCGCCAACGGTGGTCCACTCGACGTCGTGGTGCGCGTCAAGGCTGACCGTGACTGTGCCTCGGTCGCTGCCGCGTCGGTCGTGGCGAAGGTCGAACGGGACGCCCTGATGGTCGCCGCGCACGAGGACGCGCCGCACTACGGCTGGGCGTCCAACAAGGGGTACGGGTCCACTGCGCACTACGACGGCATCCGCTCCGTCGGCGCGCACCCGCTGCACCGGAAGAGCTGGCTGCACCAGGCGTCGAGCGTCGCCCTCGACGGCTTCGACGAGCTCTCCGTCGCGGGCTGATCGGGCTGCGTCCACGCCCGCTCGACTCGCCGTAGACTGTGCGGGCGATGGATGACGACGAATTCGACGACTACGACCGCGAGGTCGAACTTGCCCTGTACCGCGAGTACCGCGACGTCGTGTCGCAGTTCCGGTACGTGGTCGAGACCGAGCGGCGGTTCTACCTGGCGAACGAGGTCGACCTCGTCCGCCGTGACACCGAGCACGACTTCTACTTCGAACTCACGATGAACGACGTGTGGGTCTGGGACGTCTACCGTTCGGATCGCTTCGTGAAGTCCGTCCGCGTGCTCACGTTCAAGGACGTGAACGTCGAGGAACTCACGTCTCGTGAACTCGAACTCCCCAAGGAACTCGCACTCGACGAGTGATCCACAGTTTCTTCGGAATTGCGACTCGGGTGCTTTTCCGAACACATTCCTGCAATTGTCGCGCTACGGTGGTGGGGAAGCTTTCCCCGTGACTCGTCGTCGCGGGGGCCACAATCCCTCACACCAGGAGCACGACATGGCACAGAAGGTCACCGTCCAGCTCGTCGACGACCTCGACGACTCGCCCATCGCCGCAGGCGAAGGCCGCACCGTCGAGTTCGCGTTCGACGGTTCGAACTACGAGATCGACCTGTCCGACGACAACGTCGACAAGTTCCGCGAAGCGATCTCCGACTACGTCGCGGCGGCGCGGAAGGTCTCCGGTCGTCGTTCCGGCAGCAGCAACGGTTCTGCACCGAAGTCCGCGCCGAAGCGCGGGAACTCCGAGGAACTCGCGAAGATCCGCGAATGGGCCAAGGAGAACGGCTACGAGGTCTCGAGCCGCGGCCGTATCTCGACCCAGGTGCAGGAAGCGTACGCAGCCGCGCACTGACGCACGATCGCACGAGACCCCGGATGCCCTGACGGCGTCCGGGGTCTCGTCATTCCTGCACAGCATTTCCATCACAACTGCTCGTCCACAGTTCTGGTGTGCGGCCGATGGCACGGGGATGCATTGCCGCATCGTCGTCGGTGGAGGCGACGACATGGAACGACGAACACTCGGTGCGTACGGCGAGGACCGCGCGGTGGAATGGCTCACGGCGCGCGGGTACCGGTTGGTGGAGCGGAACTGGCGGTGTGCCCGGGGCGAGGTCGACGTCGTCGCCTGGCACGGGCGGACCCTGGTCTTCATCGAGGTCAAGACGCGAGCGGGCACGGCGACGGGGCACCCCTTCGAGGCGATCACCGCGGTGAAGACCGCGCGGCTCCGACGCCTGGTGCCGATGTGGTTCGCCGCGCACCCGGACATGCACGCCCCCGCCGTCCGACTCGACGCGGTGGCGGTGCACGTCGCCGGGGACGTGTTCGGGATCGAGCACCTGGAGGGGATCCTGTGACCGGCATCGGCCGGTCCGCGGCGGTCGCCCTGCTCGGGGTCACCGGGCGGCGGATCGAGGTCGAGGCGCACCTGACGAGTCAGCTGCCCGCGTTCAGCATCATCGGGCTGCCGGACACCTCGTTGGGCGAGGCCCGGGAGCGGGTGCGGGCAGCAGCGGCGAACGCCGGTGCGCCCCTCCCGGCCCGACGGATCACGGTGAACCTGACGCCGGCGGCGATCCCGAAGCGCGGGTCGGGGTTCGACCTCGCGATCGCCATGGCCGTGCTCGCCGGGGCCGAGGTCGCCCCCCGCGTCAGCGAGCGGGTCGTGTACATCGGGGAGCTGGGGCTCGACGGTCGGGTCCGACCCGTCCCCGGAGTGGTCCCGATGCTGCTCGCGGCACGGGACGCCGGAGCCGAGCGGGTCGTGCTGCCCGCGGGCAACCTCGACGAGGCGCGGTTCGTGCGTGGCGTGGAGGTGCGTGCCGTGGACTCGCTCCGTGCCGCGGCGATCGACGCCGGAGCGCTCCTGCCGCCGGTCGAGGTCGATCCGGTCACCGCTCCGCCGGTGCTCCCGGAACGCTCGCCCGTCGCCGAACTGGCCGACGTCGTGGGCAACCCCACCGGCGTCCGGGCGGTCGTGGCGGCTGCCGCCGGGGGCCACCACGCCCTGCTCGTCGGACCGCCGGGTGCCGGCAAGACGATGCTCGCCGAACGGCTGCCCGGGTTGCTCCCCGACCTCGACGACGACGCGGCCCTCGAGGTCGCGGCCGTCCGGTCCGTGGCCGGGCACGGTGTCGCGTCGTGGACGACCAGGCCGCCGTGGGAGGCCCCGCACCACTCGGCGTCGGCGGTGTCCCTGATCGGCGGGGGCTCCGGAACGGTCCGGCCGGGAGCCGTGTCGCGTGCGACGCAGGGCGTCCTGTTCCTCGACGAGGCACCCGAGTTCCCGCGCGCGGTGCTGGACGCACTGCGACAGCCGCTGGAGTCCGGTCGGATCACCGTCCACCGCGCGGCCGGGGCCGCCGAGTTCCCCGCACGCTGCCAGGTCGTGCTCGCCGCGAACCCGTGCCCGTGCGGCAACGCCGGGTCGGTGCAGCAGCCGTGCGAGTGCCCGCCGGCGACCGTCCGTCGGTACCTCGGCCGCATGTCCGGGCCGCTGCTCGACCGCATGGACATCCGGGTGCGCGTCCCGCGGGTGACGACCGGGCTCATCCGCGGTGAGGACGGGACGACCCCCACCACGGCTGCGGCACGGGCGATGGTCGAGGCGGCGCGGGGCGCGATGCGGACTCGGCTCGCCGGCACGGGGTGGACCCGGAACGCCGAGGTGTCCGGCGCCTGGCTCCGCGGCCAGGGGCGTTCGGAGCCGGGCGCCACGGAGCCACTCGACCGGGCGCTCGACCTCGGCACGCTGACGATGCGCGGCTGGGACCGGACCATGCGGCTCGCCTGGACCCTCGCCGACCTGCAGGGCGACGACCGTCCGGGTGCACGGCACGTGCGCGAGGCGCTCGCGCTGCGGAGTGCGCTGTGAACGAGGCGCAGGACCTGCTCGGGACGGTCGCGGCAGCCCTCGGTCCGGGCGGTGCCGACGCGGTCGACCCGGTCGAGGCAGCGGCACGGGTGGCGTGGTCGACCGTCGTCGAGCCCGGTGATGCCGTGGCCGGGCTGCTCGTGCAGGTGCTCGGAGCAGAGCGTTCGTTCGCGCTGGTGCGCGCTGCCGTCGACGACGGGCCGAGGAACCTGCTCGACGCATGCGCGGATCGACAGGTGCCCGGTGCGGAGTCCCCGGGGTCCTTCGCCCGGACGCTGCGGGTCGCCCTCGAACGGTGGGGCCCGCGGCTCGGACGGGTGGACGTCCTGACGACGCTGGCCGCCGCGGGCACGGTCGGCGCGCGACTCGTCGTCCCGGGCACGGCAGCGTGGCCGGCCGGCGTCAGATCGGAAGAGCGTCGTGGAGGGAAAGAGGGGGGCCCTATGTGTAGGTCTCCGTGCGCGGCTGTGGAATAAAAAAAAAAAGAAA
>NZ_RBLU01000123.1 GCF_003989515.1 Curtobacterium sp. HSID17257
GACTGATGATGAGCGAAGCGCAGAGCATAGCTGCGAGCAGTGGTCGGAGTAGAGGAGAGTCGTCGGCTGCCATAGAGTATAGACCAGAGGACGTGTGGGACTAGCGGACGTGAGTGATCAAGGAGACTAGGCGAGAGATGGGGTACAGAGAGCATGCAGACGGACGATGCGCATGATCCGTATGTATATCACAGCGAACGTAGCATGGTGGTCATTAGAGTGTTTTTTTTTTT
>NZ_RBLU01000124.1 GCF_003989515.1 Curtobacterium sp. HSID17257
TGACCGTCCGCGGCAGACTGTCGCTCCGCAGGACCCGTCGCGCTGCACGGCGCTCGCGACCCGTCAGACCGAGCTGGACCGGTCCGCGACCGCCTCGTCGCGCTCCAGGTCGCGCCGCAGCGCCGCGCGCGACGCCCGCGTGCCGACCACCGGCACCGCGTGCGTGACCGCGAGGTGGAGTCTGGCGTCGGCGTCGTACCGCAGCCGCAGGTGCTCCCAGCGGACGAGCCAGACCAGCGCGATCGCGAGGGCGACGAACCCCGACGCGGCACCGACGACGATCGCCCAGCGCGGCCCCCACGCGTCGGCGACGGCGCCGACGATCGGGGCGCCGATCGGTGTGCCGCCCGCGAAGATCGCCATGTAGAGCGCCATCACCCGACCCCGCATCGCGGGCTTCGTCGTGGTCTGCACGAGGGCGTTGGCCGTCGTCATGAAGGTCAGGGACGCCAGGCCGACGAAGACCAGCACGACCGCGAAGGTCCAGTAGGTCGGGGCGATCGCGGCTGCCGTGCACGCCAGCCCGAAGCCCGCCGAGGCGACGACGAGGGTGCGCATCCGCGGGCGGTCCCGTCGGGCGGAGAGGAGTGCACCCGCGACCGAGCCGATCGCCATGACGGAGTTCAGCAGGCCGAACTCGCCGGCACCCTTGCCGAACTCGACCCGCGCCATCGTGGAGGTGAAGATCGGGAAGTTCACGCCGAACGTCCCCACGACGAAGATCATGCAGAGCACCACGATGATGTCCGGTCGGGTCCGCACGTAGGTGAAGCCGGCGATGATCTGCCCCTTCCCGCGCTTCGGACGCACCCGTTCGGCGAGCTGTGTCGGGTCGACGAAGCGGAGCGCCACGAGGACGGCCAGGAACGAGCCGGCGTTGATGACGAACACCCATCCGGACCCGATCGCGGCGATGAGCACGCCCGCGACCGCCGGGCCGATGAGCCGAGCCGCGTTGAACGACGCGGAGTTCAGGGCGACGGCGTTCGACACGTGCTCGCCCTGCACGACGTCGGAGACGAAGGCCTGTCGGATCGGGGTGTCGAACGCGGCGACGATGCCGAGTGCCAGGGCGAAGCCGTACAGGGACCACAGGGTCGCCGTGTCGGTGAGGACCATGATCCCCAGCCCGAGTCCGAGCGCACCCATCAACGCCTGCGTCAGCATGAGCATGCGGCGCCGGTCGAAGCGGTCTGCCGCCAGGCCCGTCAGGGGGAGCAGGAGCAGCTGCGGGCCGAACTGCAGCGCCATGGTGATGCCGACCGCGATCGCGTCGTTGTCGGACAGCTTCGTCAGGACGATCCAGTCCTGGGCGGTGCGCTGCATCCAGGTGCCGACGTTGGAGACCAGGGCCCCGGCGAACCAGATGCGGTAGTTGCGGGCGGACAGGGAGCGGAACACGGCGGTCACTGCTGGGCCAGCCTCCTCATGATCTCGGTGGCCTCGGCCAGGGTGCGGCGCTCGGTGGCGGTCAGGGCTGTGAGGCGCGGCGAGAGCCAGTCGTCGCGGCGCCGTCGGGTCTCCTCGACGAAGGTGGAGCCGGCCGGGGTCGCGGCGAGCAGGACCTTGCGGCGGTCGTCGCCGTGGTCGACCTTCGACACGAGGCCCCGGTCGACGAGCACCGCGATCGACTTCGTCATGCTCGGCGGTGTCACACCGTCCTGACGACTGAGCTCGGCGAGGGTCATGGCGCCCTCGCGGTGCAGTCGTGCGAGGGCCGAGAACTGGCCGTCGGTCATGCTCGCGTCGACCTTCTGTGCGCGGAGCGTCCGCGACAGCCGGGCCACCGCGACGCGGAGGTCGGTGGCGAGGGAGGTGTCGGGCACGACCGTTAGCCTACCTCATTAGTTCAGCGAACGAACTGGATTCGACGAGGTGTACGCTGAGTGCGCAACACGTGTTGCTTTGTGTACATCGACGGAACGTCGAGGAAGAAGGAGAACATGTCCGAGTTCGAGGGCAGGGTCGCCGTCGTCACCGGTGGCGGCAGCGGCATCGGAGCAGCGATCGCGAAGGAGCTCGCCGCCGCGGGAGCACGGGTCGTCGTCACCGACATCAAGGGCGAGGCCGCGCAGCGCGTCGTCGCCGAGATCGAGGGTGCCGGTGGCGCGGCGAGCGCGTTCGAGGCGAACTCCGCCGTCGCGGGCGACAACGAGCGGATGGTCCAGCACGCGGTCGACACCTACGGCGCGCTCCACCTCGCCGTGAACAACGCCGGCATCGGCGCCGCTCCGCAGCCGATCGGCGAGTACGACGTCGAGGCGTGGGACCGGGTCCGCGCGGTCGACCTCGACGGCGTCTTCTACGGGCTCCGGTACGAGATCCCCGCGATCCTGGCGGCCGGAGGTGGCGCGATCGTGAACATGGCGTCGGTGCTCGGCTCGGTCGGCATCGCGCAGAACGCCGCCTACGTCGCGTCGAAGCACGCCCTGGTCGGGCTGACCAAGGTCGCCGCGCTCGAGTACACGGCGCAGGGCGTCCGCACGAACGCGGTCGGCCCCGGCTTCATCGACACCCCGCTCGTCCGGTCGTCGCTCTCCGCCGAGGAGCTCGCGGCGCTCGAGGGCGAGCACGCGGCGAAGCGGCTCGGCACCGACGCCGAGGTCGCGGCGCTCGTGCTGTTCCTGCTGAGCGACAAGGCGTCGTTCATCAGCGGCAGCTACCACCTGGTCGACGGCGGGTACTCCGCGCACTGACCGGGCCCACTCGGGCGTACCGGGTCTGACCGCGCGGACCGGGTCGGAACGGGCGTACTCGACGGAAGCGGGCGTACCTGGTCGGAACTTCCGGTCAGGTACGCCCGTTCTCGCGTCGTATCGCGGGTGTCATGGGAAGGAACGGGCGGACGGGAGGCGTGACTTGCGTCCCCGACGTCGGGAACGTGGGTCGCGCCTCCCGTCAGCGCCCGCGCCCGTCAGCGCGCGGCGGCGCCCGTCAGCGCGCGGCGGGTGCGAGGACCGCGTCGTGGGGGAGCAGCGCGTGCACACCCCAGGTGCGGTTCGCGACCTGGGTCACGCGCATGCTCACCGCGACGCTCGCCATCGCCAGCGCCTGCCCGCGGGTGATGCCGTACAGCCCGGCGAGCCAGTCGACCATCCGGTCGAGCGCCGTCGTCGTCGCCGTGTTGAGGTCTGCGTCGAACCCGAACGTGATGCGGCCCGCGGGGGTGTCCGCGTGGATGCCCGCGACCGGGGCGTCGTCGAGCAGGGAGAGGGTCATCGTCGTCGTCATGCCGCACTCGACCGCGGTGCCGGAGACCTCGCCGTCGCCCTGCGCCGCGTGGCCGTCACCGACGGAGACCAGCGCGTCCGGCACGGTGACGGGCAGGTACAGCGTCGACCCGGCGACCAGCTCGCGGCAGTCGATGTTGCCCCCACCGAGCGGCCGCGGCGGGATCGTCGAGTGCTCCCCGGTGGGCTCCGGCGGGAGCCCGACCACCCCGAGGAACGGCGCCGTCCGGACACCGAGCCCGAGCTGGTTGCGCGCCACGCCCCCCTGAGCGTCGACGTCCCAGAGCAGCGGTCCGCGGGACGCCGGGTCGGCGAGCCCGAGCGCCCGGTTGACCGGGGTGTCGACCCCGCCGGACCCGGTGTAGCCCCAGTCGTCCGGCACCAGGTCGTCGAAGCGCACGGCGAGCACCTGGCCCGGCCGAGCGCCGGTCACCGCGATCGGTCCGACCAGGCAGTGCCCGCGGCGCCCGTCGAGGAGCGTCGGTGCGTCGGCCCCGGGGGAGGCCGGCCGCTCGGTGTACCCGGCGGCGCTCAGCGTCCGGACCGTAACGGTGTCACCGTCCTCGACGCGGAGCACGGGGTCGCGCTCCGCGGTGAGCACGTCGACGGCGGTGTGGAGCGACGGGTCGAGGTGGTGGGAGGTCACCGGTCGATCCTCCCAGCCGCCCCGCCTCAGTGGAACTGCGGGATCGTCAGCCAGATGCCGTACAGGACCGCCGCGGCACACACCGCGAAGCACACCACGGCACCGGCGAGGGCGGCCGGCGGCGTGTGCCCGGACCGCGGGGTCTCCTCCCGGTACTCGGTGCGCTCGCCGCCGGCGTCGACGGGCTGGCCGGTCCCGAGCAGCCGCAGGCCGAGCGTGTAGACGAGCACGATGCCGACCGCGGCGACGAAGCCGACGCCGGCGACGATGCCGATGCTGCTCAGGTCGATGTCCATCGGGGCCTCCTCAGGCCGACACCGGCTCGCCGGCCGGCTGCTCGTCGTTCACGGTGTCCTTCGTGATCGGCTTCCGCCGCGCGAGGAAGAAGAAGCCGAGGCCCCCGCCCAGGGCGAGCACCGCGACGACCACCAGGCCGGTCGTGCTCGTCGAGGCGACCAGGGTGGCGAGCGCGCCGACGACCGCGGCCGCGGGCAGCGTGATCACCCACGCGACGACGATCCGACCGACCACGGACCAGTGCACGTCGGCGAGCTTCTTGCCGAGTCCCGACCCGATCACCGACCCGCTCGTCACGTGGGTCGTGGAGAGCGCGAACCCGAGGTGCGAGGACACGAGGATGGTCGCCGCCGAGCTCGTCTCCGCCGCGAAGCCCTGCGGGGACTGCACGTCCGAGATCTTCTTGCCGACGGTGCGCATGATCCGCCAGCCACCCGTCCAGGTGCCGAGGCCGATCGCGAGGCCGCAGGCCAGGACCACCCAGAGCTGCGGTCCCGTCCCGGAGGGCTGGAGGTTCGCCGCGATGAGCGTCAGGGTGATGACGCCCATCGTCTTCTGCGCGTCGTTCGTGCCGTGGGCGAGCGAGACCAGCGACGCCGAGACCGTCTGCCCGTGCCGGAAGCCCGTCGCGGCACCGTGCGTCGTCGCGTTCCGCGTGAGCGTGTAGGCGAGGTAGGTCGCGACGAGCGCGATGACGCCGGCGATCACGGGCGAGAGCAGCGCCGGCAGCACCACCTTCGACACGACCGTGGCCCAGTCGACCGAGTCCAGGCCGGCACCGATGATCGACGCGCCGATGAGTCCGCCGAACAGCGCGTGCGTGGACGACGACGGCAGGCCGAAGTACCAGGTGGCGAGGTTCCACAGCACCGCGCCGACGAGTCCCGCGAAGATCATGGTCGGACTGATCTGGATGCCGTCCTGGCCCTCGCGGACGATGCCCTGCGAGACCGTCTTCGCGACCTCGGTGGACAGGAACGCGCCGACCACGTTGAGGACGGCGGAGATGAGCACGGCGGTCCGGGGCTGCAGGGCTCCGGTGGCGACCGAGGTGGCCATGGCGTTCGCGGTGTCGTGGAAGCCGTTCGTGAAGTCGAACACGAGGGCCACCACGATCACCAGCACGACGGTGACGAGGACGTCCATGGGCGTGACGCTAGGCCTGCTCCGAACCGCCTGCGTGAACGCCGGATGAACACGCCGCGGACCACCTGCACCGCCTGCACGTCTGCGAGGATCGACCCGTGCCGACCTTCTCCGCCGCCCGAGGGGACTCCTCGTTCACCGACGCGCACGGCGTCGAGATCGTCTACTCGACCTGGCGCGCCGGCAGGCCGAAGGGCATCGTGCAGATCGCCCACGGCGTCGGGGAGCACGGGCTCCGGTACGAGCCGCTCGCGCAGGACCTCGTCCGCGCCGGGTACACCGTGCACGCGAACGACCACCGCGGGCACGGCCGGACCGGGCTCGCGCAGTGGCACGGCGACCACGCGCAGCTCGGGCGACTCGGGCCCGGCGGCCTGCGTGCGGCGATCGCGGCCGTCGAGCAGATGAGCGTCGTCGCCCGCGAGCAGGATCCCGGGCTGCCCCTCGTGCTCCTCGGACACTCGTGGGGGTCGCTCATGGCGCAGCGGATCGTGAACACGTCGTCGGAGCGGTACGACGGGGTCGTGCTCTCCGCGACGGCCTACCGGCTGCCCGGCTGGATGAACAGCGGCGACCTGAACGCCCGGCACGCGGGCTCCGGGCCGACGAAGCACGAGTGGATCTCGCGCGACCGGGCGGTCATCGAGGCGATCACGGCCGACCCGCTCGCGGTCGAGGCCGACGTCCTGAAGCTGTTCGGCGTCGCGGACGCGCTCCGGCTGCTCGGGGTGCCGCGTCGGCGCATCCCGCACGACCTGCCGGTGCTGCTGCAGGTCGGGTCCGACGACACCCTCGGCGGTCCCCGCTCGGTGGAGCGGCTCGCCGAGGCGTACCGCCGTCGCGGCCGGCTGTCGGACGTGCAGGTGCACGTCTACGAGGGCGCGCGGCACGAGGTCTACAACGAGACGAACCGCGACGAGGTGGTCGCCGACCTGGTCGCGTGGCTCGACCGGCACGTGGGTCGCTGACGCGACAGGGACCGGACTGGAGGCGCGTGGCGGCGCCGCCCCGCGCCTCCCGTCCGACAGGTGGCGGGCGTAGGCTCGTCCTGTGCACGGTGAGTACAAGGTCCCCGGAGGCAAGCTGGTCGTCGTCGACCTCGAGGTCGTCGACGGGAGCATCCAGGAGTTCCGGCTGGCGGGTGACTTCTTCCTCGAGCCGGACGACGCGCTGCCGCTGATCGACCAGACCGTGGACGGCCTGCCCGCCACGACCGACGCGGCGGGCATCGCGGCCGCGGTCCGCTCGGCACTGCCCGAGGGTGCGGTGCTGCTCGGGTTCACGCCCGAAGCGGTCGGGATCGCCGTCCGCCGCGCGCTCTCGCGGGCGTCGACGTGGCAGGAGTACGACTGGGAGATCGTCCACGAGGGGCCGATCAGCCCGAACGAGCACCTCGCGCTCGACCAGGTCCTGACCGAGGAGGTCGGCGCCGGTCGTCGCGGTCCGACCCTGCGCATCTGGGAGTGGGACGAGCCCGCCGTCGTGATCGGATCGTTCCAGTCCCTGAAGAACGAGGTCGACCCGGCCGGTGCCGCCAAGTACGGCGTCGAGATCGTCCGCCGCATCTCCGGCGGCGGCGCGATGTTCATGGACGCCGGTGCGATCATCTCGTACTCGCTGTACGTGCCGACCGACCTCGTGCAGGGCATGACGTTCGCCGACTCGTACGCCTACCTGGACGAGTGGGTGATCGAGGCGCTGAAGTCCCTCGGCATCGAGGCCTACTACCAGCCGCTCAACGACATCTCGTCGACGAAGGGCAAGATCGGCGGCGCCGCGCAGAAGCGCCTCGGCACCGGGGCCCTGCTGCACCACGCGACGATGAGCTACGACATGGACGGCCAGAAGATGGTCGAGGTGCTCCGCATCGGGCGCGAGAAGATGAGCGACAAGGGCACCACCTCGGCCGCCAAGCGCGTCGATCCGCTGCGCTCGCAGACCGGTCTCACGCGCGCGGAGATCATCGACCGGCTGATCGGCACGTTCACGAAGCTCTACGGCGCGCGCGAGGGGCACGTGACCGAGGCCGAGCGTGCCCGCGCGCGGGAGCTCGTCGACACGAAGTTCGCGACGCGCGAGTGGCTCGAACGCGTGCCCTGATCCTCCCTCGGATCGAGAGGATCATCCGCGCGGCGGAGGTCCTGGCCGGTCGACTGACGTAGCGTCGGGACCGTGAACTGGTTGATCCTCCTGGGGGCGGTGGCCGTGGCGGCCGTCGTGATGTGGGTCGCCGATCGCGTGGGGTGGATCGACCTGTCGAACAAGGCCACGCGCAGCGGCGGATCCGGCGGTGTCGGCGCGATGATGGACGAGGTGTTCGCCCCGACCCGTCACGAGACGCAGGCCGAGTACGAGCGGCAGTCGCGCCTCCCGAAGGAGGCCCCGACGCCCGCCGACGACGACCACGACCTGCTCAGCGGGAACGTGCTCATCAAGGTGCCGTCGGTGCGCGGCGAGGGTCGCCACGACGCCCGGCCGGGAACGCTCGACCGGACCTACTGAACGGGCAGGCCCGGCCGGCGCCCGCGTCAGCGGGAGGTGAGCTCCTGGTAGTCCGGGTGCCGCTCGATCCAGGCCTTGACGTAGGTGCAGAGCGGGACGACGCGCAGGGAGCCCTCGCGGACGTCGTCGAGCGCGTGCTGGACCAGGATCGACGCGTGTCCGCCACCGCGGTGTGCGGGGTCGACCTCGGTGTGGGTGAAGCGGATCTCGTCGCCGTCGACCTCGTACGCCGCGAAGCCGATGACCTCACCGTCCTCGACCAGGGAGTACTGCTGCGCGTCGGTGTCGTTGCGGACCTCGGGTGATGCCATGGCGCCGACGCTACGCCGCAGCCCTGACCGGCGTCCGTGGCCGCCCCGAACGCGGGGGCGTGCGACGTCACGCCGGACACTACGCTCACTGGCGTGCCCGACGCGATGCCCTCCCTCCGCTTCCGTACCCCTCCGGGATGGCCGACGCCGTCCGCTGCGTGGGTGGACCAGTACGAGGGTGCCGAGCCCGCCGCCGGGTGGACCCC
>NZ_RBLU01000125.1 GCF_003989515.1 Curtobacterium sp. HSID17257
TCGGCGGGCATCGCGGCGAGGGCCGCACCGATCGCGGGCAGCGCGCTGTCGTCGCCGAGCAGGACGTGGGTGACGGACGGGTCCGGTGCCGGTGCGTACCCGCCACCGGGACCGGACAGGGCGAGGAGGTCACCGGGCTCGGCGGCGGCGGCCCAGGGCCCGGCGAGGCCCTCGTCGCCGTGCACCACGAAGTCGATCGCGATGGTCCCGGCGACGTGGTCGACGGAGCGGACCGTGTACGTCCGGCGCGCGGGCCGCTCGTGCTTCGGCAGGGACTCGCGCAGCGCCTCGAGGTCGTAGGGCGGTGTCAGGCCGCTCGACGGCGGTGCGAGCAGGAGCTTGACGTACTGGTCGGTGGCGCCGAGTCGGTCCGGGTCGGCGCCGTCGACGAAGTCCCGGAAGGCCGGGCCGCCCAGGTGGACCCGGACCATGTGCGGGGTCAGGCGCTCCGTCCGCTCGACGACGAAGACGTGCTGGGTGCGCGTGGGACTCATCCTGGGATTCCTCTTCCGGTGCTCGACCTTGCCAGCTACTGAGGTTAGCCTCACCTCATGAGTCCGACCGTGACGCCGTTCTCCGAGCTCCTGCGCCGGCGCTCCCGCACCGCTGCGGGCCCGGCCGTGTGGACCGGGGGTGCGCACGACCTGCTCGCGGGGGAGTGCGACGTCGCCGACTACGCCGACCTGCTCGGCCAGTACGCGGTCGTGTACGACGCCCTCGAGCGCGCGGCCGAGCGGATGGCCGACCACCCCGTCGCCGCACCGTTCGTCACGACGCAGCTCACCCGGATGCCGGCGATCCGCGCCGACCTCGAGTACCTGGTCGGACCCGACTGGTCCGAGCTCTGCTGCCCGACCGCGGCGACCACCGCGTACGTCCGTCGCCTGTGCGCCGTCGCGGCGACCTCGCCCGGGGCGTTCGTCGCGCACCACTACACCCGCTACCTCGGCGACCTGACCGGCGGCCCCACCCTGGCGCGGCTGCTCGAGGACCGGTTCGGCTTCGACACGAACGGTGTGCTCTTCACGATCTTCGACCAGGTGGCCGATCCCGCGGCGTTCGAGGACACCTACCGGGCGCAGCTCGACGCGGCACCCTGGTCCGACGCCGAACGCGATGCCGTGCTCGCCGAGGTCGAGCTGGCGGCGAGCCTGGACCGGGCGCTCGTGGCGTCGGTGCGTCGCCCGACGGCCGAGGACGACCGCGCCGCGTCGCTGCTCCCCGCCTGACCGGCTGCTGCTCCCCACCCGACCGCGTCGCCCGCGGTCCGTCCGGACGGTCGTCGTCACGTGCCCGCGCGCGCCGGTACAGTGCTGGAGACCCGGGACACGGTCCCGGCGCAACGTGAGAGGAACCCATGACGGCGATCGACGGATCGACGCGCCACGGGCGCGCACGGGACGACGTCAGCGGCGCGGTCGACAGCGACCTGCGCGCGGACGTCCGGTACCTCGGCAACCTGCTCGGGCGGGTGCTGCGGGAGACCGGTGGCGACGAGCTGCTGCGCGACGTCGAGAGCCTGCGCGCCGCGGTCATCGAGGCGTACGAGGGCTCCGACGCCGATGGTGCCGCCCGGGCCGAGGCGATCGTCGCCGGCATGTCCGCCGAGCGGGCCGAAGCCGTCGCCCAGGCCTTCACGACCTACTTCCACCTGACGAACCTGGCCGAGGAGCACCACCGCGTGCGCGTCCTCCGCGCCCGCGGTGACGACGGCGGACTCCCGGGCGACTCGTTCCCCGCCACCTACGCCTCACTCGTCGAGCAGGTCGGCGAGGACGAGGCCGCCGCGCGGCTGGCCGACCTGCGCTTCCACCCGGTGCTCACCGCACACCCGACCGAGGCCCGCCGTCGCGCGGTGACCACGGCGGTGCGCCGCATCACGGACCTGATCGACGAGCGCGACCGCTCCCGCAACGCCACCGCGCGCGCCGAGAACGAGCGTCGGCTGCTCGAGGAGATCACGACCCTCCTGCGCACCTCGCCGCTCCGCACGACCCGCCCGACCCCGCTCGACGAGGTCCGCACGGCGATGAGCGTGTTCGACCAGACCCTGTTCGAGATCGTGCCGCAGGTCTACCGCCTGCTCGACGACCGGCTGCTCGGGGACGACGCCGGTCGGGTGCCGGTGACCGCCCCGGCCTTCGTGCGCTTCGGCACGTGGATCGGCGGCGACCGGGACGGCAACCCGCACGTCACCGCCGCCGTCACGAAGCAGGCCGCCGACATCGCCGCCGAGCACATCCTGCTCGGCCTCGCCCGCGCTGCGACCCGCATCGGCTCGGCACTGACGCTCGACGCTGCCGAGACCCCCGCGGACGCCGGCCTGCAGGCACTCGTCGCCGCACAGGAGCAGCTCGACCCGGGCATCGCCGAGCGCATCGGCGTCCGCGCCCCGAACGAGACCCACCGCCGCGCACTGCTCTTCGTCGCCGCCCGCCTCCGCGCCACCCGCCGCGGCCAGGACGGCCTGGCGTACGGCAGTCCCGAGGAGCTCCTCGCCGACCTCCGGGTGATCCAGGCGTCGCTCGTCGCCGCCGGTGCGGTCCGGACGGCGAACGGCGACCTGCAGAACCTCGTGTGGCAGGTCGAGACGTTCGGCTTCCACCTCGCCGAACTCGAGGTGCGCCAGCACTCCCAGGTGCACCGCACCGCGCTGGCCGAGATCCGCGCCGGTGGCGAGCTGTCCGAGACGACCGAGGAGGTCCTCTCGGTGTTCCGCACCGTCGCCGACCTCCAGCAGCGCTACGGCGTCCGGGCGGCGCACCGCTACATCGTCTCCTTCACGCAGTCGGCCGCCGACCTGGCGAACGTGCACGAACTCGCCCGGGCCGCCTGCGGTGACGCGGCCCCCGTGCTCGACGTCATCCCGCTGTTCGAGACCTTCGCCGACCTGCACGCGAGCGTCGACATCCTCGACGAGGCCGTCCGCACCGAGCCGTTCCAGCGGCGGCTCGCGGCGACCGGGCGACGGCTCGAGGTCATGCTCGGCTACTCCGACTCCTCGAAGGACGTCGGCCCGGTGTCGGCGAACCTGGCGCTGTACGACGCCCAGGCGCGGATCGCCGACTGGGCGCGCGAGCACGACGTCGAGCTGACGCTGTTCCACGGCCGCGGCGGGTCGCTCGGCCGTGGCGGCGGTCCGGCGAACGAGGCCGTCCTCGCGCAGCCGCCGGGGTCGATCGACGGCCGGCTCAAGCTCACCGAGCAGGGCGAGGTCATCTTCGCCCAGTACGGCGACCAGGACATCGCGGCCCGACACCTCGAGCAGATGGCCTCGGCGACGCTGTTCGCGTCGTCCCCGTCGAACGAGGAGCGCACGGCCGTCGCGGCGACCCGCTTCGCCGACCTCGCGCAGCAGCTCGACGACGTCTCGCGCCGCGCCTTCTACGACCTGGTGAAGGCCGACGGCTTCGCGCCGTGGTTCGCCCGCGTGACCCCGATGGAGGAGATCGGCCTCCTGCCGCTCGGCTCCCGCCCGGCCCGACGCGGCCTGAGCGTCGAGTCGCTCGAGGACCTCCGTGCCATCCCGTGGGTGTTCTCGTGGACGCAGGCGCGCATCAACCTGGCCGGCTGGTACGGCCTGGGTTCCGCGCTCGAGGCCGTCGGCGACGTCGACGCCCTGCGCGCCGCGTACGCCGAGTGGCCGCTGTTCGGCGCGATGATCAAGAACGTCGAGATGTCGCTCGCGAAGACCGACGAGCAGATCGCCCGCCGCTACCTCGAGCTCGCCGACCGCGACGACCTCGCCGCGAAGGTGCTCGACGAGATGCTGCGCACCCGCGAGTGGGTGCTGCGGGTGTCCGGCGGCAGCGACGTGCTCGAGGACCGCCCGGTGCTCGCCCGTGCCGTGCGTCTGCGCAGCCCGTACGTCGACGCACTGTCGCACCTGCAGCTCCGTGCCCTGCGGGCGATCCGGACCTCCGGCAGCACCGACCCGACGGACGGCGACCACCGCCTGCTCCTGCTCACCGTCAACGGCGTGGCGGCCGGCCTGCAGAACACGGGCTGAGCCCGCTGGTCGCGGACGCGACCACGAGACGAAGGGGAGGCGCGGTGCCGGACGGTACCGCGCCTCCCGACCGTCGTCGGGTCGATCCGCACGGGCGTAGCGTGGCGTCGGTGACGACGGAGCGCGCGGGGACCGGACCGACGACCTCGACGAGCGGGGCCCTGCCGCCGATCGTCCCGCTGGCGCTCATCGTCGGGGTGTCGCCCTTCGCGACGGACATGTACATCCCGGCGCTGCCGACGATCGCGCGCGAGCTCGGGACGACGCCGGGCGTCGTGCAGTTGTCCCTCACGGCGTTCCTCGTCGCGTTCGCCGTCGGGCAGCTCCTCGCCGGACCGGTGAGCGACGGGATCGGACGTCGGCCGCTGCTGCTCGTCGGGACCGCCGGTTTCGCGCTGGCCTCGATCGGGTGCGCGCTCGCGCCCGACGCCGGCACCCTCGTCGTCGCCCGGGTGCTGCAGGGGCTCGCCGGAGCGGCCGGAGCGGTGGCCGGGCGCGCGATGGTCTCCGACACGACGACCGGACCGCGGACCGCGAAGGTGTTCGGCACCCTCGCCGCGATCAACGCGATCGGCCCCGTCGTCGCACCGCTGGCGGGCGGTGCCGTGCTCACGGTCGGCTCGTGGCGCCTGATGTTCGTCGTCCTCGCGGTGCTCGGCGCGGCCTTCACGGTCGCGGTCGTCCTGCGCTTCGGGGAGACCCTGCCGCCGGCAGCGCGGGGCGGCACCGGGTTCCGTGCGAACGGGCGACGCATCCGCGACCTGCTCGCGATCGGGCGGTTCCGGGCGTACGTGCTGACGGGGGTGCTGTCCACGATCGGGTTCTTCGCCTACATCGCGACGAGCTCGTTCGTGTTCCAGCAGCAGTACGGCTTCTCGGAAGCGCTGTACACGCTCGTGTTCGCCACGAACGCCTCGATGATGGTCGTCACGACGCTCGTGTTCCGGCGCGTCGTCGGGCGGTTCTCCGAGGACACCCTGCTGACCGCCGGTCTCGCCACGGGGACGCTCGGCAGTGCGGTCGTGCTGGTCGCCGCCCTCGCCGGGCTGGGGCCCGTGCCGGTGTGGTGCGCGCTCGCGGTGGTCACGGGCGCCTGGGGGTTCGTGCTCCCCGCGGCGATGACCCGGACGCAGCACGTCGGCGCTGCGCACCCCGGGACCGCCGCCGCGCTGCAGGGCGGTCTGACGTTCGGCCTCGGTGGGCTGGGCACCCCGCTCGCCGGTGTGCTCGGCGGGACCGCGACCGCCATGGGGGCGGTGATGGCGACGCTCATGGCGGCAGCCGTCGTCGTCCAGGTCCTCGCGACGCGGCGAGGCCGTACCGCTTGACGGCTCGCACCCGGTAGGTTGCTGGGTGCACCCGCACCGAACCGAGGAGGCCCCTGCATGGACATCGTCGTACACGAGGCAACAGACGACACCGCCGTGCTCGAGTGCAGCGGACGACTGAACATGGTGAGCGCGGGTGCCTTCCGCGAGACCGTCGCGAAGGTCGTCGAGGGCGGACGCGCGCGTCTGGTCGTCGAGCTCTCCGGCGTCGAGTTCATGGACTCGTCCGGACTGGGCGCCCTGGTCGGCTGCCTCAAGACCGCTCGGCAGGCCGGGGGAGACCTCCGGCTCGCAGCCCCCTCGGAGCAGGTGCAGATGGTGCTCAAGCTCTCCAACATCGACAAGATCCTGCGGACGTACCCGGACGGGGACGCCGCGGTGACGAACTGGGGATGACGGTGACCAAGGCCAAGGGCGAGCACGTCCTCGACCTCGCCTGCCCGCCCGACGACGTGACGGCGGTGCACACCTTCCTGTCCTCGGTGTGGGACCACGAGCCCGACCTGTCCCAGGAGGACCGGATGGCGCTCGAGCTCGCCCTCGTCGAGCTCGCCTCGAACGTCATCGAGCACGGCGCGGGCGGTGGTCGCGTGTCCTGTTCGCTCCGGATGGACGTCGGCCCCGACGACGTCACGGTGTCGCTGTCGGACGACGGCGTGCCCGTGCTCGTCGACCCGTCGGCGGCGTCCCTGCCCGAGGCGCTGGCCGAGGGCGGCCGTGGGCTCGCGCTCGTGCAGATGGTCGTCGACGACCTGCGCTACGAGCGGGTCGACGACCGCAACCGCTGGACCGTCCGCCGCGGGCGGCACTGACGCCCGATCGTCCGGTCCGCGCGCCGGACCGCCCATCATCCGGTTCCCGCACGGCGGGAGCCGGTCCGCGCACGCGCCGCCGACGCGCGTGCCGATCGGCGGTCGTCGTGACACGCTCGGCCAGGTGACGACCGAGACGCGCGCAGACACGCGGATGCGCTACGAGGCCGCGGGCACCGACCTGGGTGCGGCGCTCCAGCTGTTCTCCGACGCGTACGACGGCGCGCACTTCGCGGCCCGCCACACGTCGCGGACCTTCGGCTACCGCTTCAAGGCGGTCGGAGACGCCTCGATGTCCTTCCGGTCGACGCACTTCGACGCGCAGGCGACGGGTGAAGCGTCGTCCGGCGACGACTACGCCGTCATGTGGACGACCGACGGCGGCGGCACGGTCGACGTCGGGCGCGACGAAGCGTCGTTCGCACCGGGGCACGCGCTGGTGTTCCCCGCCGGTCGACCGTTCGTGTTCGAGGTCGAGGACGTCCGCCAGAACCTCGTGCACTTCGACCGGCGGTTCCTCGAGGGCATCGCGGCCGAGGAACACGGCGGCAGCGCGGGCGCGATCGTCTTCGACCACACCGCCCGGCCCGAGACCGACGACCTGCGGCTCTGGAACGCTCAGGTGCGCCGGGCAGCGCAGGTCGTCCTCGGCGCGACTGCGCCGTCGCCGCTCGTCATGGCCGAGACCGCTCGCGCGACCGCCCTGGCGATGCTCCGGACCTTCCCGCACGAGCAGCTCGCACCCGAGGTGACGATGCCGCAGGGCGCGACGAGCCGCGTCCGCGAGGCGATCGAGTACATGCACGCCTACGCGCACACCCCGATCACCACCACCGACGTGGCCGAGCACGTCGGGCTCAGCGTGCGTGGCCTGCAGCAGGCGTTCCAGCGCCAGGTCGGGACCGCGCCGAACGCGATGCTCCGCGGCATCCGGATGGACCGAGTGCGGGAGGAACTCCGTCGGGGTGCCCCCGCCGAGCTCACCGTCGCCGCCGTCGCCGTCCGGTGGGGCTTCGCGCACCTCGGTCGCTTCTCGGCCGCGTACGCGAAGCGCTTCGGCGAGTACCCGCGCGACACCCTGCACGCCTGACGCCCGTGGTCGCCGGCCGCCCCGCTACGCTTCCCGGGATGGAGGAGCAGCTGCGCCCGGCGGACCGGCACCCGTGGGTCGTCGTCCCGGGCATCTGGGGATCGGACGCCGAGCACTGGCAGTCCCGCTGGCAGGACGAGCGTGGCGAGGCCGCCGTGCGCATCGCGCCGTCGTCGTGGTCGGAGCCCGAGCCCGACGACTGGGACCGCGCGATCTCCGTGGCCGTCGACGCCTGCGCGCGGCCGCCGTTGCTCGTCGCACACAGCCTCGGCGTCCTGGCGGTCGCCCGGTGGCTGGCGGAGCACGCCGCAGGGCACGGTGCCGGGCGGGTCATCGGCGCGTTCCTCGTGGCACCCCCGGACCCGGACGCCACGGTGTTCCCCGCCGAGGCCGCCCGCTTCCACGCCCCGCAGCGGGCCGTCGCGGTACCGACCGTGCTCGTGGTCAGCGACGACGACCCGTACTGCTCCGCCGACCGCGCCGTCGAGTTCGCCGGCGTGCTCGGGTCCCGGGTGCTCCGCGTGGGGGACCGGCAGCACGTGAACGTGGCCAGCGGCGTCGGCGCCTGGCTCGAGGGACGGCGCATGCTCGACGGCTTCGCGGAGTCGCTCCCGAGGCCGTGACACGCCGCTCACCTCCGGCCCGGAACGTGACGTCCGAGGGCTCGGGATGCGCGACACACCGCGGATCTCCCCGCTCCCGGCCCGTGTGATATCTATCCTGCGTCACATGGAGACCCAGCCCGGTGCACGCACCCCCCTCGTCGACCCGTTCGGTCGCGAGCTCGAGGAGTGGCTCCGAGACGTCCCGGCCACCCGCGCGCCGTACCTGGCGGACCTCGTGGTGCCGCCGGTCACGGGTCCCGTGCAGCGCCCGGTGACGACGGACGCCGTCCCGGAGCAGCCCGCCGCCGACACCGAGCTCGCCGACGCCGAGGTCGCCCACACCGAGCTCGCCGACACCGCGCGGCCGGCAGTCGCGGAACCCGCCGACACCACCGCCTTCCGCCGCCGCGACCGTGCACGGCACGTCGCCGTCTGCGCCCCGTCGTTCCCCGAGCCGCCCGCCCGCATCGCGTTGCGCATCGAGGACCTGGCGGTCGAGGTCTCCGCCACGAGCGGCCGCAGCACGATCGAGCGCATCGTGCTGCTCGAGGACGAGGTCGCCCGCCGCGACGAGGACCTCGCACGCCTCGCCGCGTGGGAGGCCACCGTCGCCCACCTCGACGACGCCGAGG
>NZ_RBLU01000126.1 GCF_003989515.1 Curtobacterium sp. HSID17257
GCGACGGCTGCGACGGTCACCGCACGCTCGCGCCGCGCGGCGAGGCCGCCGAGGAAGTCGGCAGCCCCGTAGACGACCGCGCCGGTCAGGCCGAGCAGGACGGAGAGCACGGCTCCCATCCTGCCCGTGCCGGTAGCCTGCGCGGGTGAGCGTTCCGTACCACCGCCTGCCCCGTGTCGATGCCCGTTGGCGCTGGTGGCGCCCGCTCGTCGCGCTCGCGTTCCTGGTCGGGTACTACATCGCCACCCAGATCGTCCTGGCGGTGGCCTACTTCGTCCCGATCGGTGCGACGCAGGGTGCCGAGGGGCTGATGAGCTTCCAGGACGACCTGACGAGCGGTGCCCTCGACCCCACGGACCCGCTCATCCTGTCGCTGACCCTGCTGTCGCTCGTGGTGCTGCTGCCCGGTGTCCTGCTCGCGGTGAAGATCGCCCGGATCGGCCCGGCGGGCATCCTGTCGTCGACGCGCTTCCGGGTGCGCTGGCGCTGGACGCTGTGGTGCCTGCTGCCGACGATCGTCATCGCGATCCCGATGTTCCTGCTGCAGACGTGGGGGATGTTCTCGTTCGACGGCGGCTTCGGCTGGGACCACGACGCCATCGGGCAGTCGACCGTCTCGCCCGCCACGCTGACCTTCACGATCGTGATGGTCCTGGTGCTCGTGCCCTTCCAGGGCGCAGCGGAGGAGTACGTCTTCCGCGGCTTCCTGATCCAGACGATCGCGTCGTGGATCCCGGTCCGGATCGTCGGTGTCGTCATCGCCGTCGCGGTCTCGACCGTGGTGTTCGCCGCCGGTCACATCCCCAACGGCTACAACGTCTGGGGCATCCTCGACGTCGGCTCGTTCGGGCTGATCGCCGCGATCATCGTGCTGCGGACCGGGGGCATGGAGGCCACCGTCCTCCAGCACGCCTTCAACAACATCATGATCTTCGTGCTGCAGGCCCCGGGCTGGTCGAAGATCGACCTCGACGCCTCGGACGGCACCGCCGGTGGCTTCCTGGTCACGCTCGCGACCTCGCTCGCCTTCTGGGGCATGATCGAGCTCCTCGCGTGGTGGCGGGGGCTCGACCGTCGCTTCCCGGGACACGAGGCGCCCCGCTTCCGCGGTCCGGCGCCGGTCTGGGCGGGCGGTCGGCAGTGGACCCGGCCGGGAGGCACGGGCTGGGCAGTCGCACCGGCCCGCGGTCCCGAGACGGACCGGGACGCACCGGTGGCCGATCCGTCCGCCGCTGCGCCTGTGGACGAGACGGTGGGTGTCGCCCCGCGCTCGTAGGCTGGGGGCATGAGCACGACGACCACGACCTCACCGTCGCGGGCTGCCGCGCTCGACGTCCTGCACCGCGTGTGGGGGTACGACGCGTTCCGTGGCGAGCAGGCCGCGATCATCGACCAGGTCGTCTCCGGCGGCGACGCGCTCGTGCTCATGCCGACCGGTGGCGGCAAGTCGCTCTGCTACCAGGTACCCGCGCTCGTCCGCGACGGCGTCGGGGTGGTCGTCTCACCGCTGATCGCCCTCATGCAGGACCAGGTCGACGCCCTCGCCGCGAACGGTGTCAAGGCGGCGTTCCTCAACTCCACGCAGGGTCCCGACGAGCGCGCACGGGTCGAGCGGGCGGTCGTGTCCGGCGAGGTCGACATGCTCTACCTCGCCCCGGAGCGGCTCCGGCTCGAGAGCACCCGGTCGCTGCTCGACCGCGCCCGCATCGCCCTGTTCGCCATCGACGAGGCACACTGCGTCGCCCAGTGGGGGCACGACTTCCGGCCGGACTACCTCGAGCTGAGCGTGCTCCACGAGCGCTGGCCGACCGTGCCGCGCATCGCCCTCACGGCCACCGCGACGCCGCAGACCCACCGCGAGATCTCCGGCCGGCTCGGCCTCGACGACGCCGCGCACTTCGTGGCCGACTTCGACCGCCCGAACATCCAGTACCGCATCGAGCCGAAGACCGGCGCGATGCAGCAGCTCCTCACCTTCATCAAGACCGAGCACAGCGGCGACGCCGGCATCGTCTACTGCCTGTCCCGGAACTCGGTCGAGCGCACCGCAGCCGCGCTCGCCGACCAGGGGATCCCGGCGCTGCCGTACCACGCCGGCCTCGACGCGAAGGTCCGCGAGCGCAACCAGTCGAGGTTCCTGCGCGAGGACGGCATCGTCATGGTCGCGACGATCGCGTTCGGCATGGGCATCGACAAGCCCGACGTGCGGTTCGTGGCGCACCTCGACCTGCCGAAGTCGGTCGAGGGCTACTACCAGGAGACCGGGCGTGCCGGGCGCGACGGACTGCCCTCGACGGCGTGGCTCGCCTACGGGCTGAACGACGTCGTGCAGCAGCGCCGGATGATCGACCAGTCCGAGGGCGACGCGGCACACCGCCGGCAGCTCAGCGCGCACCTCGACGCCATGCTCGCGCTCTGCGAGACGATCGAGTGCCGCCGGGTCCGGTTGCTCGCCTACTTCGGGCAGGAGTCCACGGCCTGCGGCAACTGCGACACGTGCATCGCGCCGCCGGAGCCGTGGGACGGCACCGTGCCCGCGCAGAAGTTCCTGTCGACCGTGGTCCGGTTGGAGCGCGAGCGCGGGCAGCGGTACGGCGTCGCGCACCTCGTGGACATCCTCGTCGGCAAGCAGTCGCCGCGCGTGCAGGAGCTCCGGCACGACTCGCTCGCCACCTTCGGCATCGGCAACGACCTGGGCGAGGGGGAGTGGCGTGCCGTCGCTCGGCAGCTGCTGGCGCAGGGCTACGCGGCGGTGTCGGGCGACGGGTTCGGCACGGTCGTCCTCAGTCCGACGAGCGCCGAGGTCCTGAGCGGTCGCACGCGCGTGCTGATGCGCCGCGACCCGGTGAAGGCCCCGCGCACGTCGCGAGCCCGACGTCAGGCGGTGACCGACGTGCCGCAGGAGGCGCTCGGCCTGTTCGAGGCGCTGCGTGCGTGGCGAGCGGCCCAGGCCCGCGAGCAAGGGGTGCCCGCATACGTGGTGTTCAACGACGCGACACTGCGCGGGATCGCCGCGGTGAAGCCCGCCGACGAGGACACCCTGAGCGAGATCTCCGGCATCGGTGGGGCAAAGCTCGAGCGCTACGGTCGCGCGGTCCTCGACGTCGTCGCCGCGCACGTCTGAACAGCTCCGCAGCAGCCGCGGCAATCGCATTCCGTAGACGGAATGTGGGGCTCGCGCCGCTCACTACACTCGGAACCTCCCACGACGAGGAGGCCCGGTGCCCGGTACGACGAAGTTCGCCACCACGATGAGCCGTGCGGTGGTGACCCCGCTCGCGCGTCTCCTCTGGCGCCCGCGCATCGTCGGACGGAAGAACGTGCCCAGGCACGGACCGGTCATCCTCGCGAGCAACCACCGGTCGTTCATCGACTCGCCGGCCATCACGCTGATGGCCCCGCGGAAGGTGTCGTTCCTCGCGAAGCAGGAGTACTTCACCGGGACCGGTCTCCGCGGTGCTGTGTCGCGGGCGTTCTTCGGCGGCATCGGCGCGATCGGCGTCGAGCGGGGAGCAGGCGCCGCGGCGCAGCACGCGCTCGACCTCGGCCTCGAGCGGCTCGAGGCCGGTGAGGCGTTCGCCATCTACCCCGAAGGCACCCGTTCCCTCGACGGACGGCTGTACAAGGGGCGCACCGGCGTCGCGTGGTTGGCGCTGACGAGCGGTGCCCCCGTCGTCCCCGTGGCCCTCACCGGGACCGAGGACGTCCAGCCCGTCGGCTCCCGTGTGCCGAAGCTCGCGCGGGTCACGATCGAGTTCGGTGAGCCGATGGACCTCTCCCACTTCGGCGAGGCCTCGTCGGGCAGGGCTCGGCGACACGCGACGGACGCCGTGATGGAAGCCATCCAGGCGCTCAGCGGTCAGGAGCCGGCGAACGCGTACAACAACCCGCCGTCGACGATCGTCGAGCGGGTCAAGCAGGTGCTCCGGCGTGACGACCCGACGAACGCCGTCGAACCGGACTGAACTCGCACGCACTATTGCACATTCGGAATATCAGTGGTTGAATCGTCCTTGTGCCCGAGGCACGAGCCCACTCGGACCGACCAGGACGGCCCGATCCACCACTGACCGGAAGGCAAGCAGCATGTCCTCCACGCCCCTCTTCGACTCGATCGCACGTCGGGCCTCCCGTGCCGTCCCCACGGCGACGGAGCAGGCCACGACCCGGACCACTGCGCCCGCCCCGGCACCGACCCCTGCTCCGGCGGCAGCGGTGTCCGTCACCGCAGCACGCACCCGGGTCGTCGCCGCGCCCACGTCGCCGCTGACGGCCCCGGTCTCCCCGATGCGGTCCGCCCTCGTACCGGCCGCGCTCGTCGCCGCGATCGACGAGATCCCCCAGCGGGTCGGGACCGCCCTCCCGGGCGAGGTCGCCGTGACGCCCGACCAGCTCGCCCTGGTCGAAGCGGTGACCGATGCGATCACCCGCGCGGTCGTCGATGCCGTCGTCGCGGAGCTCGAGCGCATCACCCGCGACGGCGTGGTCCGCGGCTGAGCCGATCGTCGCTGCCTCCGACGACGGACGACGTCCGAGCACCCGAAGCCACGCGATCCGATCACATCCGACCTGACCTCCCGACACGATGACGAAGACCACTCCCGACAGCGCTGGCGTCTCGACGCCCACGGCGCCGATCCGTCCCCGCGGAGCGGCCCGCCGAGCGGCCAACGACGCTGCTGCCCGGTCCGTCCGTGTCGGCCACCAGACCGCCGGGGCGGCGGTCCCCCCTCCCGCCGCCCCGGTGTCCACCACCGCCGCAACCACCGACGGCACTCGGTCGGAAGCGTCCCTGCCGACTCGCCGTGATCTCCGCGATCGTCACCGGATGACCACCCGCCGCGACAGATCGCGCACGCCCGACCGGCGCGTCCCCGCCGTCCACCGGCTCACCGCCGTCGGCCGCTGTCGGCGTCCCGCATCGGGCCCGGCGGCTCGAGGGGGATCGTCCACACGACTCGTGGCCGTGACCGCGTCTGCCCTCGCCGCCTGCCTGGTCGTCTCCGTGTCCACCCCGGCCGCCGCGCTCGACGACCCCATGGGGCTCGGCCTCGGCGCTGCGAACACGCCGACGCCCACGCACCAGGGAGCACCCGCGCCGGACCAGCACTACCGCGTCGCGTCGGGTGTCACCGTCACCGTGACCCGCGACGGCTTCGACGTGCAGGCCGCCCGCGCCGGCAGCGCTCGGCACGACGGTGTCCGGATCACGACCGGCTCGGGCACCGTCCGTCCGGTCGCGGGGACCATCCCGACCGCCGGAGGCTTCGGCGGGCGCCAGGTCGCCGGGTGCGGTGCATGCTCGACGAACCACCACGGCCTCGACTTCGCCGCGGCAGCCGGGACGCCCGTCGTCGCCGTGATGTCCGGACGGGTCGTGTCCGCCGGACCTCTCGGCGGGTACGGCAACCAGGTGCTCCTCGCGCACCCGGACGGGACGCAGACGCGCTACGGGCACCTGTCCCGCATCGACGTCCTGCCCGGACAGACGCTGTCGGCCGGCGAGCAGCTCGGCGCCGTGGGCAGCACCGGCATCTCCACCGGCCCACACCTGCACTTCGAGGTCCTCATCGGCGGGACCCCCGTCGACCCCGCCGCGTGGCTCGCGGCGCGCGGTCTGCTCTGACCCATCGCGCGATTGCCCCGCCCGTCCTCGGACCGGGCCGACACGGTCCGTCGTGATCGCTCGGGCGTAGCGTCGAGCACGACGTCGGCAGGGTGCCGGACGCAGGACGGAGACAGTGGTGCATGTGACGGTGCTGGGCACGGGGACGATGGGTGCAGGGGTCGCGGGGTCACTGCTGCGCGAGGGCCACCAGGTGACCGTGTGGAATCGCAGCACCGACAAGGCCCGTCCGCTCGGCGATGCGGGCGCCACCGTGGGGACGGACGCCGCAGCGGCGGTCGGTGACGCCGAGGTCGTCCTGCTGACGCTCTTCGACACCGACGCGGTCGTCGACGTCCTCGACGCCGCGGCCGGTGACGCTCCCACGGACGCGATCTGGGTGCAGGCCTCGACCATCGGGGTCGCGGGCACCGAGACCGTGGTGCAGTTGGCCGAGAAGTACGGCATCACCCTCGTCGAGGCGATGATGCTCGGAACGAAGGCCCCGGCGGAGCAGGGGAAGCTCACGATGCTCGCCGCCGGGCCGTCCGACGTGCTCGACCACATCGATCCCGTTCTCGACGCCATCGGCGCGAAGACCGTCCGCGCGGGGGAGCGGGTCGGCGACGGCACGGCCCTGAAGCTCGCGGCCAACGCCTGGGTCGCGTCGATCACCGCGGCCACCGGGCAGTCCCTCGCGCTCGCCCGCGCCCTCGGGCTCGACCCGCAGCTGTTCCTCGACGCGATCGACGGCACCGCGAGTGACTCGCCCTACGCGCACACGAAGGGCGCGGCGATGATCGGTGGCGACCTCGCACCGCAGTTCGCCCTCGACGGTCTGCGGAAGGACATCGGCTTGATCGGTGACGCTGCGCGGTCCGCGGGTGTGTCCACGACCCTGCTCGACGCACTCGACCGGGTCTACGCCGATGCGAGCGCAGCCGGCCACGGTGCCGACGACATCGCGGCCGTCGGCACGACCTTCACCGACGAGCGGTAGGGGACCGACCGACACGGGGCCGTGCCGGCGGGCACGGGGTCAGCCGCGGCGGAACCACCGCAGCACGGCGTCGCGGAGACGCCCGACGGCTTCGTCGTTCATCGTGTTCGCCAGGTCGAAGGCCTCCCGCGCGGGGTCGGCCCCGTTCCGGATGCGCCGCAGTGCAGCGTCGGCCCGAGCACGCGCGTCGAGCTCCGCGAGCGGCATGTCGTCCTCCGGATCACGCGGAGGCACCCGGGCGGGGTCCTGCGGAGCGCTGTGCATGCGACGAGGCTACGCGGAGCGCTCCGTCGCGGTCTCGTCCTCGTCGCGGTCGACGACCCGGGCCATCTCCTCGAGGAACGCGACGACGACCGCCATGTCCGTCTGCGGGAGGTGCTCGGCCACCTCGATCGCGCGGGTGTCGAGCTGGTCGATCACCCGCAGCACCTGGCGCATCGACCCACCCGACGCGGTCAGGATGACACCGCGTCGGTCGTGGGGGTCGGCGTGACGCTCGACGTGGCCGCTGCGGACGAGTCGGTCGACGAGCGCCGAGGTCGACGCCGGCGTGATCTCGAGACGGTCGGCGAGCTCCTTCGCGTTCACGGAACGTCCTTCGGACTCGGCGTCGAGCAGGATCCGAAGCGCGAGCAGGGCGTTCTCGCCGATGCCCAGTGCCTCGCGCGCACGGCGCTGCGCGGCACTCTCTGCGCTCCGGTACTTGCGGAGCGCGTTCAGCACGTCCACCGCGTCGACCCTGGAACCGGTCCCGTACCAGAAGCCCGTGGTGGTGTTCGTCACCTCGGTCGTCATACGGACAATGCTAGACGCTCTAGTTAGGTTGTCTAGCGAGTGTTGTCCGAGAGCGCGCGCGGTGGATGGCTCGCAACACCGGTGACGCGGCTCCGAAACACTGTCGCAACGCCCGCTCGGTAGCTTCGCCGCATGCAGGAGCCGACGTGCTGAGCCGACTCGCGGGGAGCGTGTTCCACGTCGGGAGCGCGGTCGAACGGGCCGACGTCGTCGCGAGGATGCTCGACGTCTACGTCGTCCGGCCCGATGCGGGCGTGGTCGACGACGAGGACGTGGTCGGCCCCACGCTGCACCGCGTCGTTGGCGCGCGCTCGCCCGGGCGTCGTCGCCTTCGGGCGGCCGTCGTCGAGTCGCTCGCGCTCGACCGGCACGAACCCGCATCCGTCGCCCACGCGGTCGGCGTCGCCCGCGACCACGCCCGCCGAGCGCGCGAGGTCGTGTCCACCGAACTCTGGGACTGCCTCGACGTCACCCGGTCACGCATGCCCCGCAAGGTCGCCGTCGACCGGGCGCACGAGTTCCTCGCCTGGGTGCGGGAACGCAGTGCGCTGGCGGTCGGCGTCGTCGAGGGTGACGTCAGTCGTGACGAGGTGTGGGAGTTCTTCACCCTCGGCCGGTCCCTGCTGCGGTGCGGTCTGACCGCCCGGCTCCTCGCCTCCCCGCTCGTGGACACCGGGTCGGCGGCGTCGTGGACCACCGCCCTGCGGGCCTGCGGAGCCGGCGAGGCCTTCCGGCGCGGGCGTGACCACCACGGCGTCGCTCCGCGGGACGCCGCCGGGTTCC
>NZ_RBLU01000127.1 GCF_003989515.1 Curtobacterium sp. HSID17257
AAAAAAAAAAAAAAATCATCTAGCAAATACTGTTTTAGTGTCGTCTCAATCATGTCGAGATTGTTTCTTGCGTGTCTCTATCGTTGTATTCTAGTGTATATTGTGTCAGTGCTGTTCCATATGTTCTCCAGGTTACGTCCTATTGTGTGCAATGCCTCCCAGTACAGTGTTGACTGCTTACGATAGTCGCATGAGCGTGCTAGCATATCATCTAGACCTACATCTGCATGCTTCTCT
>NZ_RBLU01000128.1 GCF_003989515.1 Curtobacterium sp. HSID17257
TATCGCGCCCTACGTCACGCCGAACGCCGACTTCTACCGCATCGACACGGCGCTCCGCGTGCCGTCGATCGACCCGGCGGACTGGTCGCTCCGCATCCACGGTGCCGTCGACCGAGAGGTCGTCCTGACCTGGGACGAGCTGCTGGCACTGCCCCTGCAGGAACACATGGCCACGCTCAGCTGCGTGTCGAACGAGGTCGGTGGTGACCTCATCGGCAACGCCCTGTGGCTGGGCTACCCGATCCGTGCGCTGCTCGCGCGAGCGGGTGTGCAGGACGGCGCCGACATGGTCCTCTCCCGCAGCATCGACGGGTTCTCCGCGGGGACGCCCCTCGACGTGCTGCAGGACGAGGGCACCGCGGCACTGCTGGCGATCGGGATGAACGGCGAACCGCTGCCCGCCGAGCACGGCTTCCCGGTGCGGATGGTGGTCCCCGGGCTCTTCGGCTACGTCTCCGCGACGAAGTGGGTGACCGAGCTCGAGGTCACGCGGTTCGCCGACGCACAGGGGTACTGGACGCCGCGCGGGTGGTCCGAACGCGGGCCGGTGAAGCTGGAGTCACGGATCGACACCCCTCGGGGCGGCGCCTCACTGACCGCCGGCCAGCAGGTCGCCGTCGCCGGCGTCGCCTGGCAGCCGCACACCGGGGTCAAGTCGGTGCAGGTGCGCATCGACGACGGCCCGTGGCAGGACGCCACGCTCGCGGACTCCGTCTCGGCCGACACCTGGCGGCAGTGGGTGTACCGCTGGACGCCGGACGCCGGCTCGCACACGATCCGGGTCCGGGCGGTCAGCGCCGACGGCCAGGTGCAGACGAGCGTCGAGCGGCCGCCGGCTCCGAACGGCGCGACCGGGTGGCACACGGTGCAGGTCAGCGCCGGCTGACCACGCCAGCGTGATCGTCCCCGTCCCCCTCACCGTCGCCGTCGCCACGGGCACCGGGTGTCGCGACGACGGTGTCGAGGTCCATGCCGGGTCCGTCCTCGTGCCGGCGGACGAAGCCGCGCTGTTCGTAGAAGGACGCTCGACCCCGAGCCGCGAAGAGCTGCACGTCGTCGACGCCCCGACGGCGTGCCTCGTCGACGAGCCGGGCGAGCACCTCGCCTCCGACACCCGTGCCGCGCACGCCCTCCGACACGATCATCTCGGTGACGAAGGCGTGCAGGGCACCGTCGCTGATCAGGCGTCCGATCCCGACCAGACGCCCCGCCTCGTCCCGCGCGCTGCACACCACCCAGCTGCCGGACAGGGCGCGTGCGAAGCGCTCGAGGTCCCAGGCACCCCAACCGGTCTCGCCGTAGAGGGCCTGGAACTCCGCTGCGGTCGGCGGTGCGAACGAGTACTCCACGCCCAGACGGTACCGCGGCCGACGGGCGTCAGGCGGGGAGCTCCGCGACGATGCAGGTCCCCTCGACCTCGTCGTCGGACTCGATCGTCACGCTGAAGCCCGAGCCCTCGAACACCGCGGCGGACACCGGCGCCTGGGTCGACGACACCTCGATGACGACCGCGCCGCCCGGACGCAGCCACTCCCCCGCCCCCGCGGCCACCCGCCGGTGCACGTCGAGCCCGTCCGGGCCTCCGTCCAGCGCGACGAGTCGCTCGTGCTCCCGCGCCTCGGCCGGCATGGTCGCCAGCGCCTCCGACGGCACGTACGGCGCGTTCACCGCGATGACGTCGACGGCTCCGCGGAACCGTTCCGGCAGCGGCGCGAACAGGTCTCCCAGGACGACGATCCCGCGGTCGCCGATGTTCTCCGCCGCGACGTCGACCGCGTCCGGGTCGATGTCCGCGGCGACCAGGTCGAGCGCGCCGACCCGGCCGAGCAACGCCACCGAGATCGCGCCGACCCCGCAGCACAGGTCGACGACCCGGTCGTAGCGCTGCAACCGTCGTGCGGCCTGCTCGACGACGACCGTGGTGCGGGTCCGTGGCACGAACACCCCCGGTGCGACACGGACGCGGTGTCCGTCGAACGCGGCCCAGCCGAGCACGACCTCGAGCGGTTCGCCGGCGAGCCGACGCTGCACCAGGCCGCGCAGCTTCACCGGGTCACCGTCACCGGCCTCGAGCAGCAGGTCGGCTTCGTCCTCGGCGAACACGCTGCCCGCCGACCGGAGTCGGGCGGCCAGCGCGGCGCGCGCCGGGTGGACGGGAGGCACGGCTCAGCTCGCCGGTGGGGTCACGCGGATCGCGCGACCGGTCCGACTACGCGGCACCGTCGAACATCGACGTCACGGAGCCGTCGTCGAAGACCTCGTGGATCGCGCGGGCGATGAGCGGCGCGATCGGCAGGACCTCGAGGCGGTCCCAGCGCTTGTCCTCGGGCAGCGGCAGGGTGTCGGTGACGACGACGCGGTCGATGAACTCGCTCTGCAGCAGCTCGGTGGCCGGGTCGGAGAACACGGCGTGGGTCGCCGCGACGACGACGCCGGTCGCGCCGTTGGCCTTCAGGGCCTCCGCCGCCTTGGCGATGGTGCGGCCGGTGTCGATGAGGTCGTCGACGAGCAGGCAGACACGGCCGGAGACGTCGCCGACGATCTCGTGCACGGACACCTGGTTCGGCACGAGCGGATCGCGGCGCTTGTGGATGATCGCCAGCGGAGCGCCGAGCTTCTCCGACCAGATGTCGGCGACGCGCACGCGGCCCATGTCGGGCGACACGACCGTCAGCGTCTTCGGGTCGAGGATCTCGCGGAAGCGCTCGAGCAGGACGGGCATCGCGAACAGGTGGTCCACCGGGCCGTCGAAGAAGCCCTGGATCTGTGCGGCGTGCAGGTCGACGCTCATGATGCGGTGCGCACCGGCGGCCTTGAACAGGTCGGCGACGAGTCGCGCCGAGATCGGCTCGCGGCCACGGCCCTTCTTGTCCTGGCGTGCGTAGGGGTAGAAGGGCGCGACGACGGTGATGCGCTTCGCCGAGGCACGCTTCAGCGCGTCGACCATGATGAGCTGCTCCATGAGCCACTCGTTGATCGGCGCGGTGTGCGACTGGATGACGAACGCGTCGCAGCCGCGGACCGACTCGTCGAAGCGGGCGTAGAGCTCACCGTTCGCGAAGGTCCGGGCATCGGTGGGGACGAGGTCGACCCCGAGCTCGTCGGCGATCTGCGCCGAGAGCTCCGGGTGTGCCCGGCCCGACACGAGGACGAGTCGTTTCTGACCGGTGGTCTTGATTCCGGACAAGTGCGGTGCTCACTCCCTGACCCGCTCGGGGCCGTCTCGATCGACCCGACCGCCGTCAGATCTGTTCGCCGTGCGCGCGCCGAGCCGCCTCGGCCGCCGGCGAACCGGGTCGGTGTTCCTCGACCCATCCGTCGGTGTTGCGCTGCGGGGCGTAGCTGATCGCCAGCGACCCGGCCGGTACGTCCTTGCGGACGGTCGTACCCGCGCCGGTGTACGCCCCGTCGCCAATCCTAACCGGGGCGACGAACACGTTGTGCGAGCCGGTGCGGACGTTCGACCCGACCTCGGTGCGGTGCTTGTGCACGCCGTCGTAGTTGGCGGTGATCGTGTTCGCCCCGATGTTCGAGTCCTCGCCCACCTCGGCGTCGCCGATGTACGACAGGTGCGGGACCTTGCTGCCGCGGCCGATCACCGCGTTCTTCGTCTCGACGAACGTGCCGATCTTGCCCCGCTCGCCCAGGATCGTGCCCGGGCGCAGGTAGGCGAAGGGACCGACCGAGGCGCCGTCGCCGATGACGGCGAGGGTCGCGTCCACGCGGTTCACCACCGCGCCGGCTCCGACCTCGGTGTCGCGCAGCGTGGTGTCCGGCCCGACCACGGCGCCGGCGGCGACGGCCGTGGCGCCGACGAGCTGCGTGCCGGGGAGGATCTCGGCGTCGGCCTCGATGGTGACGTCGAGGTCGATCCAGGTGGTCGCCGGGTCCTGCACGGCGACGCCGGCGACCTGGTGGCGTCGGACGATGCGGGCGTTGAGCTCGCGCGCGGCGTCGGCGAGCTGCGCGCGGTCGTTGATGCCGGCCACGAGCCAGGGGTCGGTGAGGGTCACGACGTCGACCGAGCCACCCCGTCCGATGACGAGTGCCGGCGCGTCGGTGATGTACTTCTCGCCCTGCGCGTTCGCGGTGGTGAGCGACGGCAGGACGGCACGCAGCTGCGTGACGTCGAAGGCGTAGATCCCGGCGTTGTACTCGGTGATGGTGCGCTGCTCGTCGGTGGCGTCCTTGTGCTCGACGATGCCGACGAACGTGCCGGACGCGTCGCGGACCACGCGGCCGAGACCGGTCGGGTCGTCGGCGATCGCGCTGACCAGGGTCACGGCGTTGCCGACGTGGGCGTTCACCAGCGCGCGGAGCGACACGGCGTCGAGCAGCGGGACGTCGCCGGACAGCACCACGACCGTGCCGTCGAAGTCGGCGGGCAGCGCCTGGACGGCGACCTCGACCGCGCGACCGGTGCCGGGAACGTCGTCCTGGTCGACCACGATCGCCTCGGGGGCGCGCTCGGCGACCTCGGCGGCGACCCGGTCGCGTTCGTGCCGGACGACCACGGCGACGTGCTCGGGCTCGAGCGAGGCGGCCGTGCGCAGCACGTGCGCGACGAGGGGCAGGCCGGCGAGGCGGTGCAGCACCTTCGGGGTGGACGACTTCATGCGCGTGCCCTGCCCGGCGGCGAGGACGACGACGGCGATCCGCTGGTCGGTCATGCACCCATCCTGGCGCATGCGGTCCGACCGGGTGCTCGACCCGCGCCCGGAACGCGGGGTGAGCCGGGACCGACGAGCGGACCGAGCGCTACACCCGCGCCGGCTCCCGCCGCACGAACGCCATGAGCACGAGCCCCGCGACGAGCACCACGACCACGCCGATGATCCCGAACCGCGTCGACCCGCCGATCGTCACGGCGATGCCGAACAGCGCCGGTGCCAGGAACGACGCCGCCCGCCCGGTCGTCGCGTAGAGGCCGAACAGCTCGCCCTCGCGGCCCGGGGTGGCGAGCCGCGCCAGGTACGCCCGGGACGACGACTGCACCGGCCCGACGAAGATCGCCAGTGTGAGCCCGAGCACCCAGAACCCGGCGGTGGCGTTCCCGATGAGGAACACGCCGATGCCGGTGAGCGCGAGCCCGACGAGCGACACCGTGATGACCGCCCGCGAGCCGAACCGGTCGTCGAGCCGCCCGGACGCGAAGGTCGCGATGCCGGCGACGACGTTCGCCGCGATCGCGAAGAGGATCACCTGCGACGGACTGAACCCGAACACCTGCGCGGCGACGATGCCGCCGAAGGTGAACACCGCGCCGACGCCGTCGCGGAACACGGCGCTCGCGAGCAGGAAGGCCAGGACGTTCCGGCGCTCCCGCCACAGCCGAGCGACGTGCCGGCCGAGGTCGCGGTAGGCACTGAGCAGGCCGCCGGTGCGGGACCGGTCCGGTGCCGCCTCGGGCACGGTCAGGAAGAGCGGGACCGAGCTGACCGCCAACCACACCGCCGCGATGCCGATCGCGACCCGGACGTCCCACGACCCGTCCGCCACGGTCGACGGCAGCTGCAGGAGCCCCGCGACCCCCTCGGTGCCGAAGTCCTGGATGCAGAGCAGGAGCAGGACGACGAGCAGCACGATCCCGCCGAAGTACCCGGCCGCCCAGCCGACCGCCGACACGCGCCCGGTCTGCGGCCCGGACGCCACCTGGCCGAGCATCGCGTTGTAGCCGACGGTCGCGACCTCGTACGCGACGGTCCCGATGCCGAGGAGCGCTGCGCCGAGCACCAGGTACGGCTGCTGGGGCGCGACGAAGACCATCGCCCCGATCGACAGCGCGACACCGATCGTGCCGATGAGCACGGACCGGCGGCGGTGCCCGGAGGAGTCGGCGAGCCGCCCCACCGCGGGCGCGACGAGCGCGACGACGATCCCCGCGAGGGTCAGCGCCGTCGAGACCGTGGCGGCGTTGTGCGCGAGCTCCCGCTCGACCGCCTGCGCCGCGGCCGCCGAGGAGTCCTCGGCAGCGACGAGCCGCGGGTCGACGAACGCCCGGCTCGCCAGGTAGGTGCTGAAGACGAACGTGGTGACGACGGCGGTGAACGCCGAGGACCCCCAGTCCCAGAGTGCCCAGGACACGAGGGCCCGCCGGTCGGTGCGCTGCGGCACTGCCGCCGCCGGTGTCGCGGTCATGGCCGAACCGTAGCGCGTCGTGGTGACCGGGCGGGGACGACCCGGCCACGGCTCGCCGTGGTGACCGGACGCCGGACGGGAGGGTCGGCACCCGCCGGCACCGCGCCTCCCGTCCGTCGAGCGGTCACCGGACGGGCGCGACCCGCGTCGCGCACGTCGGCTCGCGTCCTCACGCGCCCGCGGGGACCCCGTTCGGGTAGACGACGGACTTGAGCGAGGCCGGGTCGGTGTCGCTCTCGAGGGCCTCCCGGACCTCGTCGAGGCCGAAGCGGCCGGTGACGAGCGCGTCGAGGTCGACCTGGCCCGACGCGACGAGACCGATCGCGACCGGCCACGTGTTCGTGTAGCGGAAGATGCCGGTGACCGTCACCTCGAGGTTCTGGATGTGCTCGACCGGCAGCACCATCTCGGAGTTGCCGAGGCCCACGAGCACCGCGGCACCGGCGGGCCCGACGGCCTTGATGCCGTCCGACACGGCACGGGGCGCACCGCTGGCGTCGATGAACGCGTCGACGGGGACGATGTCCGACGTGACGTCCACCGCGACGGGGTCGACCACCTCGGTCGCGCCGAAGGACAGCGCACGCTCGCGGCGCTCGGGGACGAGGTCGCTGACGACCACGCGCGTCGCGCCGAACGCCCGGGCGACCTGGGCGCAGATGACGCCGATCGGTCCGGCACCGGCGATGAGGACGCTCGAGCCGGGCACGATGCCGGCCTTGCGTGCGGCGGCGATGCCGACGGACAGGGGTTCGAGCAGTGCACCCGCCTCGAAGGACACCGTGTCGGGCAGGGTGTGTGCGAACTCCGCCTCGATCGTGACGTACTCGGCGAAGGCGCCGTCGACCGGGGGCGTCGCGTAGAAGCGCATGTGCGGGCAGAGGTTGTAGCGGCCGGCCAGGCACTGCGCGCAGCGGTGGCAGGGACGCTGGGGCTCGACGGCGACGCGCTCGCCGACCCGGGCGGGGTCGACGCCCTCGCCGACCGCGGCGATCGTGCCGGAGAGCTCGTGGCCGAGGACGAGCGGCTCCTCGACGACGAAGTCGCCGATGCGGCCGTGGCGGTAGTAGTGGACGTCGGAGCCGCAGACGCCGACGGCGGCGACGCGGACGAGGACGTCGCCAGGGGCGACCGCGGGGACGGGGCGGTCTTCGATCGTCAGGTCCTCGGTGCCGAGCAGGACGCTCGCGCGCTGGGTGTCGGGGGTGGTGCTCATGCGGATCTCGCTTCCTCGACCGCGTCCTCGCGGTCGGATGTGGTGTGGTCGGTGGCGGGGGCGGCTGCCGCGCCGCTGGTGGTCGGGAGGGCCCCGTCGCGGAGCAGGTCGGCGAACCCGAGCTCGGCGGCACCGCGCACCAGGACGTCCCGCCCGAGCTCGGCGGGCACGATGCGCAGCCGGTCGGTCATCGCCGCCATGGTCTGCGCCCGGACGTCGTCCTCGACGCGGTCCCCGACGTGCCCGAGCAGCACCCCGAGGAACCCGCCCAGCACGACGACCTGGGGGTCCACGGTGTGGATGGCGTTCCGGATCGCCGTCGCGAGCGCGGTCACCTGTCGGTCGACGACCCGTTCGACCTCGTCGTGTCCCTCGGCCAGCGCCGTGGCGAGGGCGTCGAGGTCGTCGGGCGGGGTGCCGGTCACGGCGGTCAGGGCGCCGCGCGACGCCTCGGTCTCCAGGCACCCGATCGCCCCGCAGTGGCAGCGGATGCCGTTCGCCGCGACGAAGGTGTGCCCGAGCTCGCCCGCGTACCCGTCGGCACCGCTGAACGGTCGGCCGGCGCTGACGATCCCGCCACCGATGCCGCTCGCGCCGCCGTTCAGGTACACCAGGTCGTCGACACCACGTGCACTGCCGTAGAGCCGCTCGGCCCAGGCGCCGAGGTTCGCGTCGTTCGCCGCGCGGACCGGCAGCCCGAGACGCTCGGCGAGGGGCCCGGCGAAGGGCTCGTCCCGCCAGCCGAGGTGTGGGGCGTCGCGGACGACCCCGTCCTCGACCCGGACGATGCCCGGGACGGCGACGCCGACGCCGACGAGCCGCAGCTCCGGGGCCGCCCGTCCGGTCAGGACGTCGAGCAGCC
>NZ_RBLU01000129.1 GCF_003989515.1 Curtobacterium sp. HSID17257
TGTCATAGCATGGCAGTTGATGTTTTTTTTTGTGTTGCCGCGGCACCACGCCACATATACACATGCGCGCCCCCCCTTTCCCTCCCCGACGCTCTCCCGTTCGCCCCCCCTCCCGTCGTGGGGGCGGCCCACCCCCTCTTGGCGGCCGGACGCCCCCCCGCCCGTTTCCCCGCCGCGGCGGCCGGCCCGGACGCGGTCGCCGCGTTGCCGAACGCAGAGCCCTGCTCCGGACCAGCGGCCTCGGCCTCGGCCTGCGCGCGCTGCGCCCGTGCGGTCGCGGCCTGCTCGAGGCGACCGCGCTCGTCGCGCACCTCGACCTCGCCGTCGATCGACGGTGCCGAGTACTCGAGACCGGTCGCCTCGGACTCCCCGAGCCCCTTCGCCTCGATGACCGCGTTGTCGCCGTCCGACTGCACCTGGACCTCGAGGTTGAACAGGTAGCCGACCGACTCCTCGCGGATCTGGCCCATCATGCTCTGGAAGAGCGCGTAGCCCTCGCGCTGGTACTCGACCAGCGGGTCGCGCTGCGCCATCGCACGGAGACCGATGCCGTCCTTGAGGTAGTCCATCTCGTACAGGTGGTCCCGCCAGCGACGGTCGATCACCGAGAGGACCACGCGGCGCTCGAGCTCGCGCATGGCCTCGTCGCCGAGGACCTCCTCGCGCTGCTGGTAGGCGAGCTTGGCGTCGGACAGGATCTCGCGCGCCAGGAACTCACGCGTCGCCTTGCCCTTCGACCCGGCCTCGGTGATGACCTCGTCGATGGAGATCGAGATCGGGTAGAGCGTGCCGAGCTCGGTCCACATGGCGTCGAGGTCCCAGTCGTCCGGGGAGCCCTCGCCGGTGTGCGTGTCGATCACGTCGTCGATCACGGCCTTGAGGAACGACTGCGCGCGGTCGTTGATGTCGTCGCCCTCGAGGATGTGGCGGCGGTCGCTGTAGATCGCCTCGCGCTGCCGGTTGAGGACGTCGTCGTACTTCAGGACGTTCTTGCGGATCTCGGCGTTGCGGCCCTCGACCTGCGCCTGGGCGGACCGGATCGCGCGGCTGACGAGCTTGTTCTCGATCGCCATGTCGTCCGGCACGTTCGAGCGGCCCATCAGGCTCTCGGCGGCACCGGAGTTGAACAGGCGCATCAGGTCGTCGGTCAGCGACAGGTAGAAGCGGCTCTCACCGGGGTCGCCCTGACGGCCGGAACGGCCGCGCAGCTGGTTGTCGATGCGGCGGGACTCGTGCCGCTCCGTGCCGAGCACGTACAGGCCGCCGGCCTCGCGGACCTTGTCGCCCTCTTCCTCGACGGTCTTCTTGACCGCGGCGAAGACGTCGTCCCACGCGGCCTCGTACTCCTCCGGCGTCTCCGTCGGGGACAGGCCCTTGTCGTGCATCTCCTGCACGGCGAGGAACTCGGAGTTGCCGCCGAGCATGATGTCGGTACCGCGGCCGGCCATGTTCGTGGCGACCGTCACCGCGCCGAGTCGACCTGCCTGGGCGACGATCGCGGCCTCGCGTGCGTGGTTCTTCGCGTTGAGGACCTCGTGCTTGACGCCCTTCTTCGCGAGGAGCTTCGACAGGTACTCCGACTTCTCGACGCTCGTGGTGCCGACGAGGACGGGCTGGCCCTTCTCGTGGCGCTCGGCGATGTCGACGGCGACCTGCTCGAACTTCGCCTTCTCGTTCTTGTAGACGAGGTCGGTCTGGTCGATGCGCTGCATCGGCTTGTTCGTCGGGATCGGGACGACGCCGAGCTTGTACGTCGACATGAACTCGGCCGCCTCGGTCTCGGCGGTACCGGTCATGCCGGAGAGCTTCTGGTAGAGGCGGAAGTAGTTCTGCAGCGTGACGGTCGCGAGGGTCTGGTTCTCGGCCTTGACCTCGACGCCCTCCTTCGCCTCGATCGCCTGGTGGATGCCCTCGTTGTAGCGACGACCCATCAGGATGCGGCCGGTGTGCTCGTCGACGATGAGCACCTCGCCGTTCATCACGACGTAGTCCTTGTCCTTCTTGAACAGGGCGACGGCCTTGATCGAGTTGTTCAGGAAGGAGATCAGCGGCGTGTTCGCCGACTCGTACAGGTTGTCGATGCCGAGGTAGTCCTCGACCTTCTCGATGCCGGGCTCGAGGACACCGACGGTGCGCTTCTTCTCGTCGACCTCGTAGTCCTCGCCCGGGATCAGGCGGGTGGCGATCGACGCGAACTCGGTGAACCAGCGGTTCGCCTCGCCGGAGGACGGACCGGAGATGATGAGCGGCGTGCGGGCCTCGTCGATGAGGATCGAGTCGACCTCGTCCACGATCGCGAAGTAGTGGCCGCGCTGCACCATGTCCGACGCCTGCCACGCCATGTTGTCGCGCAGGTAGTCGAAGCCGAACTCGTTGTTCGTGCCGTAGGTGATGTCCGCCGCGTACTGCTCGCGGCGCTCGGACGGCGACTGGTTCGCGATGATGCAGCCCGTGGTCATGCCGAGCGCACGGAAGACGCGGCCCATGATCTCGGACTGGTACGACGCGAGGAAGTCGTTGACGGTGATGACGTGCACGCCGCGCGACGGGATCGCGTTCAGGTACGCGGCGGTGGTCGCGACGAGGGTCTTGCCCTCACCGGTCTTCATCTCCGCGATGTTGCCCAGGTGCAGGGCCGCGCCACCCATGAGCTGCACGTCGAAGTGCCGCATGCCGAGGGTGCGCTTGGCCGCTTCGCGGACCGCGGCGAACGCCTCGGGCAGGAGGTCGTCGAGGGACTCCCCGTTGGCGTAGCGCTCGCGGAGTTCCTTCGTCTCGTCCTGGAGCTCCTCGTCGGTGAGGCTCGCGAAGTCGTCCTCGAGGTCGTTGATGGCCGAGGCGTACGCCTTCAGCCGTCGGAGGGTGCGTCCTTCGCCGATGCGGAGGACCTTCTCCAGCACGTTTGCCACGTGAGCTCCTTACGGGGTCGTCGCGCGCGACCTGCGCGATCCGAACAGCCAGTCATGCTAGCAACCCGGCAGAGCCGTGCGCTGGGAGACGGACGGGCGTGCGCGGTCCGCAGACCACGCACGCCCGTGTCATGCCGAGGGGTCGTTCACGCGACGGCGGCCGAGCGGCTCCGCTCGTCGTCGGCGGTCGCGGCTCCGGCGTCGGTGCCGGTCTCGCCGTCCTGGTCGATGCCGATCACGCCGTAGTCCCAACCCTTGCGGCGGTACACGACGCTCGGGCGTCGGGTCTCGGCGTCGACGAACAGGTAGAAGTCGTGCCCGACGAGCTCCATGCGGTAGAGCGCGTCGTCGACGGTCATCGGGGCCTCGGCGAAGACCTTGTGGCGGATCACCACCGGCGAGTAGACCTCGGCGTCGTCGTCGTGCGACTCCTCCACCACGGGGACGGCGCCGGTCGCGACGGTCTCGATGAGCCGTCCGTCGGCCGGTGTCACGCCCATGTGCTCGAACCCGGTCCCGGCGGCCTCGGCCACCGACGTCGGGCGGTGGCGTCCCCGGTGCACCTTGCGGCGGTCGCGCGCACGGCGCAGGCGCTCGGTGATGCGGGCGAACGCCAGGTCGAACGCCGCGTACTTGTCCGAGGCGGCGGACTCGGCCCGCACCAGTGGCCCGGGACCGATCAGGGTGAGCTCGACGCGGTCTTCACCCCCGGAGCCCCCGGACTTCTCGTTGTGGCGGCTGAGGCGCACCTCGAAGGCGAGGGCGCGGTCGGCGAGCACGTCGATCTTCTCGGACTTCTGTTCCACGTAGGTGCGGAATCGATCGGTGACCCCGACGTTCCGGCCCGTGATCGTCACGTCCATGTGGCGGCTCCCATCCGTACTTCGGCGCGTCGCCTCCATCCGGCGATCCCGAACGCCTTGCCGCGAGGCTAGACCCCGCGACGAGGTGGCGTCACGGCCGACCGGCGGATCCGACCGGACACCCACCGGACGCTCAGCCGTCACCGTCCGGACACCCGGCGTCCACACGGCGACCCGGCGGCAGGCCGCGGGCCGCGGCGGGCAGTCACTCCTCGACCTCGGCGAGCGCCACGCACCGCACCACCCGACCCCCGGCCGCCCGGACCGCGCGCACCGCCTCGGCCATGGTGACGCCCGTCGTCACGACGTCGTCGACCACCACCACGTCGCGGCCCGACACGTGCGCGGCGCGGAGGGTCCCCACCGTGGCCTCGACCCGTTCGAGTGCGGTCCGTCCCTTCTGCCCGTGGGCGGCCGGGGTACCGGACGAGTACGGCCCTCTCGTTCCCCGACACGGCCGGCGGTCCCGCCGGAGCGCACCCCGCGGCGCACGGCAGGAGCGCCGTCGTGCCGCGTGCGCCCGGCGCAGCAGCAGGACGACCGGGTCGAACCCACGACGCCGGGCACCGGTCCGCGACGGGGGCACCCGGACGAGCAGCGCGCCCGGGACGTCGGCCAGCGCGCGGTCGACGAGCGCGCCGAAGCGGGGCGCGAGCACCGGCACGAGGTCGGTCCGGCCACGCAGCTTCAGTTCGAGGACGAGTGCCCGGACCGTGTCCCGGTAGGCGAAGGCCGCGTCGAGCCGGACCCCGGCGACGAGGCGTCGTCGCAGCGGTTCCGCGTCGAGGGCGTCACGGCAGGTCAGGCACACCGCGCGGTCAGGAGCGCCGCACCCGGGACACGTCACCGGGAGCACGAGTCCGAGCAGGGCGAGGACGGCGTCCGCCCAGGCACCGGCCGGGGCCCCGGTGCGCCGGGGACGGGAGTTCGTCGAGGACATGCGTCCATCGTGGGGACGGATCGTCGGACCGGGCGGGGCGACGAGGCGGACGGTGGACGCGCCTCCAGGCCGTGCCGCCTGTGCAGGGACGGCTGCGGTCAGCGCTGCGTGCCGAGCACGTCCGCGGTGACGCCCGTGGTGTCCCAGCGACCACCCGTGGACTGCAGGACCGTCCCGTCCGACATCCGGAGCAGCACCGAGCCGCCGCTGCCGCCGGTGACCGACACGGCCGTCCCGTCCGGCTTCGGCAGCGTCGTCGACTGGCCGCCGACCGTCGACCGGACGACCTCGGGTCCGGTGTCCGTCTGGCCGACCGACACCACGTCGCTGTCGTTCACCCACGCCGCACCGACGGCGTCGCCGGTGGCTGCCTGCACGCGGACGGGCGACCCGAGCCCGGTGGGTGTGCGGTCACCGCTCCGGACGATCGCCATCACGTAGAGGGCCGGCCCGTCCGACGTCTCGATGAGCGCGAGGGCCCGGGTGGAGTCGCGGGACACCTGGAAGGACACGAGGTTGCCCAGCGGCAGCGTCGTGGCGATCGGGTGCGGGTCCCCGCCGAGTCCGTAGGCGGTGACCCTGCCGGTGTCGCCGCCCTGGCCGACCCAGACGAACCCGAGGTCGTCGAGGGTGGGCGGGACGAGTCCCTGGGTCGCGTCGATGCGCAACGCGTCCCGGCCGCGCACGACGACCACACCGCTGGCGTTGCCGACCGCGGCGACCGTGCCGGAGCCCGAGAGCGAGAACGACCGGGGGTCGAGGGCGGCGATGGTCGTGCTCGTGTCGCCGCCGAGTCCGGCGACCCGACCGTTGGTCGTCGCGTACCCGACCTCGTCGTCGTGGTCGACGAGGGGGCGCGGGTCGACGTCGGGGTTGAGCCGCGCCTGCGTGCCCTGCTGCTCCGGCACGGCGAACGGTGCCCCCTCGTTCGTGATCGAGACCGACGACACCGAGGCGACCGACGCGAGGGACCGGGTGAGCTGCTCGCGCATCCGCACCCGGTCGTCGTTGCTCGCACGCAGGGCGTCGCTCGACAGGTCGACGAGGGCGGAGCCGTTCTCGATCGTCACCGCGTTGAGCGAGAGCTGCGTGCCCTCGGGGAAGGCCGAGACCACCGCGCCCTTGAGCCAGTCGGACGGTCCGGCGAGCAGCGCGCTCGCGATGCGCGTGCTCGTGGACGACCGGGCGAGGAACCACCGCTCGTCCGGCACCAGGTACCGGTACGTCGGGTCGAAGAAGTAGAGCGCGTGCTGCTGGAACTGCGACTCGAAGCTGACCGGGGTGAGGATGATGCCGTCGGGGGCGTAGGCGATGCGCCACTCGCCGTCCTCGCGGACGAACTGGAAGGTCAGGGTCGACGTCGTCGGCCGGACCGCCTGGGTGTACTCGCCGTCGGCGTCGACGGTCGCGCTGGCGGTCAGCGTGTAGGTGAGCTCGCGGTCGGCGACGCGCTCGATCGCGCCGCTCCCCTGCAGGACGGTGACGCCGCGGCGGGGGTTCCACTTCTCGGCGAAGCCCTTCGCGAGGAACTCGCGTGCGGTGCCGTAGTCGTCCTGCGCACCGGTGCCGGCTGCGACGAAGCCGCGCAGGATCGCGGTCTGGTCCGCGCCGGCGACCGGTCGGTCCGGGCGGAGTTCGAAGCCGGAGATCGCCTCGTCCTTCACCGACTGCCCGGTGCGCACGCCGCCGCCGGTCGGGATCGCCGCGCACGCCGTCAGGGCGACGACCGTCAGGGCCGCGAGCGTCGTCGCCACCAGGGTCCGGAGTCGTGCACGCATCAGCGGTCCTCCCGGACGGCGCGTGGTCCGTCGTAGGTCTCGTCGAGCTCGGGCAGCGGGATCGCCGACGTCGCCGTGCCGAGCGCCTCGCCGCGCGGCAGCGTCAGCACGAACGTCGAGCCCTCGCCCGGGCGCGACCAGACGTCGATCCGACCGCCGTGCAGGTTGGCGTCGCCGAGCGAGATCGCGAGCCCGAGCCCCGTGCCGCCGATGGTGCGCTTGCGGCTCGGGTCGGCCCGCCAGAACCGGTCGAAGACCCGGGCGGCGTCCTCCGGGGGCATGCCGACGCCCTGGTCGCGCACGGCGATGGCGACGGAGCGGGAGTCGCTGTCGACGACGACCTGGACCGGCTTCGCGTCACCGTGCTCGATCGCGTTGCCGACGAGGTTGCGCAGGATCCGACGGATGCGCTTCGCGTCGAGCTGCATCGTGGTGTGGCCGCCGGGGGTGACGAGCTGCAGGTCGACGCCGGCGCGGTCGGCGAGCGGCTGGAACTCCTCGACGATGTCGGCGGCGAGCGCCGCGGGTACGACCGGCTCGGTGTCGAGCTGCACTGCCTGGGCGTCGTAGCGCGAGATCTCGAGCAGGTCGGCGAGCAGCAGCTCGAAGCGCTCGACCTGCGCGTGCAGGAGCTCGGCGGAGCGACCCACCGACGGTTCGAAGGCGTGTCGGGAGTCGTAGAGCATGTCGCCGGCGAGACGGATGGTGGTCAGGGGCGTGCGGAGCTCGTGGGAGACGTCGGACACGAAGCGCTGCTGCACGCGGGAGAGCTCGGCCAGCTGGGTGATCTGCCGGCTGACCGCGTCCGCCATGTCGTTGAAGCTGCGCGCCAGGATCGCGATGTCGTCGTGACCGCGGACCGGGATGCGTTCGTCGAGTCGTCCGGCGGCGATCTTGCGGCTGGTCTCCGCAGCGCCGCGGATGGGCACGACGACGAGCCGCACCACGAGCGAGGTGACGAGCGCGATGAGGACGATGAGGGCGACGCCGCCGACGGAGAGCGTCTGCGACACGAAGTCGAGGGTCTGCTGCGCGTCGGACAGGTCGTACACGATGTAGAGCTCGTACTGCCCGGCGCTGGGGACCTGCAGGACGGACCCGACCGCCAGGCCCGGTTCGCGCCGGCCGCCGTCGTCGAGCTGCACGGGCTGCAGGCTCAGCCGACCGGTGTCCTTCGCGACCTCGCGTCGCAGCGCGTCGGTGATGACGGCGTCCGGGAAGTCCTGGCTCGCCAGGTTCTGCAGCGTCTGCGGCGTCGACTGCCCCGGCGTCCGCTCGATGGCGATGCTCGTGCCGCCCGGGCTCGTCGTGTTCGACAGGATCGCCTGCTGCGCCTCGCTCTGCAGGGTCTCGAGCTCGGTCTGGTTGTTGTCCTCGGCCGCGGTGGCGGCGTCGAAGATGCCCTGCGCGACGATCGTCGCTCGGGCCGACTCGGACTCGATCTGGTCGCGACGCTGCG
>NZ_RBLU01000130.1 GCF_003989515.1 Curtobacterium sp. HSID17257
CCTCGAGGTCGTGCTGCGACACGCGTGCGGCCTGCGCGGCGATCTGCTCGTCGAGTGCGTCCAGGTGCCCCCGGGCCTGCTCGACCGCGGCCGCCGCAGCGCCGGAGCCCGCGGCCATCTCGGCGGCACGGGCCTCGAGCCGCTCGGCTTCGGCACGGACGCCCTGCACACGTTCCGGCGTGATCGTCGGGCCCTGCTGCGGCGCGTCCGCCTGCTGGGCGAGGAACATCAGGCGCTGGTTCGCCAGGCTCGACAGCCCGCGGAGCCGCTCCTGCACGCTCTCCAACCGGTGCACGACGGTCCGGGCACGGTCGACGGCGTCACCGACCATGCTCTGCTCGACCTGCTGCTGCCGGACACGCGTCTGGTCGAGCCGTTCCTGCAGGACGATGCGCTCGGACTTCCGTCCGGCCTCGACCTCCTGGTGCTCGTGGAGTTCGCGGCGCAGCCGGACGACGTCGTCGGCCAGGATCCGGGCCTTCGCGTCGCGGGCCACCGCGGCGACGGACTGCGCCTTGCGTGCCACCTCGGCCTGTCGACCGAGGGGCTTCAGCTGGCGCCGGATCTCGCCGGCCAGGTCGGAGAGCCGCGTCAGGTTCGTCTGCATGGCGTCGAGCTTGCGGAGGGTCTTCTCCTTGCGGCGCCGGTGCTTGAGGATCCCGGCGGCCTCCTCGATGAAGCCGCGGCGGTCCTCCGGGGTGGCGTGCAGCACCTTGTCGAGCTGCCCCTGCCCGACGATGACGTGCATCTCGCGGCCGAGCCCCGTGTCGCTGAGGAGCTCCTGCACGTCGAGCAGGCGGCAGTTCTCGCCGTTGATGGCGTACTCGCTGCCGCCGTTCCGGAAGAGCGTGCGGGAGATCGTCACCTCGGAGTACTCGATCGGCAGCAGGCCGTCGGTGTTGTCGATCGTCAGGAGCACCTGCGCGCGACCGAGCGGTCCGCGTGTCGAGGTGCCGGCGAAGATGACGTCCTCCATCTTGCCGCCGCGGAGGGTCTTGGCACCCTGCTCCCCCATCACCCAGGCGAGGGCGTCGACCACGTTCGACTTGCCGGAGCCGTTCGGACCGACGATGCAGGTCACGCCGGGCTCGAACGCGAACGTCGTCGGCTGCGCGAAGGACTTGAACCCCTTGATGGTGAGGCTCTTCAAGTACATGCGGGTCTCCGGGTGCTCGGTTGCGCGTCAGGCTAACGCGCGCGTCGGCGCGGAGCGGGTTGGCACACGGGGCACCGGTGGCTCGACCGGTTCATGAACGCCTCGCGCACGATCGTCGTGCCGCACCGCGGGCAGGGCTTCCCCTGCTGCCCGTACACCGCGAGGCGCTGCGAGAAGTACCCGGACTGCCCGTTCACGTTGACGTACTGCGCGTCGAAGCTCGTGCCGCCGTCCTCGAGTGCACGGCCGAGGACGCTCCGGCCCTCGGCCAGGAGCCGGTGCAGGTCGGCCCGGGGCAGCCGGTCCGCAGGGCGGTCGAAGTACAGCTTCGCGGCCCACAGCGACTCGTCGGCGTAGATGTTGCCGATGCCGCTCACGACACCCTGGTCGAGCAGGACGCGCTTGATGCCGCTCGATCGCTTCCGGGCCATCGCGACGAAGCGGTCGTCGTCGAAGGCCGGGTCGAGCGGGTCCCGCGCGATGTGCGACACCTGCGTCGGGATGCTCCGACGCCACGGTGCGCCCGGGTCACGGGCGTCGACCGTACCGGCGGACCCGGCCGGCGCGCCGTCCACCGTCGGCACCATGGCGTCGATCGCCATCGAGCCGAAGGTCCGCTGGTCGACGAACTCGAGCTCGACCGGTGCCTCCGGACGGCCGTCGCGGTCGGTACCGGTCGGCTGCACGTCGATCAGGATGCGGCGGTGCTTCGCGGCCGGGCGACCGCGTCCGAGCAGGACCTGACCGGACATCCCCAGGTGCGTGACGAGCGCCTCGGGACGGTCGCCGTCGTGTTCGGGCACCAGGGGGAACCACATGAACTTGCCCCGGCGCACCGCGGCGGCGATCGTGCGGCCCGTCAGGCGTTCGGCGAAGTCCTCGGCCGGACCGTCGTGCCGGGTCAGGGCACGGTCGTCGACGACGTCGACGTGCAGCACCCGGGCGCCGCTGACGGCGGGTTCGAGGCCGGCGCGGACGACCTCGACCTCGGGGAGTTCGGGCACGCGGTCAGGCCGCCCGGCCGGAGAGCCGCGTCCACGCCTCGAGCGCGGCAGCCATCTCGGCGGCCTTCTTGCTCGTACCGGACCCCGTCGACACGTCCTCGCCCTGCAGCACGACCGTCGCGTGGAAGGTCTTGTCGTGGTCGGGGCCCTCTTCCGTCACCCGGTAGGCCGGGTTGCCGAGGGACAGGCCGGCGGCGAGCTCCTGCAGGCTCGTCTTCGGGTCCATGGCGGCGCCGAAGCGGTCCGGGTCGACGAGCAGCGGCTCGACCAGTCGCAGCACCAGGTCCGTCGCTGCGTCGGGACCCGCGGACAGGTAGGTCGCTCCGATGACGGCCTCGACCGTGTCGGCCAGGATGGAGGCCTTGCCGCGACCGCCGGTCTGCTCCTCACCCTTGCCCAGGCGCAGGTACGAGCCGAGCCCGATCATCCGGGCGATCTCGGCCAGGGCGACCGTCGAGACGAGGCTGGCACGCCGCTTGGCGAGCTCGCCCTCGTCGAGGTCGGGGAAGGACCGGAAGAGCTTCACGGTCACGGCCTGGCCGAGGATGGAGTCCCCGAGGAACTCGAGGCGCTCGTTGTGCTTGATGCCCCCGTGCTCGTACGCGTACGAGCGGTGCGTGAGGGCGAGCTGCAGGAGCTCGGCGTCGATGTCGACGTCGAGGATGCCCTGCAGACGAACGACGTCCGGCCCCACGGGGCGGGACCCCGTGGCGCCGGACGTCGCTGTCATCGGTCGAGTCCGATCAGACGTCAGCGACCTTGCGGCCCTTGTACTCCATGTACAGGGCGGTGCCGGCCGAGTCCTCGACGACCTTCGCGCGGTGCGGGAGGCTGTAGGTGACCTTGCCGTTCTCGATCGTCTTCACGAGCTGGACCGGCGCGGCCTTCCACTGCGAACGACGGGCGTGCGTGTTGGCACGGGACTGCTTGCGCTTGGGAACGGCCATGGTGGTTCTCTTTCGGTTGGTCGGTGGTCGGTGTCGAGGTGCGTCAGGCCGTGCGGCCGTCGCCCTCGGGGCTCTGGGTGGGGGTGCTGTCGTCGGCGCCGCCGCGTTCCGCGTCGGTGCCCTGGAAGCCGCTCAGCGCGGCCCAGCGCGGGTCCAGGACCTCGCGCGGGGTGGTCTCGCCGAGGTCGGCCAGCCGCTCGCCCGTGACGGGGTCGAGGCCGGGGCAGTCCGGTCGGCAGACCGGCTGGAACGGCAGCGCCAGCACCACCGCATCTCGAACGACCGGTTCACAATCCACGTGGTCATCGTGAACGAAGAAGTCGAAATCCTCCGAGACATCGTACGCGAACAGCTCGGCGAAGTCGACTTCGACCGGTTCGCTGATGTCGATGAGGCAGCGCGAGCACTCCCCCGTGGCCTCGGCCGAGGCGTGTCCGGAGACCAGGACGCCCTCGTGCAGGCCCTCGAGCTTCACGTCGAGCTGGAGCGTGGTGCCCTCGCGCACGGCGATGACGCCGGCGCCCATCGCGTCCGGCACCTCGATGTCGAGCGAGTGCTCGCGCATCTCGCCCGGCCGGTGCGCGAGGTCGCGCACGCGCAGGGCGTAGGGGCTGTTCACGGGGGAAGACACGATCGACGAGTCTACCGCGATGTCGCGCGCACGTCGAGGAGGCCAGGAGCGCGGCGTGTCAGCGCCCGAGGTGCTCGGCCAGCGCGTCCGCGACGACACCCGGCACGTACGGCGTGACGTCGCCGCCGAGCGTCGCGACCTGGCGGATGAGCGAGCTCGACACGTGCGCCCGCGACGCCTCGGGGAGCAGGAAGACCGTCTCGACGTCGGCCAGGTGCCGGTTCATGATCGCCATGGGCGTCTCGTACGCGACGTCCTCGCCGGAGCGGACGCCCTTCACCAGCACCCCGGCTCCCACCTGGCGGCAGTAGTCGACGAGCAGCCCGGAGGTCCACTCCCCGACCCGCACGGTGTCCGGGAGGCCGGTCTCGACGAGCGACTGCTCGATGAGCCGGACGCGGTCGGCGGCGGCGAACATCGCCGGCTGCTTGTCCGGGTTGTGCACGACGAGCACGTGCACCTCGTCGAACAGCCGCGCGGCACGTCCGATGACGTCGAGGTGCCCGAGGGTCACGGGGTCGAAGGATCCGGGGACGACGGCGATCTGGGCCATGCCCGTCACGCTACCGGCCGCCCGGGTCAGTTCTTCCCGAGGAACGCGGCGTCCGACTCGTCGAGTCGCCGCGCCAGGGCCTCGCGGAGCGCGGGGTGGTCCCGCAGCTCGGGGTCCGGCTCGAGCACGCGCTCCGCCTCGCCCCGGGCGTCGACGATCAGCTCGGCGTGCTCGACCACCCGGAGCAGGTTCAGCGAGGACCGGCCGCCGGACTGTCGCTCGCCGAGCACGTCGCCCTCACGCCGGAGCTCCAGGTCGACGCGCGCGAGCTCGAAGCCGTCGTCGGACGCGGCCACCGCGTCGACGCGTTCGCGTGCGGTCGTCTCGGCCTCGGCGGTGGTGACGAGCAGGCACACCCCGGCGTACTGACCGCGACCGATGCGTCCGCGCAGCTGGTGGAGCTGGGAGACGCCGAAGCGGTCGGCGTCGAGCACCGCCATCATCGACGCGTTCGGCACGTCCACGCCGACCTCGATGACGGTCGTCGCGACGAGCACGTCGACGTCGCCGGCCGCGAAGGACGTCATGACGCGGTCCTTCTCGTCCGCGGTCATCCGTCCGTGCAGGACCTCGATCCGTCGACCCTGCAGGACCGGCATGGCGCGCATCCGCTCGGCCGTCGCGAGCACCGTCGCCGGGGCGTGCTTCGGCGTGTCGTCCTCGGCGGGCTCGGGGCCGCCGTCGTCCTCGGCGTGGGCGTCGTCGATCGCCGGGCAGACCACGAAGGCCTGCCGCCCGTCGGCGAGTTCCTCGGCCATCCGGGTCCAGATGCGCCCTTCCCACCCGGGGTGCTCGGCCAGCCCGACGGCGAAGGTCTCGACCCCGGCACGGCCGGACGGCAGCCCGGTGATCGTCGAGACGTCGAGGTCGCCGAACACCGTCATCGCGACCGTGCGCGGGATCGGGGTCGCGGTGAGCACGAGCACGTGCGGCGGGGTCACGCCCTTGGTCCGCAGGGCCTCGCGCTGCTCGACGCCGAACCGGTGCTGCTCGTCGACCACGACCAGACCGAGCTCCGCGAAGTCGACCCGGTCGCCCAGGAGTGCGTGCGTGCCGACGACGAGCCGTGAGCTGCCGGACGCCGCCGCGAGCAGGGCACGCCGTCGTTCGTCGGTCGACTGCGAGCCCGTCAGGATGACCGGTCGGAGCTCGGCCGCGAGGTCGGGGCCGAGGAACTTCACGATCGAACGGAGGTGCTGCGCGGCGAGCACCTCGGTCGGCGCGATGAGGGCGGACTGCCCGCCGGACTCGGCGACCGTCAGCATCGCCCGGATCGCGACCAGCGTCTTGCCGGAGCCGACCTCGCCCTGCACCAGCCGGTGCATCGGCCAGTCCCCCGCCAGGTCGTGCGCGATCTCGGCACCGACGGCCTGCTGGTCGTCGGTCAGGGTGAACGGCAGCGACGCGTCGAAGCGCTCGAGGATCCCGTCGGGGGCCGCCCGACGCGGGGTGGCCGCGGTTGCCCGGGCGGCGATGCGTCGCTGCACCAGGGCGGTCTGCAGCACGAACGCCTCGCGGTAGCGCAGGGCGTCCTGTGCCCGCTTGAAGTCGGCGACCTTCTCGGGACGGTGCAGGAGCTCGAGCGCGCGGCGGAACGGCACCAGGCCGAGTCGCGTCCGTGCGGGTGCCGGGATCGGGTCCGGCAGGTCCGGCAGGGTGTCGAGGACGACCGCGATCGCCTTCGCGATCTGCCACGAGGTCAGCGACGCCGTGGCCGGGTAGATCGGGATCGGCTGCCGCGACCAGCGGATGGCTTCCTCGTCCTCGGGGTCGGCGGTCGCGCGGGGGTCGTCACGGTCGAACAGCTCGTAGTCCGGGTGGGCGAGCTGCCTGGCGCCCCGGTAGTCGCCGACCTTGCCGGCGAAGATCCCGCGGGCACCGGGCACGAGGTCCTTCGTCCGCCACCCCTGGTTGAAGAACGTCAGCGTGAGCAGGCCCTTGCCGTCGCCGATCTTCGCCTCGAGGATGGAGCCGCGACGCGCACGCATCGTCCGCTCGCGCACGTCGATGACCTCGGCCACGATCGTCACCGATTCGCCGATCGCGAGCGAGTCGAGCGCCGTCAGCGCCCCGCGCTCCGCGTACCGCCGGGGTGCGTGCTCGAGGAACTCACCGACCGTGCGGTACCCGAACGCCTTCTCGATCGCCGTCGCGGTCCGGCCGCCGAGGACCCCGCTCAGCCGGGCGTCGAGCGGCGCGGGACCGAGGTCGGGCCGCACCGGGGGTACGGCGGTGTCGGGGGTGTCGGAGGTGACCACGCCACCACGGTACCGGGCGGGTCCGACGCGCTGCGAGCCTCCCGGCCGACCTGTGGAGACCACGCACGCCGCTACGGTGGCAGCATGACCCGCATCATCGCCGGCGCCGCCGGTTCCACGACGCTCCGGGTGCCGAAGTCCGGCACGCGGCCGACGAGCGACCGCGTGCGCGAGGCCCTCTTCTCGTCGCTCGGCTCGCGCGGGCTCGTGGAGGGCACCTCGGTCGCGGACCTCTACGCCGGGACGGGCGCGCTCGGGCTCGAGGCGGCGTCGCGCGGGGCCGCGGAGGTCGTGCTCGTCGACCGGGCGTCCGCCGCCGCACAGGCGTGCCGGGCGAACGCGAAGGCCGTGCAGCAGCGGGTGCCGGGCGTGCGCGTCGACGTGCAGCCGCAGCCGGCACTCGGGTACCTGCGGAGCACGGTGCGGACCTTCGACCTGGTCTTCATCGACCCGCCGTACGACGTCGCCGAGCAGGAGATCGCCGACGTGCTCGAGGCGCTCGTGCCACGGCTCACCCCCGGCGCGGTGGTCGTCGTCGAGCGGAGCAAGCGATCGCCGGAACCGACGTGGCCGGTCGGGCTGGAGCCGTTCAGCAAGCGCAGCTACGGCGAGACCGTGGCGTGGGAGGCCGTCACCCCGGCCTGACGCTGGCGTGCACGCACGGCGCGTCCGGATGGCGCGCTCGCGGGCGGCGCGCGGTGGACTGCAGCGACACAACCGCTGTCGTACGACGTCGGAAGTGTCGTTGTGGGCGGCACCTGCGCACCTGGCCGCGGACGACCGGCCGGGAGGCTCGGCGCAGCCCCGGCGGTCAGCCCCCGGCACCGTCCCAGTCGGCGTACGGGTCCCACCCGGTCGTCGGGACCGGCTCGCCGCCGCGCACCAGGTCGGCGCTGCCGCTGCCGACGACCGTACCGATGCGCCGGAAGCCGCCGGGCAGCGCGACGTCGGGCGGGAATGCCGCGAGCAGGCCGTGGTCCTCGCCGCCGTGCAGGGCGAGGTCGTCGAGCCGGGGTTCCGGGTCGAGGTCGAGCGTCACCCGGCTGGCACGGGCGAGCCGTCCGCCGTCGATCGCCAGACCGTCTGAAAGGTCGAGCATCGCCGTGGCACCGGCGGCGGCAGCGTGCA
>NZ_RBLU01000131.1 GCF_003989515.1 Curtobacterium sp. HSID17257
CGGTCCGTGCCGCCGCCGAGCGGATCGAGCAGGTCGTTCCCGCGGCGCTGCCGGACGGCATCGTGCCGGAGCCGGACGAGCCGGCCGAGCCGTCGGACCTCGTCGTCGACGGGCCGGTCCGCCTCGCGCTGCGGGACGTCACCGTGCGGTGGCCCGGCGCGACGACGGCGGCGGTCGACCGGGTGTCACTCGACCTGCACCCGGGCGAGGTCGTCGTGCTCGAGGGCCCGAGCGGTGCCGGGAAGTCGACGCTCGTGGATGCCCTGGTGCGGTTCGTCGAGCACGAGGGTTCCTACACGCTCGACGGGGTCGAGGCCCGGTCGATGCACCCCGATGCGGTGCGTGCCCGGGTCGGGCTCGTGGAGCAGGACCCGTTCGTGTTCGACCAGTCCGTGCGGCAGAACCTGCTCTTCGCGCGCGACACCGTCACCGACGCCGAGCTCACCGCCGTGCTCGACCGGGTCGGGCTCGGCCCCTGGGTCGCCGGGCGCGGCGGACTCGACGCCCCGGTGGGGGAGCGCGGTGGACTGCTGTCCGGCGGGCAGGCGCACCGGCTCGCGCTCGCGCGGGCGCTGTTGCACGCCTTCCCCGTGCTGGTGCTCGACGAGCCGACGGCCGACGTCGACCCCGACCTCGGCGACGCCGTGCTCCGTGACCTCGTCGGTGCCGCGCGGCAGGCCGGCCGCACGGTCCTGGTCGTGTCCCACGTGCCGGTGCCGGCCGACCTCGTCGACCGGACCCTGCGCATGCGCGACGGGCGTCTCGTCACCGACGGAGCCGCCCGCTCGACCCGGTGACCGCCCGCCGGACGGACGGTCCGACGGCGGGGCCGGGGCGGGCCTCCAGGCCTTGTACCCTTGGTGATCGTGACCACCGAGCACTCCACCGCACCCTCCGGCGAGCAGCCCGCCGTCGATCCGGACGCCTACGACTTCCGCCGCATCCAGGAGAAGTGGCAGCCCCGCTGGGAGGAGCTCGGGCTCTTCACGACCGACCTCGACGACTCGCGCCCGCGCAAGTACATCCTCGAGATGTTCCCCTACCCGTCCGGTGACCTGCACATGGGGCACGCCGAGAACTGGGCGCTCGGTGACTTCGTGGCGCGCTACTGGCGCCAGCAGGGCTTCAACGTCCTGCACCCGATCGGCTGGGACTCCTTCGGGCTGCCCGCCGAGAACGCGGCGATCAAGCGCGGCGTCGACCCGGCCGAGTGGACGTACGCGAACATCGAGCAGCAGAAGGCGTCGTTCAAGCGGTACGCGCCGTCGTTCGACTGGACGACCGAGATCCACACCTCGGACCCCGAGTACTACAAGTGGAACCAGTGGCTGTTCCTGAAGATGTACGAGAAGGGCCTGGCCTACCGGAAGGACAGCTGGGTCAACTGGGACCCGGTGGACCAGACCGTGCTCGCGAACGAGCAGGTGCTGCCCGACGGCACCTCGGACCGCTCCGGTGCCGTCGTCGTCAAGAAGAAGCTGACGCAGTGGTACTTCGCGATCACGAAGTACGCCGACCGGCTGCTCGACGACCTCAACCAGCTCGAGGGGCGGTGGCCGGCGAAGGTCATCGCGCAACAGCGCAACTGGATCGGCCGCTCGGTCGGTGCCGACGTCGACTTCGTCATCGAGGGGCGCGACGAGCCCGTCACCGTGTTCACCACGCGCCCGGACACGATCCACGGGGTGACGTTCCTGGTCGTGGCGCCGGACTCCGACCTGGCGGCATCGCTCGTCGCCTCGGCGGACGACTCCGTGCGTTCTGCGTTCGCCGACTACCTGACCGCCACCCAGAAGACGTCCGAGATCGACCGGCAGAACGCCGACCGGCCGAAGACCGGCGTGCCGCTCGGCCGCTTCGCGATCCACCCGCTGACGGGGGAGCGCCTGCCGATCTGGGCCGCCGACTACGTGCTCGCCGACTACGGGCACGGAGCGGTCATGGCGGTCCCGGCGCACGACCAGCGCGACCTCGACTTCGCACGGGCCTTCGACCTGCCCGTCAAGGTCGTCGTCGACACGAACCAGCCGGTCACCGGCGCGATCCCGGTCATCCCCGAGGGCGCGACGCTCGAGGACCTCCCCGCGCTCGACCCGGTGTCGACGGGCGAGGCGCTGACCGGCCAGGGCCGCATGATCAACTCCGGGCCGCTCGACGGCATGTCGAAGCAGCACGCGATCACCGCGGCGATCTCGCTGCTCGAGGAGCGCGGCACCGGTCGGGCCGCGAAGACCTACCGCCTGCGCGACTGGCTGATCTCGCGCCAGCGCTTCTGGGGCACCCCGATCCCGATCATCCACGGTGCCGACGGCACCGAGCACCCGGTCCCGATGGACCAGCTGCCGGTGCGCCTGCCGTCGACCGAGGGCCTCGACCTGAAGCCGAAGGGCACCTCGCCGCTCGGTGGGGCGATCGACTGGGTGAACGTGCCGAACCCCGTCGACGGCACCCCGGCGACGCGCGACACCGACACGATGGACACGTTCGTCGACTCGTCGTGGTACTTCCTGCGCTTCCTGTCCGCGCAGGACGACACGCAGGCGTTCGATCCGGAGGCGGCGCGGAAGTGGGCGCCGGTCGACCAGTACATCGGCGGCATCGAGCACGCGATCCTGCACCTGCTCTACGCGCGGTTCGTCACGAAGGTCCTGTTCGACCTCGGCTACCTGGACTTCACCGAGCCGTTCTCGGCGCTGCTCAACCAGGGCATGGTGCTGTCCGGTGGCTCGAAGATGTCGAAGTCGAAGGGCGGCGTCTCGCTCGGCGACGAGCTCGACGCGAACGGTGTCGACGCGATCCGCCTGGTGATGGGCTTCGCCGGTCCGCCGGAGGACGACATCAACTGGGAGGACGTGTCGCCGTCGGCGTCCGCGCGCTTCCTCGCGCGCGCCTACCGCCTGGCGCTCGACGTCACCTCGGCACCCGACGCGGTCTGGGCGGACGGCGACCGTGCCCTGCGGCAGGTGACCCACCGGTTCCTGGCCGATGCGCCGGGGATGATGGAGGCGTTCAAGTTCAACGTCGTGATCGCTCGACTGATGGACCTGGTCAACGTCACCCGCAAGGCGATCGACAGCGGCCCCGGCGCCGGTGACCCGGCCGTGCGTGAGGCCGTCGAGACGATCGCCCTCGCCCTCGCCGTCTTCGCGCCGTACACGGGTGAGGAGATGTGGGAGAAGCTGGGCTACGAGGCCACCGTCGCCACGCACGGCTGGCGGAAGGCCGACCCGACGCTGCTGGTGCAGGACACCCTGACGGCCGTCGTGCAGGTCAACGGCAAGGTTCGCGACTCGTTCGAGGTGTCGAAGTCGATCGAGGCGGACGAGCTCGAGCAGCTCGCGCGTGCGTCCGCGAACGTGCAGCGGTACATCGGTGACCGCGAGATCGTGAAGGTCATCGTGCGGGCGCCGAAGCTCGTGAACATCGCGATCAAGGGCTGACGGGAGTCCTCCCCAGCTGACGGCCCGGCGGCGTCCTCCACAGGAGGGACCGCCGGGCCGTTGCCGTTCCCGCGGTGCGCCTAGCGTGCCGACCATGACTGCTCCGTCTCCTGAACCGCCCGGCGCCGGGTCGTGGGTGTCCCGGTTCGCGCTGTCACCGCGAGCTGCCGTGGCGCTGGCTGCGGTGGTGGTCGCGCTCGCCCTGGTGGTCGTCGCGATCGGGACGCTGGATGCGCGCTCGTCGGCCGGGGTGACGGTGACGAGTGGGCCGTCGACGGCGGAGGCTCGCCCGTCCCGCGGGCCCGGCACCGGTGCCTCGCCGGGACCCGCCTCGGCCGACGCACCCGGGGTCGGGGCGCCCACGGGGTCGGCGAGTGCGGCGGCGGTGTCCGTGTACGTGCTCGGCGCGGTGGTCCGTGCCGGTGTCGTGGAGGTCCCCTCCGGCACCCGCGTGGACGACGTGCTGCAGCAGGCCGGTGGAGCCACGGCGGACGCCGACCTCGCCCGGCTCAACCTGGCCCGCCCCGTGGTGGACGGGGAACGGCTGTACGTCCCGCGGGTGGGGGAGACGGCGGTGCCCGAAGCACTGCGGCCGGACGTACCGGGGGGCTCGGGTGGCGGGGGTTCGAGTGCCGGTGGCACCGCCGGGAGCAGCGGTGCGGGCGGCGTCGACCCCGGGGCGGACGTCGTCGACCTCAACACCGCCGACCAGGCGACGCTCGAGACCCTTCCCGGCATCGGTCCGGCGCTGGCGGCCCGCATCCTGGCGTGGCGCGAGGAGCACGGCGGGTTCTCGTCGGTGGATGACCTGCTCGAGGTCAGCGGCATCGGGGACACACGGCTCGCCGAGCTGCGCGACCGGGTCCGGGTCTGAGCCGTGGAGCTGCACCCCACCGTCGCCGACCTGCGCCTGGCGGGTCCGGTGGTCGTCGCCTGGGTCGAGGCCGCGCTGCTCGTCGGGGCACCGGGAGCGGCGTGGTGGTGTGCGACGACCGTCGCGTCGATCGGCGGTGCCGTCCTCCTGGCTCTCGTGCTGCCCGGTGTGCCGGTCCGCGTGCTGGGAGGCGTGCTGCCCGGGGTGCTGGGCTGCCTGCTGCTGGTGGCGGCCTGCGGCTCCCTCGTGGCGGTGGCGGTCGCGGTGGGTGCTCCGGAGCGGTCGCCGCAGCCGCTCGTCGATCGGCTAGGACGGACGAGCACCGTCGAGGTGGTGCTGACCCGGGACCTCGCCGACACCGACCGGTCGACGACGGGCACGCTCCGAGCGCTCGAGAGCTCGACGGGGCTCGCGGTCCCGGTCCGTGTGGTCCCCGCCGAGCACTTCCGTGCGTCGGCCGGGGCCGTACTGCGGGCGCGTGCCACCGTGCAGGCCGACGAGGGCGGCGCTCCGACCGCGGCGGTGGTGTTCCTGCGCGGACGGCCCGAGGTCGCGCCGCCGACCGGTCCGCTCGCGGCGGCGGAGCGCGTCCGCCGTGCCTTCACGGCGGTGACCGACGACCTGCCCGAACCCGGCGGCGCACTCCTGCGCGGGCTGGCGATCGGAGACCGCGGCGGCCTGGACCCGGCCACCGAGTCCGCGATGGAGACCACCGCCCTGACGCACCTGACGGCGGTGTCCGGCTCGAACTGCGCCGTCGTCGTCGCGCTCGTCGTGGCCGCGTGCCGAGCACTCGGGTTCCCCCGCGTCCTCCGGGCAGTCGTGGCGGTCGGGTTCCTCGTGGCGTTCGTGGTGCTCGTCCGCCCCGACCCGTCGATCGTCCGCGCCGCGGTGATGGCGGTCGTGGTGCTGGTCGTCCGGCTGTCCGGTCGACCGCTCCGCGGGGTGCCGCTCCTGGCGCTCACCGTCCTCGGCATGCTCGTGGTCGATCCCTGGTACGCCCGGGCTCCGGCGTTCGCACTGTCGGTCCTCGCCACCGGCGGCATCATCGCGTTGGCACCGCGCTTGACGGCCCTGCTCGCGCGGCGGTGGTGGCAACCCGTCGCCGCGGCGGTGGCCGTACCGGTCGCGGCGCAGGTCGCGTGCTGGCCGGTGACGGTCGTGCTCGCCCCGACCCTGCCCACGTACGCCGTGCCGGCCAACCTGCTGACCGACCCCCTCGCGCCGGTCGTCACCGTCACCGGGCTCCCCGCGTGCCTGCTCGCCCCGGTCTGGCCCTGGGGTGCGGGGGTCGTCGCGCACGTCGCATGGGCGCCCGCATCGCTCATCGGCGCGGTCGCCCACGGTGCGGCTGCCCTGCCGGCGGCGACGCTCGACTGGCCGGCCGGCCCTCCCGGCGCGGTGACGGCGGCGGTGGCCAGCGCGGCGGTCGCCGGAGCCGTGCTCGCCGAGCAGCAGCGCCGGACGTGGGCGCTGGTGGCGGCCGGGGCGGTCGTCGTGATCGGGCTCGGGGCCGTCGCCGTCCCGCGGCTCGTCGTGCGCTCGACCGTGCCGGGGGACTGGTCGGTCGCTGCGTGCGACGTCGGTCAGGGCGATGCCGTCCTGGTCCGCGACGGTGCCGGACCGGTCGCCCTCGTCGACACCGGCGACGACGAGGAACTGCTGCTCGGGTGCCTCGACCTGCTCGGGGTCGACCGGGTCGACCTGCTGGTGCTGACCCACTTCGACCGCGACCACGTCGGTGCGGTCGGAGCCGTGGCGGACCGGGTGGCGCGGGCACTGGTCGGCCCGGTCGGACGGCCCGAGGACGACCGGGTCGTCGAGGAGCTCGAACGGGCCGGCGTCGAGGTGCGCACTGCCGACGACGCGACGTCGGGCACCCTCGGCGCGCTGCGCTGGCGAGTGGTGTGGCCGCGCGCCGGCTCCCGGCAGTCGGGCAACGACGCGAGTCTCGTCCTCGAGACGATGCGCGACACGGCGTGCACGGCGTGCGTGTCCGGGGTGTTCCTCGGTGACCTCGGGGAGCACGCGCAGCGTCGACTCCGCCCGCTCGTGGAGGCGCACCCGGACGTCGTGAAGGTTGCGCACCACGGGTCCGCCGACCAGGACCCGGCGCTGTACCGACAGCTCGCCGCACCGATCGGACTCATCGGCGTCGGTGCCGACAACACCTACGGACACCCGACGGCGTCGGCGCTCGACGCCCTCCGTGCTGCGGGAACGACGGCGTTCCGGACCGACCGACAGGGCACCGTCGTGGTTTCGCGGACTGCCGACGGTGCGTTGACGGCGTGGACCGAGCGGACGGCGGCTCCGCCTCCGGAACCGGCGTCGACGGTCGGGCCGGCGCGGGCAGCGTCGGCAGCGGTCGCGTCGGTGCGGCCCACCTCGGCGGGACCTGCGTCGGCGGCGGCCCGTAGGATCGGACCAGGCCCCGACCAGCTCGCCCCGGAGCCGACGGAAGGAACGCATGCCCGCCAAGAAGCCCACGCGCGCAGCCGCCAAGATCGACCAGGTGCCGTGGTCCGGCGTCCGACCGGCACCCGTCGTGCTCGTCACCGGGCCCGAGCAGTTCCTGGCAGAGCGTGCGAGCAGCGTCCTCCGTGACCTGCTCGTCGGCGAGGACCCGGCGCTCGAGGTGCACGACCTCGAGGCAGACCAGTACGCGCCCGGGCTCCTGGCGACGCTCGCGAGCCCCTCGCTCTTCGGTGAGCCCCGGCTCGTGCGGGTGACGAACGTCGAGAAGTGCACCGACGCCTTCATCACCGAGACGATCTCCTACCTGCAGGCGCCCGCCGATGACGTCACGCTGATCCTGCGGCACGGTGGTGGCATGCGCGGCAAGAAGCTGCTCGACACCATCCGCAGCGGAGTCGGCGGCGGCGTCGAGGTCCAGTGCGACGAGCTCAAGCGCGACACCGACAAGATCGACTTCGTCAACGCCGAGTTCCGGGCCGCCCGCCGGAAGATCGCGCCCTCGGCGGTGCGCACGCTCGTCGCGGCGTTCGCCGACGACCTCGCGGAGCTCGCGGCCGCGTGCCGGCAGCTGCTGGCGGACGAGGCCGAGGAGATCACCGACCGGACCGTCGACAAGTACTACGGCGGTCGCGTCGAGACCAATGCGTTCAAGGTCGCCGACATCGCACTCGCCGGTCGCTCGGCCCCGGCGATCGTCGAGCTGCGGCACGCCCTCGCGACCGGGGAGGCCCCGGTACCGATCGTCGCGGCGTTCGCGAGCAAGATCCGCACGATGGCGAAGGTCAGTGGCTTCCGTGGGTCGAGCGGCCAGGCGGCATCCGCACTCGGCATGGCGCCGTGGCAGGTGCAGCGCGCGCAGCGCGACGTCGCGGGGTGGAGCGAGGCCGGGCTGGCGAACGCGATCACGAGCATCGCGGCGGCCGACACAGCGGTGAAGGGCGGGTCACGCGACGCGCACTACGCGCTCGAGGTCATGGTCCGGACCATCGCCCGCCGCGGCGAGGAGCGCTGAGGCGGGACGCGCCTCCCGGCGATCGGAAGGGCGTAGTGAAGGGAAAGGCGGTGG
>NZ_RBLU01000132.1 GCF_003989515.1 Curtobacterium sp. HSID17257
TCTCGACGGACGTGCCGTCGAGGCGGTCGATCAGCGCGTCCGCCGCGCGGACGCCGAGCTCGCGACCGGGCGCGATCATCGTGGAGAGGCGCGGGTGGTGCTGGTCCCCCGCTGCCGCGGAGGACGCGATGCTCAGGACCGAGACGTCGTCCGGCACCCGTCGGCCCGCGGCGTACAGGCCGACGAGCAGCCCGGCGGACGAGTCGTCCTTCATCACGAGCACCGCGGTGACGTCGGGGTCGGCCTCGAGCAGGCGCCGGGCAGCGTCGCGGCCGCCCTCGCTCCCGGGACCGGCGTACACGATCGTTCCCGCACCGCCGCGCTCCGCGACCGAGCGGCGGAAGGTGTCCTCGACCCGCAGGTGCGGCGCGTACCCGGCCATCGGCGTGCCCTCGAGGTTCTCGAGCACCAGCCCGAAGCGCCGGTGGCCCAGGTCCTGCAGGTGGTCGAGGCCGTCCTCGATGGTGGTCTCGAAGTCGATGTCGACGTACGGCAGCTCGTCCGCGTCCCGCGTCCGGCCGATCAGCGTGAACGGGACGCCGAGCTCGGACAGCTTGACGACGCGCGGGTCGTCCATCCGCACCTCCATGAGCACGACGCCGTCGACGAGACCGCCGGAGACCAGGTCGTCGAGGTCGTCGCCCGCCGGGTCGACCGGCCACAGCACCAGGTGGTAGCCCCGCTCGGAGGCCCGCTCGGCGGCGTTCATGAAGAACTCGGACGTGGTCGGGCTGAAGCGGTTGCCCGTGGTCGGGAACAGCAGGGCGATGATCCGGGTCCGTCGGCTCGCGAGGGCGCGCGCCACGACGTTGCCGCGGAACTTCAGCTCGCGCATCGCCGCGGTGACCTTCGCCGTGGTGGCCGGCGTGACGTACTTCGTGCCGTTCACCACGAACGACACCGTCGCGATGGAGACGCCGGCACGGTCGGCGACCTGCTGCATCGTGGCCATCGGACCCTCCTGATCGATCGGTACCGCCCGGCATCCGGGGCACGTCCAGGAGCAGGACGGCGACGGTGCCGACCTGCCCCGCGTGCGCTGCGGTGGTCCTGAGCATAGTCCCGCGGCGGAACCAGAAAAGCGCTTTACAGGTGAAGCGCTTTTCTGTTAGCTTCTCGCCCCAGGACCACCGCGACGACGACGTCAGTGGAGTCGACGCACCGTGTCCTTCCCCGCATCCGCGAAGAGAAGAGCAGTGCAATGAAGCCTGGTTTCCGCTCCACGTCCCGCCGGGGCCGCGCCCTCGTCGGCGCCGCCGCGATCATCGCGACGGTCCCCCTCGTCCTGACCGGGTGCTCCGGCGCCGGCAACGCGTCGTCGTCCGGCGGCGGGAAGACCCTCACGATCGAGGACTACTACGACGCGAACTACGACCCCGTGTACCAGCAGTGCGCGAAGGACGTCGGCGTCGAGGTGAAGATCAACCACGTCGCCGGAGCCGGCCTCATCTCGAAGGTCCTGCAGCAGGCGTCGTCGCGCACCCTGCCCGACGTGCTCATGCTCGACAACCCCGACGTCCAGCAGATCGCCTCGTCCGGAGCGCTCTCCGACCTCGCCGACTACGGTCTCGACGCGGACGACGACGTCCCCGGCGTCAAGGGCGCGAACACCTTCGAGGGCAAGCTCTACGGTCTGCAGCCGAACACGAACTCCATCGCGCTGTACTACAACAAGAAGCTGCTCGCCGACGCCGGCGTCCAGCCGCCCAAGACGTGGGACGAGCTGAAGGCAGCAGCGAAGAAGCTCACCAACGGGTCGACCTACGGCTTCGCGATGAGCAACATCAACACCTACGAGGGCACCTGGCAGTTCCTGCCGTTCTTCTGGTCGAACGGCGGTGACGAGAAGGACATCGCGACGCCCGAGGCCGCGCAGGCGCTGCAGCTCGTGCAGGACCTGCAGGACGACGGCTCGATGTCGAAGAGCTCGATCAACTGGGCACAGGCCGACGTCAACAACCAGTTCATCGCCGGCAAGGCCGCGATGATGATCAACGGTCCGTGGCAGCTGCCGGCACTCAAGAAGGCGAAGGACCTGGAGTTCGACAGCGTCCCGATCCCGACGCGCACCGGGTCCGAGACCGTCGCCCCGCTCGGCGGCGAGGCCTTCACCGTCCCGCAGACGGGCGACAAGGAGAAGATGCAGCTCGCCGGCAAGTTCGTCGGGTGCCTGAACAGCGACAAGATGCAGGCCGTCCTGGCCGGGGTCAGCGGGAACGTGCCCACCAACATCGAGGTCGGCAAGAAGTGGGCCGAGGACCACGCCGACGTGGCCTCGTTCGTCACCACCGTGCAGACCGCCCGCGCGCGCACCGGCGAGCTCGGACCGGACTGGCCCAAGGCCGCCACGAAGATCTACACCGCCGTCCAGCTCGCACTGACCGGCAAGGCCGACCCCGAGCAGGCGCTCGAGCAGGCGCAGTCGCAGAACCAGTAGCGGAGCCGGGGAGCCGGCCGCGAGGCCGGCTCCCCGCCCCTGACGGAAGGACCTGACATGAGCGCCTCCACGCAGATCCGGCCCCGGGCGACGATGCCCGCGGCCCCCGCCCGCCCCGGACAGCGCCGCGCGCGCCTCCGGTCGACCATCACCCGCTGGCTCTTCGTCGTGCCGGCCGCGGTGTTCGTCGCCCTGTTCTTCGGGTACCCCGTGGTCAAGAACGTCGTGATGTCGTTCCAGGACTACACGACGAAGACCTTCTTCACCGGCGAGGCCCCCTGGGTCGGCCTCGGCAACTACGTCGCGGTCTTCTCGAGCAGCGTCTTCACGACCAGCGTCGTCAACACCGCCCTGTTCACCGCGGGCTCGATCGTCCTGCAGTTCGTCCTCGGCCTCGGCCTCGCGCTGTTCTTCCGGCGGCACTTCCCGCTGTCGGGCTTCCTGCGCGGCCTGCTGCTCCTGCCGTGGCTGCTGCCCCTCATCGCGTCGAGCGCGGTGTGGAAGTGGCTGCTCGACCAGGACAGCGGTGCACTGAACCAGCTGCTCGGCGTCGTCGGCATCGGCCCGGTGCCGTGGCTCGTCAGCCCGAGCCTGGCCCTCATCGCCGTGATCGGCGTGAACGTCTGGCTCGGCATCCCCTTCAACACGACGATCCTGTACAGCGGGCTGCAGTCCGTCCCACCGGAGCTCTACGAAGCGGGCGCCCTCGACGGTGCCACCGGGTTCAAGGCGTTCCGGTACATCACCTGGCCGAGCATCCGGAGCGTCGTGAGCGTGGTGATCGTGCTCGGGGTCGTCTACACGCTGAAGGTCGTCGACATCATCCTCGGCCTGACCGGCGGCGGTCCCGCGAACTCGACGCAGACCCTCGCCACGAACGCCTACCACCAGTCGTTCATCAACTTCCAGTTCGGCATCGGAGCCGCGGTGAGCAACGTGCTCATCGTCGTCTCGTTCGTCTTCGCGATGGTCTACATCGCGATCTCACGGAAGGCGGTCGACGAATGAGCGTCGGACTCGCGAACCAGACCGTCACCGTCACGCGCGCGATCACGACGAAGCGGAGCGCGCGATCGCCTCGACCACGCCGCACCGCGAAGGGGCTGCCCTTCACCATCCTCGGGATCGTGTTCCTCGCGATCATGATCTTCCCCGTCTACTGGATGGTGAACACCAGCCTGCAGGCCACCTCGGGCGCCGCCACCGCAACCTGGTTCCCGTGGAACCCGACGTTCGCCGGGTACCGGGCCGCGTTCGCCCAGCAGGGGCAGAACTTCGTGTCGAGCATGATCATCGGCCTCGGCACCGTCGTGCTGACGCTGGCGATCGCCACCCCGGCGGCGTACGGCCTCGCCCGGTTCCGGATGCGCGGCACGAAGGTGTTCCTGCTCGTGCTGCTCATCACGCAGATGATCCCCGGCATCGTCATCGCCAACGCGCTCTACACGCTGTTCAACAACGTCGGGCTCCTGAACAGCTACGTCGGGCTGATCCTGGCCGACAGCGCCGTGCAGGTGCCGTTCGCGATCCTGCTCATGCGGGCGTTCATGGAGTCGATCCCGCCGAGCCTCGTCGAGGCCGCGCTGGTCGACGGCGCGAACGACCTCCGGGCCTTCGTGTCGATCGTCCTGCCGATCAGCCGCAACGCCATCGTCACCGCGGCGCTGTTCACGTTCCTCGGCGCCTGGGGCGACTTCCTCATCGCCCTCACCCTCACGTCGACCGACGCGGTCCGCCCGATCACGCTCGGCATCTACAACTACATCGGCTCGAACGTCACCGACTGGGGACCCGTCATGGCGACGTCGGTCCTCGCGTCACTGCCGGCGGCCGTGCTCCTCATCGTCGCCCAGCGCTACATCTCCGCCGGTGCACTCGGCGGCGCGGTCAAGTGACGACCGCCCCCGCCGGTGCACCCCGCCACTCCTCCAGGAAGGCCCACACCATGACCACCACCCCGCTGCGCATCACCGTCTGGGGCGAGAACGTCCACGAGCAGGTCGAGCAGCACGTCGCCGAGCGCTACCCCGACGGCATGCACGGCGCCATCGCCGACGGCATCCGCGAGAACCTGCCCGACGCCGTCGTCCGGACCGCGACCATGCAGGAGCCCGAGCACGGACTGTCCGAGGCCGTGCTCGCCGAGACCGACGTCCTGACCTGGTGGGGGCACGCCGCCCACGCCGACGTCGACGACGCCGTGGTCGACCGCGTCCACAAGCACGTCCTGTCCGGCATGGGCCTGGTCGTCCTGCACTCCGGCCACTGGTCGAAGATCTTCGGCAAGCTCATGGGCACCACGTGCACCCTGCGCTGGCGGAGCGAGCACGACCAGGAACTCGTCTGGACCGTCAACCCGCAGCACCCGATCACGCGGGGCGTGCCGAACCCGATCGTCATCCCCGAGCAGGAGATGTACGGCGAGTACTTCGACGTGCCCACGCCCGACGAGCTCGTCTTCATCTCCGGGTTCACCGGTGGCGAGGTCTTCCGCAGCGGCATGACCTACCGTCGCGGCCTCGGGAAGATCTTCTACTTCTCGCCCGGCGACCAGGACTTCCCCGTGTACCACCACCCGGACGTCCGACGCGTGGTCGCCAACGGGGCCGAGTGGGCCCGACCGGACCGCGAGCGCGAGCTCCCGACGCTGCGCCGCTACGACCTCGGCGAGTACTTCGAGGGCCAGCACTACCGCGGCCCGTTCGACGACGCACCCGAGGACGAGCCAGCCGAGTCCGCCGAGGCCCGCGCATGACCGATCACGCCCCGCTGCGGGTCGTGCAGGTCGGCGCCGGCGGGATGGGCCGCGCCTGGCTCGGCACCGTCGCCGCCGACCCGGACGTCGAACTCGTCGGCGTCGTCGACCTCGACCTCGACGCCGCGCGCGCCGGGGCCGAACTCGCCGGCTCCCCGACGATCCCGGTCGGGCGCGACCTGCCCGCACTCCTGGCGGAGACCGGCGCCGAGGCCGTCCTCGACATCACGGTGCCCGTCGCCCACCACCCGGTCACGATGGACGCCCTGCACGCCGGGCTCCCCGTGCTCGGCGAGAAGCCCGCGGCGCAGACCGTCGCCGAGGCGCTCTCCCTCGCCGCCGCCGCCGAGGCGACCGGACAGCTCTTCATGGTGTCCCAGTCGCGCCGCTACAACGACCAGCTCGTCGCCTTCCGGCAGCACGTCCGCGCGCTCGGCGGTGTCGGCAGCCTGGGTACGCGCTTCGCGAAGGCACCGCACTTCGGCGGCTTCCGCGAGGAGATGGACGACGTGCTGCTCCTCGACATGGCGATCCACGCGTTCGACTCCGCCCGGTACATGCTCGAGCGCGAACCCGTGTCGGTGTACTGCGAGTCGTGGAACCCGTCGTGGTCCTGGTACCGGGGGGACGCGAACGCCGCCGCGGTCTTCGCCTTCGAGGACGACGTCCGCTACGTCTACGACGGCTCGTGGTGCGCGCCCGGCGACGAGACCTCGTGGAACGGCGACTGGCACGCGACCGGCGCGTCGGGCTCCGCCGCGTGGGACGGCGACCACGACCCGTCGAGCGTGATCGACGACGCACCCGGCACCCCGGCAGGTGCGCCCGGGGTCGGCACGGAGATCGCCGGGGCGCTCGCGTCGTTCGTCCGGGCCGTCCGGACCGGCGCCACCCCCGACGGCGAGGTCCACGGCAACGTGATGAGCCTGGTGATGGTCGACGCGGCGATCGCTTCGGCCCGCTCGGGACAGCGCGTCGTGGTCGACGACGTGCTCGAGCAGGCCCACGCGACGGCGCTCGAGGTCGAGCGGGACGACGCCGTCCGCGAGCGGCTCGCCGCGTGGGGCTCGGTGCGGCAGGCGCTCGCCTCCGCGCCCGACCGGACGCCGGCCGGCTGACGCGAGCACGCACGGACGGGAGGCGCGGTGCCAGCTGCCACCGCGCCTCCCGTCCGTCCCCTGGTCACGCCGCCCTGCCAGACGGATCCGCGCTTACCAGGCGGATCCGCGCGTACCAGGCGGAACCGCGCGTACCAGGTCGTTCCTCCCGACCAGGTACGCGCGGTTCCGCTTCCCACTCCACGTGTGATGGGAAGGAACGAGCACCCGGGCCGGACCCGCTCGTCCAGCAGCCGCGACCGGGACCCGAGCACAGCTCAGGCCGGTTACGGTTGCTCCGTGCGTGGACAACGGGCGTCGACCAGCGGGCAGGCGACCCCGGTCGTGCTCGTCGCCGCCGATCCCCGTCGTCGTGCCGCACGGACCCCCTGGCGACGGGTCCTCGTCGGGGTCGTCGTCGCCGCGCTGCTCGGCGGTGCGGTCGTCGCCACCGCCGGCACCCTCGTCGCGCAACGCGTCGCCGAGTCCTTCGCCGTCCGCGACGCCACCGCCGACACGGCAGCGCTCGCCCGCGTCGTGGTGGAACCCGCCCTCGTCGACGACGTCGCCGGCCGCGACCCGGGTGCCCGTGCCGCCGCACGCGCCCGACTCGACGACGCCCTGGCCGGCGAGTCCCGCGCCGGTTCGACGGTGCGCCTGAAGCTCTGGGGTGCGGACGGCACCGTGCTGTGGTCGGACGAGCCCCGACTGGTGGGCGAGCGCTTCCCGCTGTCCGACGAGGACCTCGAGGCACTCCGGACCGACCGCTCCGACGCCGAGGTGTCCGACCTGGACGAGCCCGAGAACCGCTACGAACGCGGACACGGACCGCTGCTCGAGGCGTACCAGGCGGTGCACACGCCGTCCGGCGAGGCGTTGCTGTTCGAGGCGTACCGCCCCTACGACCAGGTCCTCGCCCGCGCCGCCGACCTGCGGACCGCGTTCGCCGCACTGGCGTTCGGCACGGTCGGGGTCGTCCTCCTGCTGCTCGTCCCGCTCCTGCTCTGGCTGCTCCTGCGGATCCGCGCGGGCCAGCGCCTCCGTGAGCGGCTGCTCGGGCGCGCGCTCGACGCCGAGGCCGACGAGCGACGTCGCCTCGCCGGCGAACTGCACGACGGGCCGGTGCAGGACGTCGCCGGACTGGCGCTGTCGCTCGGTGCGGTGCCCGAGACGCGGGCGGCCGCCGAGACGCTCCGGCAGGCGGTGTCCGCGCTCCGGACCTCGATGACGACCATCCGGCCGGCCGATCCCGGGCGCGACGGCCTCGGCGCGGCGCTCGACGACGCGTGTGCTCGGGCGCGAGCAGCCGGGG
>NZ_RBLU01000011.1 GCF_003989515.1 Curtobacterium sp. HSID17257
TCGGCCGCGCGGGTTCAGCCGGCGGCCCGGCGCACCAGCTCGCGCAGCCGCTGCTCGACCTCGTCGGTCCACTCGACGACGGCGAACGAGGTCGCCCACATCGGCCCGTCGTCGAGCGCAGCGTCCTCCTGGAACCCGACGGTCGCGTACCGCGCACCGAACTTCGACGCCGGCTGCACGAAGGTGACGACCTTGCCGTCCCGCGCGTAGGACGGGAACCCGTACCAGGTCTTCGGATCGAGCTCAGGAGCGACCTCGGTCACGAGCACGTGGTACCGCGACGCCAGCGTCTGGTCGAAGCCCTCGAGCGCCTCGATCGCGGCCGTGCAGGCCTCGCGTTCGGCCTCGCGCTTCGCGGCGCCCTTCAGCCCACGTGTCGCCTTCCGCTCCTCCGCCGCCTGCTGCATCGCGGCACGCTCCGCGTCGCTGAACACTCCAGCCATGTCCGTCTCCCTCGCCGTTCCCGGTCGGTCTGCCCGGTCCGCGACCGGTGCTGACGGCATCCTGGCACCGCGGGTGCGCACCGCACCACCCGGCGGACGGGAGGCACGGTGCCGGACCGCCACGAGCCTCCCGTCCGGCACACGTCCGGGTCGCGCAGACGACAGGAGCGCGCCGGTCCGAGGACCGACGCGCTCCTGTCTGCGCTGGGCTGCGTGTCAGCGGGTGGTGCGGGCTCCGGCGCGGGGCAGGAGCACACCGAGGACGATCATCGCGACCGCGAGGAACGCGTGCAGCACGTTGTCGGCGCTGTTCAGCGGGACGAAGTTCGCCGCGCCGGCCATGTTCGCGACGAAGAGACCGAACACGAACAGCACGGCGTAGATGATGCCGCCGACGAGCAGGTACGAGCGCGAGCCCGCGGCCGAGCGCGCGGCGAGCAGACCGACGATGCCGAACAGCAGGTGCACGATGTTGTGGAGCACCGAGACCTGGAACAGGCCGAGGAGCATGGCCATCGAGCTGTTGCCGGCGAAGGACAGCGTGCCCATGTCCATGGTCAGGCCGGGGATGAAGCCGGCGATGCCGACGATGAGGAAGACGATCCCGAAGAGCAGTGCGCCCTTCTGGACGAGGGTCGAACCGGTACGGGGGGATGCTGCGCTGGACATGTGGTCTCTCCTTGTGTGCGAGGACCGGGTCGTGGTTCCGGTCGATGAGGTGACGAGCGTCACGCTCGGTTGGGTTTCACGGTAGACATGCAGCCCGCTCTCGGTTTCCCCCCGTCCGGGGGGACGCGTCGAACGGACAGGACCCGCCGTACGGTGGGACGGTGCGGGGACTCGACTGGGACGGCTACCGGAACGTGCGTGACCTCGGCGGGCTCCCGACCCCGCTGTCCCCGACCGGTGCGACGCAGCTCGGCCGGATCGCACGCGGTCCGCGCCGCGAACTGCTCACGGACCGGGGCTGGCAGGACGCGCGTCGATGGGGCCTGCGGTCGGTGATCGACCTGCGGTGCGCCGACGAGGTGGGGCGGCGCGACGGCGATCCGCTCGTCGCTCCGGACGCCCTGGCCGGGATCACCGTCGTCGCGGCGCCGACGGAGGACCAGGACGAGCCGGAGTTCCGCGAGGTCTGCTTCCCGATCCTCGACTCCCCCGAGTACTGGCGGCACAACTGGCGGATCCTGCCCGACCTGGTGCTCGGTGCGCTGCGGGCGATCGCGGACGCGCCGTCCGGGGTGCTCGTGCACTGCAGTGCGGGGCGCGACCGGACGGGCATGATCAGCACGCTGCTGCTCGCGGGCGCTGGCGTCCCGCCGACGGTCGTCGCCGAGGACCACGCGGCCTCCGTCCGGGCGATGGCCGGCACCGGCACCCACGCACCGGGCGACCGCCAGGCGACCTGGGATGCCGAGCAGGTGACCGAGTGGCTCGCCACCGTCACACCGATCGTCGAGGACGTCGCCGCCGACGTCGACGCGGCGTTCGCCGCCGTCGGGGCCGACGACGACCTGCGCGCACGGTTGTGCGCTCGGCTCACCACGCCCTGACCACGCGCGTGCTGACGGACGGGAGGCGCGGTGCCGGACCGCACCGCGCCTCCCGTCCGTCAGCCGCTCACGTCCGTCGTGGTCACGGTCCGGGGACGGTGACGCGGACGGCGCTGATCCGGCCGGCGCGCGTGCGCGCCGTGGTGTCCGGGTCGTAGCTGTCGGCGGTGGCGAGGTAGAGGGTGCGGCCGTCCTCGCCGCCGAGGGCACAGTCGATCGCGCACAGTCCGGGGGCGTCGACGCGGTCGGTGACCTCGCCGCCCTCGACGACCCGGAGGAACTCCCCCGTGTCCACGGAGCAGACCCAGATCGCGCCCTCGGCGTCGACCGTGCTGCCGTCGGGGGTGACCCCCTCGGGCAGCGCGGCCCACTCGCGTCGACCGGTGAGCGATCCGTCCGGCTCGATGTCGAACGCGGTCAGTCGACCGCCCCAGGTCTCGCTGACCACCAGGGTCCGTGTGCCGGGGAGCACGTTGGCGCTGTTCGGGAACACCAGACCGTCGGCGGCGAGCCGCGCGGAGCCGTCCTGGTCGACGAGGTAGAGCGGCCCCGGGCGCAGCTCCTCGCCGCCGTACAGGTCGTAGCCGAACGCGCCGACGTACGTCCGACCGGTCGCCTCGTCGACGACCAGGTCGTTGAGGAGCGAGGGCTCGGTCGACGACAGGTCGGCGAAGGGCTCGTTCGTGCCGTCCGGGCGGACGACCTGGATCGTCCGCGAGTTCATGGCACTGACGATCAGTCGACCGTCGGCGAGCCACCCGAGGCCGGACGACTGGCCGTCGATGGTCGTCTCGAGGCGCGGCCGCACGTCCGGCGAACCGGGGTCGACCGAGAAGACCTCGCCCGTGTGCATGTCGGAGTACCAGAGCCGGCCGTCGTGCCAGCGGTTGCCCTCGGGGAACCGGATGCCGGAGACGACCTCGGTCGCGGAGTCGATGGTGGTGTGCACCCGTCCAACCTGCCAGTCGGGACTGGCGGTCACCTGGCGCTCGTGGCCGGCGTCCAGCCGAGCTCCGGACCCAGGCGCCCGGCCGTGTCCTCGATGATCTGCGCGTAGTCGTCGGGTGCGAACGAGAACGGCAGCGCGAAGGCGACCTCCGTCGCCACCTGGTACCCGGCGTCCGCGCGGAGTCGGTCGGCGATCTCGGCCGAGCTCCCGACCAGGTCGGCGGCGAACAGCAGCTGGCCCGGCCCCTGCGGCACCCCGACCCGACCGGCCCGGGACTCGGCGTACGCCCGGTAGCGTGCGACCTGCTCCGGCGTCGCCGTGTCGGTCGGGATGACCACGAGGCCCTGCGACACCCGCGCCGCAGCGGGGTCCGGGTGCGCGTCGAGGTACGCCTCGACCTGGGCGCGCTGGTTCGTGGCGAAGTCCGTGCCGACCTCGCTCCGCGTCACGCTCGAGGTGAGCAGGTGGAAGCCGTTCTCGGCCGCCCACACCGCGGACCGCGTGCTGCCGGTGCCGTACCAGATCCGGTCGGCGAGCCCGGGGCTCTGCGGTTGGACGGTGGTGGCGAACTCCTCGATCCCGCGTCGCTCGACGACCGGCGTGACGGCGTCGCCGCGCACGAGGTCGCGGAAGCGCAGGAGCCGGTCGTTGCCGAGGTCCTCGTGCTCGGCGGTGTCCGGGTGGATCGCGTCGCGGTAGAGGTCGTAGTGCATCGGCGTCCCCACGGAGAACCCGGGCTGCAGCCGACCGCCGAGCAGCACGTCGACGGTGCCGAGGTCCTCGGCCAGGCGGAACGGATTCTCGGCGCCGATCGGGGTGACTGCGGTGCCGAGGGCGATCCGCGAGGTGCGCTGCGAGGCGGCGGCCGTGATCGCCACGGGTGACGAGATGCCGTGCTGCAGGTGGCGGTGCCGGAGCCAGGCGCTGTCGAAGCCGAGGGCTTCGGCCCGTTCGATCACGCGGAGTGTCTCCTCGTGGCCGTCGGCCGGGCGCGCGGGGTCGAACGAGCCGATGGTCAGGAAGCCGAGGCGCTCGAGGGGACGGTCGTCGGAGGGCATGCTCCGATCGTGGCAGACCGGGGCGCGGGGCGTCGGTGGTCCCGACGTATCCTGACTGCATGAGCATGGAAGGCGCTGCCTGGAGCTCGCTGTACAAGATCTCGTCCGCGAAGGACGCCGGGCGGGGCTTCTCCCGCGAGTCGCTCCGGCGGATCATGACGTTCGCCGTGCCCTACAAGGTGCAGCTCGTGGTGTTCATCGCGCTGTCCGTCGTGGGGGCGTTCCTCGCCGTCGCGACGCCGGTGCTCGCCGGTCAGGTCGTCGACGTCATCGCGGCCCGCGGCGCCGTGTCGACCATCGTCTGGCTGGCCCTGGTCATCGCGCTCGTGGCCGTCGCCGACGCCGCGTCGTCGCTGCTGACCCGCTGGTACTCGGCGCGGATCGGCGAGGGTGTCATCCTCGACCTCCGCACCGCGGTGTTCAACCACGTGCAGAAGATGCCCATCGCGTTCTTCACCCGCACCCGCACCGGCGCGCTGGTCAGCCGGCTGAACAACGACGTGATCGGCGCGCAGCAGGCCTTCAGCGGCACGCTGTCCGGCGTCGTGACGAACTCCGTGGCGCTCGTGCTGACCCTCGTCGTCATGCTGAGCACCTCGTGGCTGGTGACGGTCATCGCCGTGGTCATGCTCCCGGTCTTCCTCGTCCCCGCGCGTCGGATGGGCAGCCGCCTCGCGGCACTCCGCCGCGAGGCCGCCGACCACAACTCCGCGATGAGCACGCAGATGACCGAGCGGTTCTCCGCGCCGGGCGCGACCCTCGTCAAGCTGTTCGGGCGCCCCGACGAAGAAGCCGAGGAGTTCCGCGTCCGCGCCGCCCGCGTGCGGGACATCGGCGTCCGCACCGCGATGCTGCAGTTCGTCTTCGTGACCGCACTCATGCTCGTGTCGGCGCTCGCGCTCGCACTCGTGTACGGCCTGGGCGGCACGCTCGCCCTCGGCGGCCAGCTGAACACCGGCGACGTCGTCACCCTCGCGCTCCTGCTCACCCGCCTCTACGCACCGCTCACCAGCCTGGCGAACGCCCGGGTCGAGATCATGAGTGCCGTCGTGAGCTTCGAGCGCGTCTTCGAGGTGCTCGACCTCCGGCCGCTCATCCAGGAGAAGCCCGACGCCGTCACCCTGCCCGACGGTCCCGTGGCGGTCGAGTTCGACGACGTCCGCTTCGCCTACCCGTCCGCCGACAAGGTCTCGCTGGCCTCGTTGGAAGAGGTCTCCACGCTCGACACCCGCGGCGGCGACGAGGTCCTGCACGGCGTCTCGTTCCGGATCGAGCCCGGGCAGACCGTCGCCCTGGTCGGGTCCTCCGGCGCCGGCAAGTCCACGATCGCGCAGCTGCTCTCCCGCCTGTACGACGTCGACAGCGGTGCCGTCCGACTCGCCGGCACGGACGTCCGCGACGTCACCTTCGAGTCGTTGCGGCACACGATGGGCATGGTCACCCAGGACGGGCACCTGTTCCACGAGACCATCGGCGCCAACCTGCGCCTGGCCCGCCCCGAGGCCACCGACGACGAGGTGTGGGACGCCGTGCGACGCGCGCGCCTCGAGCCGCTGATCCGGTCGCTGCCCGACCAGCTCGACACCATGGTCGGGGAGCGCGGCTACCGACTGTCCGGCGGCGAGCGCCAGCGCATGACGATCGCCCGACTCCTGCTCGCGCAGCCCCGCGTCGTGATCCTCGACGAGGCGACGGCGGCGCTCGACTCGACGTCCGAGGCCGCCGTGCAGGCCGCCCTGAGCGAGGCGCTCGACGGCCGGACGGCGATGGTCATCGCGCACCGGCTCTCGACCATCCGGAGTGCGGACCTCATCCTGGTGATCGAGGACGGCTCCGTCGTCGAGCGCGGCACGCACGAGGAGCTCCTCGCCGCCGGCGGCCGGTACGAGGAGCTGCACCGGACCCAGTTCGCCGTGCAGGCGGACCAGGCACCGGACCCCGCTCCGCTGCCGGAGACCAGCGTCCGCTAGCGCCTGCCGTCGCGGCGCCTCCACCTGCACGACACCTCAGCCGATCCGCCGGACCTCGGGAGCGACATCGGAGCACCGTGGGCAGCACCGGACCCACAGGAGGAACCATGCTGCTCGAGGGCAAGACCATCGTCGTCACCGGCGGGAACAGCGGGATCGGTGAGCAGATCTGCCTCGCCGCTGCTGCCGAGGGCGCGAACATCGTCATCGACTACGTCGCGCACCCGGAAGCGACCGACTCGCTGATCCACCGCATCGAGGAGGCCGGTGGGCACGCGGTCGGCGTCGACGCCGACATCACGAGCGCATCCGACCTGCACGCGATGGTGCAGAAGGCCGTGGACGCGTTCGGCTCGCTCGACGTCCTCGTCAACAACGCCGGGATCGAGGACCGCAAGTCGCTGCTCGAGGAGACCGAGGACGGCTACGACGAGGTCATGGCCGTGAACATGAAGAGCGCGTTCTTCGGCACCCAGGCGGCAGCGAAGCAGTTCATCGCGCAGGGGCACGGCGGACTCGTGCTCAACATCTCGAGCGTGCACGAGGACTGGCCGATGCCCGGCAACCTGGCCTACTGCGTGTCGAAGGGCGGCATGCGGATGCTCGCCCGGAGCGGCGGCGTGGAGCTCGGGCCGCACGGCATCCGGATCGTGAACATCGCTCCCGGTGCGGTCGACACCCCGATCAACACGGCGACGACCTCCGATCCCGACAAGCTCGAGCGGCTCGACGACGCGATCCCGCTCGGGCGTCCGGCGAAGCCGCACGAGATCGCCGAGGTCGTCGTGTTCCTGGCGTCGGGCAAGGCCGCCTACATGACGAGCACCACCGTCACGATCGACGGCGGGATCTCGCAGGGCAGCGTCGGGCTCTGAACGCGACCCGCTGACGGCCGGGAGGCGCGGTGCCAGCTGGCACCGCGCCTCCCGTCCGTCCTGTGGTCGCGTCTACCGGACCGCCACCACCCGCACGTCCCAGGCCCCGAGCGACAGCTCGGATCCTGCGGCGAGCGCCGCGCCGTCGAGGACGTCCTCCGCGTCGACCGGCACGGTGAAGGTGCTCGGCGTCCAGGACCAGTTGTGCACGACGTGCACGGTCTCGCCGCGGGCGTTCGTGGCGGTCTGCACCGACTGGGTCTCCGTCTGCGGACGCCAGGCCGTCGCCCAGCTCCCCCGTTCGACCGCCCAGGCGGCGACCGCCGCGGCGAGCGCCGGGTCCGGCACCGTCCCGACGTACGTCACCCGGCCGGAGCCGTGCGCACGGGTGGTCACGGCGGCGAACCGGCCGTGGTGCGGGTGGTCGTAGTCGACGAGCACGTCGGCGTCGTCGACGAGCAACCCGTCCGCCCAGCGGGTCGCCGTCGCGCCGGTCGGCACCGTGAAGCCGTGGTCCACGGCAGCGGTGCCCGCGGACACCGGTACGCGTCGGCTGAGGTTGCTGAACTCGTCGTAGTGCACGCCGGCGGCCACGTCGAGGAAGGCCGGCTTGCGCTCGAGTCGGGCGCGGGCCTCCTGGTCCTCGTACCCGGTGCGGATGCCGACGACCAGGTGTCCGCCGGCCTCGGCGTAGTCCGCGAGCCACCGCAGCTGGTCGTCCGTCGCGATGGTGAACGCCGCTGCGACGAGGACCGGGCGCTCCCGGGCGACCACGGCGGCATCGCGGTCGAACACCTGCGACGGGTGCACCGTGTTCGCCTGCAGGCCGGCCTCGAACACCCCGCGGGCGAACGCGTCGTACACGGTCTGCCACGAGCGGCGGTCGGGCTCCGCTCCGTCACCGAGTGCCGGGTGCTCGTTCAGCGCCCACTTCGACTCGTTCGAGAACAGCAGGGCGACGTCGGCGTGCGGCCGGAGCCCGGCGACCCGGTCCCCCGCGTGCCGGAACTCGGCGCCGATGCGGGCGATCTCCTCGTAGGTGCGGCCCGGCTGCTGCGAGTGCGGCAGCACCCCGCCCCAGTAGGTCTCGACACCGAAGTGCAGCGTGTGCCAGTGCCAGTACTCGATCATCGACGCGCCGCGGGAGACCAGCGCCCACGCGGCCTGCCGCCACTGACCCTCGTAGGCGGGTTCGTTCATCCACGAGAAGCCGATCGCCTGCGCGTTCGTCTCGGTCACCAGGAACGGGGCCTGCTTCGACCCGTACATCCGGTCGCCGGTCGCGACGACGGACCACGCGCCGGAGGACGTCCAGTACTGCGGCGCTTCGTCGGTGTTCGGGAGTTCGAGGGCGTCCTGCATCCGGTAGTACGGGTTGCCCGCGGTGACGTCGAGGGCCCGGGTGAGGGCGTCGTCCTCGACCGTCGGTCGCTCGTACGAGATGCAGGTGGTGACGAACTGGTCCTCGCGGGCGTACTCACGCACGATCTCGGCCTGCCACGCGATGAAGTCCGTCGTGAGGGACGCCTGGAACCGGCGCCAGGCCAGGTCGTACTGCGGCTGCACGTTGCCGTCCGGTGTCCACAGGTCCGCCCAGGTCGACAGCCGGTGGGACCAGTAGGTCAGGCCCCACTCCTCGTTGATCCGCTCGACGCTGCCGTAGGTGTGGCGGAGGTGGTCGACGAAGCGCTGGAACACCTCGGGGTTGGCGATGAGCTCGTTCCCGGGCTCGTTGTCGACCTGGTAGCCGATGACGGCCGGGTGCTCGGCGTAGCGGGCGACGATCTTGCGGATGACCCGCTCGGCGTGGAACAGGAAGGCGGGGTGGGCGTGGTCGATCTCCTGGCGGGCGCCCCAGCCGATCGACTCCCCCGCGGTCCGGCGTCGCACGTTCACCTCGGGCACGATGCGGGCGAGCCACATCGGCAGCGCGTAGGTCGGCGTGCCGAGGATCACGCTGATGCCGTGCTCGTGCGCCGCGTCGAGCACGGGCGCGAGCCACTCGAGCTCGAACCGGCCGTTCTCCGGCTCCCAGGTGCTCCAGACGGATTCGCCGACCCGGATCACCGTGAAACCGGCCTCCTGCATGAGGCGCATGTCCTCGTCGAGCCGTGGGGTGGGCTGGTACTCGTGGTAGTACGCGGCGCCGAAGAGGACGCGGTCGTGCTGCATGGTGCGGGGTGCTCCGTTCGTGGTGCGGTGGTCCGTGGTGCGGTGGCCCGAGGTGCGGTCCGTGGTGCGGTGGTCCGTGGCGCGGTCCGAGGTGTCGGTCATCCCTTGACCGCCCCCGCGGTCAGGCCGTCGAGCAGCTGCTTCCGGAGGAGCAGGAACACGAGGATCGTCGGCACGCTCGCCAGCACGGCGCCGGCGAGGACGAGGTCGTAGGACCGGTTCTCCGACGCGAAGATCGCGTTCAGCCCGAGCGGCAGCGTGTACTGGTCGGAGTTCGACACGAGCACGAGCGGCCAGAGGAACGAGTTGTAGCTCTGCAGGAAGCTCCACACGGCGAGCGCCCCGAGGGACGGCCGGAGCAGCGGGAGCACCACGCGACGGAAGGTGCCGAACTCCGAGTTGCCGTCGATGCGGGCGGCCTCGATGATCTCGTCCGGGATCGACTGGGTGATGAACTGCTGCATCATGAAGATCCCGAACGCCGGCGCCACCCACGGCACGATGAGCGAGAACCACGGGTTCGCGAGCCCCGACTTCACCACGAGGATGAAGAGCGGCACGAGGATCACCGCGAACGGGACCGACAGCGACGAGAACATCACTGCGAACAGGACCCGCTTGCCCCGGAACCGGAACTTCGCGAACCCGTACCCGGCCATCGCGCAGACGAAGACCGACACGACGGTGGCGATCACGGCGGTGCCGACGCTGATGCCGAACCACGCCCAGAACGGCTGCGTGGTGAGCAGGTTCACGTAGTTCTCACCGGTCGCCGGGCTCGGGACGAGCGTGGGCGGGGTGGAGAAGATGTCGCCGCGGCGTTTGAACGAGCCGGACAGCGCCCACAGCAGCGGGAACACGAACACGAGCAGCAGCACCACGAGCGTGGCGTAGAGCAGGCCGCGGCGGGCGATCCACCCGGGGGTGCGCGGCGGGCCGGACCGGGGGCGGCGTGCGCCGCCTCTGGTGGTCACGGCCTCGGTGACGGTGGCGGTCATGCGTCCCTCCCGATGGCGAGTGCGCGGTTGAGGATCTGGCTGACTCCGAAGACGACGACGAACAGGACGACACCGGCCGCGGCCGCGTAGCCGAACTGCTGCCGTTCGAAGGCGGCGCGGTAGATGAACATGGCGACGGAGAGCGTCGCTTCGCCCGGGCCGCCCTTCGTGAGCAGGTAGGGCTCGTCGAACAGCTGGGCGGCGCTGATGAAGCTCGTCACCACGACGAAGGCGGTCACGGGGCGGATCGCCGGCAGGGTGACGTTCGTGAACTTCCGGAAGGTGCCGGCCCCGTCGAGCGAGGCGGCCTCGTACTGCTCCGGTGAGACGTTCTGCAGCGCGGCGAGGAAGAAGATCGTCAGGTACCCGACCGTGCGCCAGAGGAGCACGAAGCCGATCGCGACCTTCGCGAGCGTGGGGTCGCCGAGCCAGTCGGTGTTCGGCAGCCCGAACAGGGCCTTCAGCGTGGCGTTGAGCAGCCCGTAGTTGGTGTCGAAGACCAGGCTGTAGATGAGCGCGATGACGATCGGCGACAGCACCATCGGGATGAAGAACGTGACGCGGAACAGGTCACGCGCTCGGAGCCCCTTGGCGTTGAGCGCCTGTGCGACGAGCAGCGAGACGGGCACGATGACGAACACGGCGATGAGCGTGTAGATCAGCGAGTTCACCAGGGCCGTGCCGAAGCTCGTGTCCCGGAACAGGTTCGCGTAGTTCCGCAACCCGATCCAGTTCGGTGTCCCGAGGCCCACCCACTCGGTGAGCGACAGGTACACGGCGGCGAGCACCGGCACGATCATGAACAGGGCGTACAGCACGTAGAACGGCGCGATGAACAGGTACGGGGCACTGCCGCCGTTCGTGTTGAGGCGGCGCCGCCTGCCCGGTGGATCGGCTGCTGCGGGCGAGGCGGACACCGGGATGCCGGTGGCGGTGGATGTGGACAACGTCGTCCTCCTCAGGCGCGGGTCTGACCGCGGAAGTCGGCCGCAGCGGCGTCGAGCGCCTGCTTCGGGGAGATCTGGCCCTTGTAGGCCTTGATGAGGTAGCCGCTCAGGACGGTCTGCAGGATCGCGGCGTTCGCGCTCTGGTGCTGCGAGGGCACCTCGTCGATGACCGACTCGTAGACGCCGAACAGCTGCTGCCCGCCGAAGTACGGGTCGCTCAGCGCTGCGAGCCTCGGGTCGTCGTACACGGAGCGGAGCGTCGGCAGGTACCCGAGGTCCTCGTACCGCTTCACCTGCTGGTCGGGGTCGAGGTACGCGGCGAGCACGAGGTCGATGCCGGCCTGCGTCAGCGGCTTGTCGCGGAGCACCGCGAAGCCCGTCCCGCCGCCGACGCTCGTCGTGCTCCCGCCGCCGGCGAACCGCGGCAGGTTGCGGACCCGCCACTTGCCCTCCTGCTCAGGCACGTTCGGCTTGATGCCGTAGCTCGCGTACCAGGAGGGCATGTCGACCGCCAGGATCGTGCCGCCCTTGAGTCCGGACTGCAGGCTCGGTCCGTACATGTCGGCGACGGTGGCGATCGCGCCGGTCTGCACGCCGTCGACCAGGAACTGCAGGGTCCGCTCGGCCTCGGGCGTCTGGATCGCGATGTCGCCGGACTCGTCGTACAGGTCGCCGCCGCGCTGCAGCAGCAGGATCTGGTAGCTCTGCAGTGTGCCGCCGGGGTCGGTGACCGCGACCGCGTGGAGCGAGACGCCCTTGCTCTTGTTGAGCTTCGCGCCGACCGCCATCGTCTCCTCCCACGTGGCCAGGTCGTCGGGGATCCCGAGCGCCCGGAACTGGTCGGCACGGTGGTAGTAGACGCAGAGCGGGGTGTCCGAGTCGAGCGCGTACAGGCGCCCGTCCTTCGAGAACGGTGTCAGCCGCGCGCTGATCAGGTCGTCCCGCTTCGACGCGACCGACGACGACAGGTCGCTCAGCAGCTCCTTCGCGATGTCGCCGCGGAGCATCCGGCAGAACGCGCCGATCTCGAGACCGGCCACGTCCGGCGTCCCCGTCCCCGCGACCGCCTGTGCGATCAGCTTGGTCGGGATGTCCGCCGCCGCGATGGTGGTGATGTCGAGGGCGTAGTCGAACCGCGACTTCCGGTCGGCGACCGGGAGGGCCTCGGTGAAGAACTTCTCGTAGCCGGGGTCGTGCGTCCAGAAGGACAGGTCGGCCCTGCCCGAGCGGACGGCCGCGGTCGACTGCGGGGAGCAGGCGGCGAGCAGCCCGCTCAGTGCGAACGCGCCGCCGGCGGCGGCGCCCCAGCGGAGCAGGTCGCGCCGGCTGGGCGCTCGGTGGCCGTCGCGGCCGGGAGGCACGGCTCCCGTCGATCCGGGAGGTCGCGTTGGTACTGGGGTCACGTGCTGACTCCTGACGTCGTCGTCGGGGTGATCGGTGGGTTGGGTGGCGAGCGCTCGTGAGCGCTCACTCGTCGGACCGACGCGAGTCGCGCCTCCCGGCCGGGTTCAGTCGGCGGGGCGGAGGTGACGGCGCTCGGCGGAGGGCGGCGCGCTGGTGGCGCGCGTGATGAGCTGGCCGGGGAGCATCCGGTGCCGCTCGGCGGGCGGGTGGCCGTCGAGGGTGCGGAAGAGGCGGTGCATCGCGAGACGGGTCGACTCGTCGAAGTCCTGGCGGATCGTGGTGAGGGGCGTCGGGAGGAAGGCGGCGATGGGCATGTCGTCGAAGCCGACGATGCTGATGTCGCGTGGGACGGAGAGCCCGGCCTGCTGGATGGCGGACATGGCGCCGATCGCCATCTGGTCGTTCGCGACGAAGACCGCGGTGACGTCCGGCCGGGTGAGCAGCGAGCGCATCGCATCGTGGCCGCTCCGGGGAGACCAGTCCCCCTCGACGGGTGCGTGCTCGGCGACACCCGCGTCCTGCAGAGCGGCGCGCCAACCCTGCTCGCGGCGGACGCTCGACGTCCAGTTCGCCGGGCCGGCGATGTGCCAGACGGTCTCGTGACCGAGGGCGAGCAGGTGGTCGGTCGCTGCGAAGGCGGCACCGCTCTCGTCGAGACCGACGGCCAGGGTGTTCTCGCGGTCGGCGACGTCGGGCGGGCCGAGCGTCAGGACCGTGACGCTGGTCGGTATGCGCAGCTGGTCCATCTGGTTCTCGACCGGCTCGGACAGGACGATCGCCTCGACGCCCTGTTCGACGAGGGAGTCGACCGCGGGCTGGAGCTCCTCGGCCGAGGCCGTCACCGTGCGGACGATCGACAGGGCGTAGCCGTTCGAACGGCAGGCCTGCTCGACGCCGGTGAGCATCGCGGTCGGGCCGTACAGGTCCGTGCCGATCGTGATGATGCCGACGCGTCGGGATCGCTGGGACTTGAGGGTCCGTGCGGCGGCGTTCGGGCGGAAGCCGAGCTCGGCGATGGCGGACTCGACCTTGGCGCGGACGGCCTCGGTGACGTGGGGTTCGCCGTTGACCACGCGCGAGACGGTCTTCTGCGACACCCCGGCGAGGGCGGCGACGTCGGTCATCGACGCTGGGCGGAGGCGGCGCACGGGGGCGGTGTCGCTCATGGGCCAGCTCCTTCGCTGCGTCGGGTGGTCACCCGTCGAGCGGGCGTGGGAGCAAGACAACCACGGCGATGACTACGTAGTCAAGACCCGACCGGACCTCGCCGCCCAGGGTGTGGGCCGTGCGGCGCACTGCACGCGGCGGCCGCGTCCGGTCACCCCAGCAGCTCGACCCCGTAGCTCACGACGACCGCCCGCAACTCCTCCAGGTACGTCTGCGCCTGCTCCGTCAGGGGCACTGACGAGTGCGCGATCCACCCGATCTCGATGCGCTCGTCGACGTCGAGCGGGATGGCGAGGATCTCCGGGTCGAGGTCGTCACTGATGAGCCCGGTCGAGATCGTGTACCCGCCGAGCCCGATCATGAGGTTGAAGATCGTCGCCCGGTCCGACACCCGGATCTCCCGCTTGCTCGACATCGTCGACAGGATCTCCTCGGCCAGGTAGAAGGAGTTGTTCGCGCCCTGGTCGAACGTCAGGCGCGGCAGCTCGGCGAGGTCGTCGAGCGTCGCCCGCTCCTGCGTCGCCAGCGGGTTCCGTCGGGCGACGAAGACGTGCGGCTGCGCGACGAACAGCGGCGTGAACACGACCCCGGCGTCCCGCATCAGCTTGCCGAGGACCTGTCGGTTGAAGTCGTTGCGGTAGAGGATGCCGAGCTCGCTCCGCAGCGTCCGGACGTCCTCGATGATGTCCCACGTGCGGGTCTCGCGCAGCGAGAACTCGTACTGGTCGGCGTCCGCGCCCTCGACCATCCGGACGAAGGCTTCGACCGCGAACGAGTAGTGCTGCGCCGACACCCCGAGCAGCCGGCGCGAGACCTGACGCCCGACGTACCGCTGCTCGAGCAACGACACCTGCTCGACCACCTGCCGGGCGTACCCGAGGAACTCGACGCCGTCGACGGTGAGCACGACCCCACGCGCAGAACGGGTGAAGAGCGGCCGGCCGATGCGCGCCTCCAGGTCCTTCATCGCAGCCGACATGGTCGGCTGCGAGACGTAGAGCAGGTCTGCGGCCGCGCTGATCGATCCTTCGGAGGCAACCTCGATGAAGTACCGCAGCTGCTGCAGGGTGATGTCGTTCGACACGCGAGCCATAGGAACAGGCTATGCGACCGTATAGCGTCTCGGTATTACCTGATGACCCGCGCCTCCCGTCATGATCGGAGGACTCATCCCACAGTGCCCGCGGGCGCTCGACGACCGGACTGCGGACCATGACGAACGACATCACCTTCAGCATCAGCAGGACACGCTTCGACGAGGACTACTCGCCCGCCGAGAGCTCCCGTCTGACGACGAACTTCGCGAACCTGGCCCGCGGTGCGCACCGCCAGCAGAACCTCCGCAACGCCCTCGCGCTCATCGACGCGCGGTGCAACGACCTCGCCGTGGACCCGGACGGTGACCGCTACCGGATCGAACTCGACATCGTGTCGGTCACGATGCAGTTCGAGGACGGCGGACAGGTCGAGCGCTTCCCCCTGATCGAGGTGCTCGACGTGACGATCGTCGACCAGCACTCCGGCGAGCGCCACCAGGGCATCGTCGGCAACAACTTCTCGTCGTACCTCCGCGACCACGACTTCGCCGTCCGCCTGCCGTCGGCGCCCTCGATCCCCACCGACTTCGGGCAGCTGCACGGGCAGCTCTTCCAGCACTTCCTGCGGTCCGACGCCTTCCGGGCGGAGTTCGACGCGGAGCCGGTCGTCTGCATCAGCGTCTCGACGAGCCAGACCTACCGGCAGACCGGCTTCGTCCACCCCGCCCTCGGCGCGGAGTACGAGCACGAGCACTCGTCGCTCACCGACGACTACTTCGGCCGGATGGGCATGCAGGTCCGGTACTTCATGCCGCCGGGATCGAAGGCACCGCTCGCCTTCTACTCGCCCGGCGACGTCGTCAGCGACTACTCGGACCTCCAGCTCATCGGCACGATCGCCACCATGGAGACGTTCCAGAAGATCTACCGCCCGGAGATCTACAACGCGAACGAGACCGCTCCGAGCGCCTTCCGCCCGACGCTCGACCACGACGACTGGACGTCGACCGGCATCGCCTACGACCGCGAGGAACGCAGCCGGCTCGGCGTCACGCAGGGCCGGTGGACCGAGGAGCACCTCGTCACACCGCACCGCGACTTCCTCGACCGCTGGCTCGCCGAGCAGACCGCACACGCCGGCCAGGCTCTTCCCGCCGCCCCCGCCGCCCTCGCCCACTGACCGACTGGATCTCCACGCGCATGAGCACGCTCCTCCCCACCTCGATCGTCGGCAGCCTGCCGAAGCCCTCCTGGCTCGCCGAGCCCGAGCGACTGTGGTCTCCCTGGCTGCTCGAGGGTGACGCCCTCCTCGAGGGCAAGCAGGACGCGCTCCGCTCCGCCGTCCACGAGCAGGAGCGGAACGGCATCGACATCGTCAGCGACGGCGAGCAGACCCGCCAGCACTTCGTCACCACCTTCATCGAGCACCTCGACGGCATCGACCAGGAGCGCAAGGAGACCGTGCGCATCCGCGACCGCTACGACGCCGCGGTGCCGACGGTCGTCGGCGCGGTGAGCCGCCGGAAGCCGGTCTTCGTCGACGACGCTGCATTCCTGAGGGCTCAGACCGATCGCCCCATCAAGTGGGCGCTTCCCGGCCCGATGACCATGATCGACACCCTCTCCGACCAGCACTACAAGAGCCGCGAGAAGCTGGCGTGGGAGTTCGCCACGATCCTCAACCAGGAGGCACTCGAGCTCCAGGACGCCGGTGTCGACGTGATCCAGTTCGACGAGCCGGCCTTCACCGTGTTCCACGACGAGGTGCAGGACTGGGGCGTCGCCGCGCTCGAGCGCGCCACCGAGGGTCTGCGCGTCGAGACCGCCGTGCACATCTGCTACGGCTACGGCATCGAGGCGAACAACAGGTGGAAGGAGACCCTCGGCGCCGAGTGGCGGCAGTACGAACAGTCCTTCCCGCTCCTGCAGCAGTCCTCGATCGACATCGTCTCCCTCGAGTGCATCCACTCACACGTCCCGCTCGAACTCGTCGAGCTCATCCGCGGCAAGAAGGTCATGCTCGGCGCGATCGACGTCGCCACCGAGCAGGTCGAGACGCCCGAGGAGGTCGCCGCGGTCCTCCGCCGGGCCCTCGACCACGTCGATGCCGACAAGCTCATCCCGAGCACCAACTGCGGCATGGCGCCGCTGGCGCGCGGGGCGGCCCTGCAGAAGCTCGGTGCGCTGTCCGCCGGCGCGGACATCGTGCGGGCCGAGCTCGCGAACGTCGCGGTACCGGCAGCGCGGTAGTCCCCCTGCTCCGCAGGACGGCTCGCCCCAGCAACGGGGCGAGCCGACCGCCGTGTCCCCGCCTGCGCTGGTCTCGATCCGGCCTGGAGGCAGGGGTCGCTCCTGGCGGGTCGGTCACATGTGTAGGCACCTGCGCGTCGGCGCAGGGCTGGCCGCCAGTCAGCTCGAGTTGGTCACCTCCTGACCGCCGCGGCTCATCTCATCGAAGTCGCTCGCCACGCCCTGCGAGCTCCCGTTCGATGACGGCTGAGGCGATGCGGTCCGGAGTGAAGAGCCGCTGCGCCAAGGCATGTACGACCGCCGTCACGCCACCCGCAGACACGATGGCAGCACCTGCAGCACGTACCTGTCCGTTGATCCAGACCGTCGCCTCCCGTCGTTGCCAAGCAACCGTCCGCGCCGGGTCGTCCAGGTCTCCCAGAGTCCAGTCCGCATATCGGCAGAGGTCCTCGAACGTCGACCAGATGCCCCCTGCAGCTGCATAGGGCGACCCGACCATCCTCCACGGCTCGACGGGCCGACCAAGCCTCCGCGGCACGACCCTCGCAGTCTCCAGCGGAGCTGTCGTGGCCGTGGTGATCCCCGCTGGCTCGAGGACGAGCTTCCGCACCGTACGGAACCAGTTGCCGTCGACGTCGTCGAGCAACTCGCCGAGCAGGGCGTAGCCGAGGTTCGAGTACGCGAACAGTCCGCGATCCCCGCTCCGAACGACGCTGTCCGGATCCAGAGGGGCTCCGACCGTCGGGAGGTACGGATCACGGAACGGCACCAGTCCCATCCCGAAGTGCAGGCGAGGGAGTCCCGAGGTGTGCTCGATCAGGTCCTGGACGGTGAAGTCAGCACCCGGGAACCGGGGCGCGAACTGACGGACCTCGCGATCAAGCGGAAGCACCATCGTTGCGGCTGTCCCTACGGGTCCCTTGGTGATGCTTCCCCACTCGACCAGAGCAGCCCTCGCGTACGGCCCGCTGGCGGGACGCACAGGCCGCCAGCCACGCTCGTCGCGGATGCTCGCCCGCCAGTGTCGCCGTGCTCTCAACAGGTCTTTCTCCTTCCAGAGCAGCTTGCAACCTCGGCGTCGGCCCGATCACTCGGTGGGCGGCCCTGGTCGAGTGGTCAGCGTTGCCGGACGGGATCGCTCCAACACGGGAACGGCTTTGTGCGCGCCGAGCTCGCGAACGTTGCCGTGCCGGTGAGGCGGTAGCCCTCGCTCTGCAGGACGCCTCGCCTCGGCAACGGGGCGAGCCGTCCGTCAGGTGCCCAGCTCGGTCCGGCTTGGAGGCGCGGGTTGATCGGGCGATCAGGTCGCCGTCGTCATTCCTGGCCTTCGAGGCTCATCTTGTCGAAGTCACCCGGGACGCAAAGCGAGCTGCCGTCGATCGTGTACCCGCGGGGATCCGCGCGGAAGTCGGACGACTCCACCGGGCCACCCCTGCCTCGAACGCCGAGGATGGGGTCCTCGCCGCCGGTCTGGTACCGCTCCGTTGTGACCCCGAGCTCCTTCCAGTGCCGCTCCACCGCCTCGACGTCGGCCTTCGGGTCAGCGCTCGCTGAGCGAACCTTGGCGTAGACGTACTGCACGCCCCCTTGTCCCAGGCCGACACCACACTTCCCGAGCCCGGGGCCCTCACCGATCTCCCAGCCGTCCCCCACCACGTCGGTCGATCCCTCGACGAACGTCACGATGGACTGCTTTGCTTCTTTCGTGTTCATGCCAGACCTTTCGGTGCAACCAGTGAGAACGGTGACGGCGAGCAGCACTGCCCCGACCGACCTGACGACGGAGACGGTCTGCCGCCTACTTGACCTCATTCGAGAGTTCCTTCCGCATCAGTTCGCTTCTGCGACATCGGGGGAATCACTTCGTCAACCGTTCAGGTTGGCCCGTGGTTGCGTATGCAACGTTTTGTAGCGACTGCGTGTCCTTGTCCAGATAGCCGCCGCCGTACCATGTGTGTACGCCGTGGTCGCGAACTGGCTTGAGGCCTGGCGCCCCGTCGGCGCCGAAGCTGGTCGCACCGAACTCCGGCGCAGTCGGATCCTGATGGTGATCGGAGCTGAGGCCCCGACCGACCGCCGCCCACTCGTCGCCACCCCAGTGCTCGATGATCGGCTTCGCCACTTCCGCTTGTCCGGCGTACACCCTATCGGCGTGGATGTCGTCCGCTCCGTGGATGCTGTCCGGAATCCCGGCCGACGCGATGGCGGTGAACGAATCCACGTGCACGCCCTCCGTTGTGAGTGCGTAGGACGCTGTCGTCGTGCCGTATGAGTGCCCGAGGACGTTGACCGTCGGCATTCCTCCGGCCCTCGTCGCATCAAGCCCCTTGATCGAGTCAGCCAGCTTCTCGCCGCCGGCCTTCGCGTAGTTGCTGCCGAAGACGGTGAAGCTCGCCGGAGGGACCGGCGGTGCTTCGTATCCCATCCAGGCGACGATGGCGTTCGTGGAACCACGGCCGGATGGGGTCGCCTTCGCCTGCTCGCCGTAGACGTTCTGAGCGGCGCTCGTCCAGTCGGTCATACTGCCCGTGCTCGATCCCATCCCCGGTACCGCCCACGTGACGTTGGTCGCCTCGTCGAGATCTCCGATGGACACCGCCGCCAGGGGCGGGTGGTCTGTGCTGAGCATCGTGAGCGTTCTGGTTCCGTTGCGACCGTTGGGGTTGAGAGAAGACTTGATTGATTCGAGTGCGGAGAGGTCTGCCGCGTCCTCCCGCGCCTCCGCACTGTAGACGCGATCTGGGCGACCGATGTCGTCGAGGAACTGCTTGGCGGATGCGATGCGGCGGTCGAGAACGGCGACGTTCGCGGCGCCGCGTGCCCAGTACGGAGCCCCTTCGAGGTTTCCCAGAGCAGTCAGCACCGAACAAAGGTCCTCGGCAGGCGGTCCTCAAGGTTGCGGCGCAACCGCGGACGTGCACGCTGCGCCGATATGTGCTCGTCGAGTCGGACGCGGGTGACGAGAACAGCAGCGAGGAGGTAGGTCACCGCGTCAGCGGCACGATCCACGACAGGAGCGACTGCGTCGCGGCGGAGCCCACGATCCGCGACAGGAGCGACTGCGTCGCGGCGGAGCCGATGACGAACAGGATGCCGAACACGGACAAGGCGGCTGCGATCGCCCAGAGATCGAGCACTCCGACCGCCTCGGACTCCGTCGTTCCGCCCGTCTCGCTAGGGTCGAGGCGTGGGGAACAGGGCGGACATGAAGACGGTACGTCGCCTGCAGGTTGACAGGATCAGCGGCTCCGCGGTGTCCGTCGCTGCTGCGGCGCTCGCACTGATGGGGTGCTCCGGAGGGCCCTCCTCGGAGAACGAGCAGCCCCCCCCCCCCCCCCGACCGGGCGAAGGACGCCGTCGTCACGATCGTCGACGACACCGCCGGTGCAGTCGGCGGCACTTGGTCGGCCGCGAGCGGTCCGGCGGTCCAAGGCTGCATGCGCGACAACGGTGCACCTGGTGCCGCCTACTTCTTGACGGAGATGCGCGAACAGCGTGCAGGAGATCCCGCCGACGACGTCGCCACGGTCGAACGGCTGTGGAAGGACAAGGGCCTCACGACCGAACGCCACGAGAGCGGAGGCACCGACCCGACGCTGGGCGTCCGGGGAACGGGCGGCCCGGCCACGAGCACGGACTTCCTCGCCGACGAACGCGGGTACAGCCTCGACGCCGTCTCCGTCTGCACCGCTGGCGATGCAGAGGATCTCCAGCGGAACGGCGAGTGACAGACCCGCGGAGCATCAGGCACAGGGCGTTGACTACGCACATGATCACCAAGGCGAAGATCCACGAGATCGAGAACGCTCCTGTCAAGGACCGCGACGGCGCATCCATCGGCAAGGTCGCGCAGGTCTTCCCCTCCGCCGAGGACGGCAGTGCCGCGTTCATCAGCGTCGCAACGGGACTCCTCGGGGGTCACACCGTGCTCGTCCCGGTCGAGGACGCCACGTTCGACGGCAACGACCTGCACGTCGGCTACTCGAAGAGCGCGATCAAGGATGCCCCTTCCCCAGGAGCCGGGAACGCCTTGACCGACACCCAGGCGAATGCCGTCCGCAAGCACTTCGGGCTGTCCCCGGCAGGCAAGGCGACCGGCGACATGGGCGACCCGCACGAGAACCTCGACCAGGCCGGTACCGGTCCGGCGGGCGCCGACGACACCGAGGGCGCGGGAGCGACGCCGCCGGCGTGAGCCGCACCAGGATGCTTTCGTGAGCGACGACCGAGACATCTTCGCACCGGAGGTGCGAGGCACCTTCTTCCGCGCGGTGGACCCGCGCTTCCGCGCATCCGCCATCGCAGGGTCACGGTCCGCAGGCCGGTACTCACGTGCTGACGAGCCCACGCTGTACCTCAGCTCGTCCGTCGAGGGTGTGGAAGCCGCACTGGTGGCGCATCCGGACACGCGCGCCACGGAGCCGATGATCGTCGAGGTGGACGTGGTGGCGTCCCGGATCGTCGACCTCCGCGACGCGACCGCTCGTGCTGCGGCCGGGGTCGACCTCGAGGACGCGACCGCTCCGTGGCAGCAGGTCGTCGCCGACGGTGGCGTCCCGGCCTCGTGGCAGGTCCGAGACCGCCTGGTGGCACTCGGCGCCGACGGCCTGATCGATCCGTCGAGGAAGCGCCCGGGCCTCTGGCACCTCGTGTTGTTCCGCTGGAACACCGACGGTGCGCCGCAGGTACGCGTCCGGACAGAGGCAGGCTGAGACCGTGCCGGGTTCGACGACACGTAGGTGACACTGATACTTCGCTGTTCTCCGCCGGGGGCGCTAGCGTCGTCGGCATGGACGGTGCGGTGGTGGTGTTCCCGATGGCCCTCGAGATCGGGGCGGCTGCGCTGGTCACGTGGCTGACGTGGCGGGCCGCCAATGGCTCCCTGCCACGGAACAGCCTCGCCGGCGTCCGGACGTCGGTCACGATGTCCAGCGAGGCGGCCTGGCGGATCGGCCATCGTGCAGCGCTGCGCCCGACGATCATCTCCGGCCTCCTCGTGACGGCGTGGTGCGCGATCAGCATCGGAGTTCCAGCGCTCCACACACCTGCCGCCGTCCTCGTCGCCGCTGGTCTCCTCGTCGGTGGAGCACTCCTGTCCATCCCGGCCGCCCACCGCGCCGTACGACGAGCGTTGCCCGAGGCTGGAGGCGACGGTTCTCACCCCGATGGCTCCCCCCGCGACCCCGTCGCCCGTCTCGAACGGGGGGGACACTGACGACGCCGGTACGGTCGGATGATGCTGTGCACGTGGGTGTCCCATCCCGAGGTGATCGTCGACCCAGCCGTCCGGATCCAGGACTGGGGTCTGTCACCGGCCGGACGTGACCGTGCAGCACGCATCGCGGCACTGTTCCCCCATCCCCTCCGCATGGTCAGCAGCAGCGAGCGGAAGGCCCTGGACACCGCTGAGATCATCGCCGGGCAGTGGGGCACGGAGTTCGAGGTCGACGAGGACCTCGGTGAGATGGACCGCAGCGCGACCGGCTACCTCGACCCGAGCGAGTTCGAACCGACCGTCGACGCGTTCTTCGCCGAACCGCAGCGGTCCGTCCGCGGCTGGGAACGTGCGATCGACGCCCAGAGCCGTGTCGAGCGCGCGGTCCGACGCATCGCGGCGCAGACGCCCGAGCGGGGCATCGCGTTCATCGCCCACGGCGGGGTCGGCGCGCTCCTGCTGGCGAGCCTCCGACGCGAGCGCATCAGCCGCGCACTCGATCAGCCCGCGATGGGCAGTTCGTTCACCTTCGACCCGCAGGACTGGACGGTGCTGTCGTCGTGGGAGCACGTCCGCTGAAGCGGCGCGTGGGTAGGCCAGCCCGGACCGGACAACGGTTCATCCGCTCGACGCCAGTACCCTGACCGCAGGGGAACACGAGGGGGAACCGATGAGCGACGACGTCCGGGAACGATCGACGGCATGGCAGCTGGGGTGGCTCGCGGTGTCCGGACCAGCCGTGGTCGTCGTCGGCGTGGTCCTGTACATCCTGCTGCACGCCGCCTTCATGGGCTACGCCGTGGTGTTGCTGCAGCTCTGGGTCCTCGCTGCCGTCGTCTTCGGCATCTGCGCCGTCGTCACCGGCACGCGTGACCGGGGGCGGCAGCGGCGGGACGCCACCCGCGGCGCGGTGATCGGCGTCGTCGGGGCCGTCCTGAGCGTCGCCGAACTCGTCGCCTTCGGCTCCCTCGTCGCCTTCCTCAGCCGACAGTCCTGAGCGAGGGCTCCGCGTGGACGACCAGCGCACCATCGCCGAGATGAACAGCCCCCGGAAGGCGTTCCGGGTCACGGCCCGGACCGGGTTCATCGTCGCGGCGGCGATGTTCGTCCTTCCACTCGTCCGCCCGCTGGTCGGCGCCGGCGCCCACGCCGTGGCGATCGTCAGCATGACGGCGGCGTGGGCGGTACTGGTGTCCGCGTCGTCGTTCGCGGCGATGGCGGCGACGAAGCCGGGCGGCCACCCGTGGGTGCACCAGCTGTGGGCCGTCCCCGTCGCGATCATCGCGATGGTCCCCGGCGCCGCGATCGCACTCCTGCTGTACGGGTGGCTCGCGTAGCCGGCTCAGCACGCAACCACGCGACGGGCGGGTGCCGTCGCGCCCGCGGGATGCGCGCCTCCAGATCCGGACTGGAGGCGCGCCAGCGGTCCGTCCGGCCGCTCCCGTGATGACGGGGTCGCCTCGGCGGACCGGTCGGGCCGTGAGAGAAGCTTCCGGTCAGTCCGACGACGAACGGACGAAGAGGTAGTCGGGACGAGGCACATCGAGTGATCCGCTGTAGAAACCGAGGGCTCCGCTGGTCGGGTAGCCCTGGCGCACGAAGTGGTCATCGAAGTAGAACCGGATGCCGGTCGAGTCGCCGTCGGCCGCCTTCCATCGTCCGGAGAAGCTCGCCGAGTCGCCGTTCGCACAACCCGGAGGGCTCGTCGCAGCGTTGCCGGTTCGGCACGCGAGGTCGAGCGGGATGTTGCGCGCTGTGTACGTCCGGTCCGCCGACACGGTGAACTCCGTCGCTCGATCACCGTCCGCACCCTCGAGCACCCAGGTGCCGGTGTAGTCCTCCGGCTCGGTCTGTGCCGTGACGGTGCAACCGGTCAACAACAGCGTCAGCACCGCGATCGACGTCGCGATGCCCACCGAGTGTTCGAGGATGTCCCTGCGCTGGTCACCCGGCAGCTCGTTCTTCACGACCTGCGTCATCTTGCTGTCCGATCCGTAGAGCAATGTCCGGGGTGACGTGCCAATTGCCCGCCCGAACAGCATCTCGCCCTGCCCAATCGTCAGGACGGTTCCGGCGTAGAAGTCCGCCGCCATTCCTCGGCGCGCGCGGCATCGCTCAGCGCACGGATGCCGCTCGCGACCTCGCCGAGCTTCGTGGTGAGCTCGCGCGCATCCTCCTGGGCGATCTCAGCGTTAGACCGGAACGTCTCTGCGGAACCGCCTGCGAAGTCGGTGCCGGCCAGCGTGACGAACGCCGCGCGCAACGGAGACTGGAGCTCCACCTTTCACTTCGCCAGGTCGCACTGCCGTGCGAGGTCGTCGGCCGCGGCGAAGTCGTACGTCAGGTCCGGTAGCGCGCAGGCGGTCAGGTCCGTCGGTCCAGTCACCGTTGTCCCCCCCCCCCCCCGGAATGCGGTGTTGTCTCAGTGGAACCTAACGCAAGCTTGTCGCCCGTGCCGCTAATCCTCAAGGGAGCCGGCCCGAAGGGTTGGTACGCCCGACCGCGGTGCTCGTATTGTGGCGAGGACCGGCTTCATCGTCGCGACGGTGATGTTCCTCCTCCCGCTCGCTCCCGCCCTGCTCGACCGTTGGTGGAACTTCCTGCCGATCGTGTTCATGACGGCCGCGGGGGCCGTGCTGGTGTCCGCGTCTTCGTTCGCGGCGATGGCGGGTACGAAGCCGGGTGGCCCACCCGTGGGTGCAGCAGCTATGGGCCGTCCCCCTGGCGATCATCGCGACGGTCCCCGGCGTCGCGATCGCACTCATGCTGTACGGCCGGCTCGCGTAGCCGGCCCAGCACGCAACCATGCGACGGGCGGGTGCCGTCGCGCCTGCGGGATGCGCGCCTCTAGATCCTGATTGGAGGCGCGGTGCCGGTCCGTTCTGCCGCTCGCGTCGCCGCGCGTCACCCTGGCACCGGGCGTTGATCAGTCCCAGGGACCGTCCGCGGTTCCGAGGTGCTCTGCACCGAGCGATGTGATCGGCAGTACCGCGAGGCTCGCGATCCCCACCTGCAGGAGCGCCGCTCATGAGGTCCCGACGCGCCCGATCGCCCCGCATCCCTTCGATGACCGCGCAGAAGTAAGTGCGGAGCGCATCGGCGTCGGCGTCGGCGTCGGCCTCGCCGGCTGCCTGCGCGTCCACGATCGAGGCCGTGTAGCCAGCGCGGATGGTGTCGGACGTCTTGAGCCTTTGGGTCCCGAGCTGACATCTCAACGGCGGCGCCGAGCAGCAGCAAGGGCGCCTCCTTGATAGGAACCGTCATAGTTAGCCCGCCGACCGGTAGACCGAAAGCCATTTAGTGCACTTTGAAACTTACCGATGCGTCGTTGAGGATGCGTTTCACTCGGTCGACTCCCGCACCTTCCGCCCAAATCATGAGAAGCAATCTGGCCCGGCTCGCACCCACGTAAAGGACACGCTTCGATTCCGCATCCTCGCCCTCCGCCCAATAATCAAGAACATGCTTCCGATCACGGCCCGAGCGAGACGGCACAGCTAAGAGAACAGCATCGCACTCAGTGCCCTTGGCTCGATGTACTGTTGACGCTTGCCATCCCTCTCGGGAGATTGCGGACAAGTTCTCGAGGCCGGCTCGCCAGCAATCCCAAATATCGACTGTCGGTTTAGGGAAAACAGATCTCAATCGAGGCCGGACCGGGAGGCCTAGCACCGTCCCGCATCTTTCGACAGCTTTTACTAAGCTGTCCGAGTACGCGATTGGCGATTCCCAGTGGCGGCTTTCGTTCAAAAGTTGCTTGACAAGCAGACGAAAGTTTACCTCGTCGACGTCGACATGAGCAGCGATTGCTCCGATCGAGGGCAGCTGAACATTCGGCGGCAGCGCGAGTCCTGAGACCAGGATGTGCGCGATATTCCGACTAGCTTTTTGGCGCTGGGCAACGTCGTGCGAGCTTCGCAGAACCAATAGGCTCTCGAGACATCTACGCGAAATAGATCGCCCCTTGAAAGGTTTCCTCGTGTCCAGTAGTTTCTGAGCGACGGTGCCGCTGTGCGCCAATACCTTTGCGCCGTCGGCGGACAACCCGTGCTGTATGAGCAGCCTATTTGCCTTCACCAAAATAGTTCCGACTGGTCCAGACAGGATATGCACGGAATCAGCACCACGTGGGGCGATCGACGATGGGACGATCGGCGGTAGTTGCGGACTGCGCAACGAAGTGACAACCTCGCAAATTACTCGACTCGATCGATGGCACTCATCAAGAATCGCAAGGGCCTCGGACTCAAGAGAAGCTCGGTAAGTTGAATATAGATCCCCTCGAGTATTGCGCCTGAAGCCGTAGATCGATTGCTCAGGGTCAGCAACTGTCGTAACACGGATACCCCCGCCCCTCAGGGACTCCAGGAGAGAGTACTCCGTGATATCACAGTCCTGGAACTCGTCAACGATGATTTCGGAAAACCGTAGTCGGAGACGCCGTACAACTTCCTTTCCCCTTTTTGTCTCAAGCACCTCAGCCGCGTAGGAGCGAGCATCATCTGAGGAGAACACGGCAGCTTTGCGGAGACCGTCGATCCGCTTAGCGGCATCAGCGGAAAGACGCATTTTTGCCCTCTCGGACAAATTGTCCCAGGCCAGCGCCTGCTGCCGATCCATCAGCGAGGGAATGCCCTCTAATCCTAACTTCGCGACCTCGCTGAAGGCTGTTAACGGGAAGGATCCCCCACCACTCGTCGGCCGAAGCTGCGACAGATGATCAGGAAGGTCACTCCACGACGCTAGATAGGTTGGCTCATTCCCGCCGGTGGCTAGCAGCGCCGGCGTGGTCACAAACCTATGGAAGAAGGAATCGAACGTTCCAACGAAATTAGGGTGGGCTAGCATACTTGGTACTGCGAGCCGAGACTTGGCCTCGAGTACGGCCGCGTTGGTGAAAGAGACAAGCGCTGCATACTTGTGCGGATTATCAACAACTCGTCGGAACCGCTCGACAACAACGCGAGTCTTGCCCGAGCCGGGACCCGCCTCGATGTGACGAACTTCAGGCCGAAGTGCCTCGCGCTGCTTCGTGGTCAACTCGAAATCGGTCATCTCTCGGCCACGAATCTGATGGCGCGTTCCAGGTACGGAGGCAACGCGAGAGCTTGAGACGAACGTTTTGCGCTTTTCAAAGCACTCTCGATCACAAGTTGCGAATAGTCACCCTTGCCAATATCGAGCGAGGGCTTAGACGACGACGGCTTAGTTTTCAAAGCCGCAGCGAAGACGTCCGCCCGCGCATCTGGTTGAAGGCCCGCGGCCGCAGCCGACAGCGCATCCCATCGCGCGGCAGACTTGGTCCGCAAAGCCACAAAGGCGGACCGCAGGATGGGCTCATTCTCCCGGATAGCGAAAAGATCAGCCTCAAGCGAGCGTGAGCCGACGAAGACCCCCAACACTCCTCTCGCGCTCAAACTACTGAACAGTTCTCGATATGTCTTCTCCCGGCGAGCACCAGCGCCTTTGTCGCCATCCGTGACGACTGCGACACGGTCAACACGAGTAGCTTCACCATTCAGGAGAAGCTTCAGATAAGGCTTGAAGTCGACGCCATCTACTGCGATAATTGACGCAGAATTGAACTGGCGAAGGTTTCGGGCGGCTATACGGTTCCGTGTTTTTCGCGCCTTACGATCACCGTCGCTTTCACCGACTGCGGCAACCTCCTTGGCATAAAGTATCCTCGCGAGTTCAGGAAGCATCACCGACTCGGCGACTCCTTCCACCAGTATGACATCGCGCGCGAAGAGCAGAGACGCGCGGGTAGCATGCAAATAGCGATCAATTTTCCTGACATCCTCTCCTTTCAATCCGAGCTGAGCGACAGCCGAGGCAACTGTGCTCCAGGAAGATCTCGCGGGGGAGGCAGTTTCCTCCGCAGTCGCCTCACTCGCGACGGCAGGAATATCGGCCGCAGGTTGCATCAGTGCATCGGCGAGGGTGCCGCCAGCGTCTACCTGACGTAGGGAGTCCGAAGCCTCCTCCCTCGTCACCACAACTATATTCTTTACGCTAACGGCGCTCGCGAGCACTGGCGAATGTGTAGTCACAAGGACTTGCACCCGCCCGGCTGGTGTGAGCCCCTCCTTTTCACGTCCGCTTTCTCTTGCGCGTTCTCGCAAATACTCCAGGAGCACTGACTGCAACTGAGGGTGCAGATGAGCTTCTGGCTCCTCCACGAGAAGAATGGTCAAGTCATACTCCGCTGCACGCGAGAGCTGCAATACGATCATCGAGATGTAGAGCAGGTTGGCGTAGCCGAGACCCGACCGCGCCACCTGAGCCGGCTGGAAGCCTGTTTCCGCGAGCTGCACTTTCAGGAGTTGGGCGAGCCGCCTTAGCTCACGCTCGCGCGAAGATACACCGACATCATGCGCTCGCGAGGGCGGGGTGGCCGCGCGAAGTTGCTTTTCAATGGCCTTTGATGCAGCTTGAGCGACGTTATGCGCCGCAATCTGCGCTAGTCGCTTATTCGCTTTATCCACGAATTTCTTCTCGCGGGAGTGCTTGTTGCCGATCAAGACTCTCAGCACTTCGTAGAGCTGTGCTCCGTCTCCTGCATCCAAGTCTTTGACGGCGTCCCGTAGAGGTGGAAGATACACGTGAGCCACCCGCCGTCTAGCCGCGGGATCAGGATCATCAGAGCCGTGTTCTCCGACCGAGATTCGCTGCTGGCTTCTACGTGGTATGTCCTCGGCACTCGACCAAGCGGTTCTGAAGACGAGGTCGGGCACCTCATCCACGAGGTGCTCCAGGTATATTGCTGTCTCCGCGTCGGTTAGATCTGTGTAAATAGCCTTCGCCTCTACCGACAGGCCGGGAGCGGCACCCACACTTACGTCGCGATCCCTATCAAACCATATGGTCGGCCTTCCCGACGCCGGGTAAGTCGACAGCCGAAGCGCGTCAACAATGGCGCTTTTCCCAGAGGCATTTTCCCCGACAAGAACCGTTACGTACTTGTCCAGTGTGACCCGTGTCTTTCTGCATGCTCGGAAGTTGTCTAGGTGGAGCTCTGCAAGCCTCATCCGCGCCTACCGATACAGTCGACAGTCGACGGCCGTCCGGAGGACGGGGCGCCTAGCTCCCAAGCCTGATCAATCATCACCTTGGCAAGGGTGCCAGACGTCCCTCGGTGCGCACGACGCCACGCCGGTGCCGTCGACGCCGAGTAGTTCAACCGCCCTGTGGGCCTCAGAGCAACACTGCCGACCCTTTCAGATATTGGCTCGGGAAGGCATCCCCACCGGAAAGTGCTATTTCCTCCGCGAATGCCGGAACGCCCCGCCGGCCGCAGCCGACGGGGCGTCCCCACACGAGTCAGACGAGGGTCAGAAGTCCCAGTCCTCGTCCTCCGTCACGACGGCCTTGCCGATGACGTACGACGAGCCCGACCCCGAGAAGAAGTCGTGGTTCTCGTCCGCGTTCGGCGACAGCGCCGACAGGATCGCCGGGTTCACATCCGTCGTCTCCTTGGGGAACATCGGCTCGTAGCCCAGGTTCATCAGCGCCTTGTTGGCGTTGTAGTGCAGGAACTTCTTGACGTCCTCGGTCAGCCCGACACCGTCGTAGAGGTCCTGCGTGTACTGCACCTCGTTCTCGTAGAGCTCGAAGAGCAGGTTGAACGTGTAGTCCTTGATCTCCTGCTTGCGCTCCTCGGAAGCGCCCTCGAGACCCTTCTGGAACTTGTACCCGATGTAGTACCCGTGGACGGCCTCGTCGCGGATGATCAGGCGGATCAGGTCAGCGGTGTTGGTGAGCTTCGCGCGCGAGGACCAGTACATCGGCAGGTAGAAGCCGGAGTAGAACAGGAACGACTCGAGCAGCGTCGAGGCGACCTTGCGCTTCAGGGGGTCGTCACCGGTGTAGTAGTCGAGGACGATCTGGGCCTTCTTCTGCAGGTTCGGGTTCTCCGTGGACCAGCGGAAGGCGTCGTCGATCTCGGGCGTCGAGGCGAGCGTCGAGAAGATCGACGAGTAGCTCTTCGCGTGCACGGACTCCATGAACGCGATGTTCGTGTAGACGGCTTCTTCGTGCGGGGTGATCGCGTCGGGGACCAGGCTGATCGCACCGACGGTGCCCTGGATGGTGTCGAGCAGCGTCAGTCCGGTGAAGACCCGCATGGTGAGCTGCTGCTCCTCCGGCGTGAGCGTGTTCCACGACTGCACGTCGTTCGACAGCGGCACCTTCTCGGGCAGCCAGAAGTTGTTGACCAGACGGTTCCAGACCTCGACGTCCTTGTCGTCCTGAATGCGGTTCCAGTTGATGGCCTGGACCCGATCGATGAGCTTGAGCTTCTCGACCAACGTGACTTCCTAAGAGTGAGATTGCGGCGGGTGGAGGGTGGGACCCGAGGTTCCCGGGTCCCACCCTAGGTCTCGCTAGACCATCTGACGGATCGTGCGAGTGGGGTTGCGATCTGCGAAAGCAGCAGTCACGAACTCCCCTGTGGCGGCCGACCGGTAGACCGGACGGTCGTTGCTGGTCCCGGCTCCCACTCGCTCGGTGGTCGTCGTCGTGGGCCGACGAACCGCCACAGAGGGCGAGACGAACTGCCCGGTTCCAGCATCCCTATTTACTTTGTGTGCCACGGTGGGCTCCCTTGCGGGTAGCGCCTCGGCTGGGCCTCACGTTGTCTGTGAGAGCTGACCCGTGTAGCGTTGAGGATCCAAGTGCATTGGAGTCCCGCTTGCCGGGGCTATCGAGGCCGACTCTTACTGGAGTCGGCCTCGACTTATTTGTGCCTGGAGGCGCGGGGCGGGCCCCGCCCCGCGCCTCCAGGAAGAGAGCAGCAGCTCTACAGCATGCAGCTGACGCAGCCCTCGACCTCGGTGCCCTCGAGGGCGAGCTGGCGCAGACGGATGTAGTAGATCGTCTTGATGCCCTTGCGCCATGCGTAGATCTGGGCCTTGTTGATGTCGCGCGTGGTGGCGGTGTCCTTGAAGAACAGCGTCAGCGACAGGCCCTGGTCGACGTGCTGCGTGGCAGCGGCGTAGGTGTCGATGATCTTCTCGGCACCGATCTCGTACGCGTCCTGGTAGTAGTCCAGGTTGTCGTTCGTCATGAACGGCGCCGGGTAGTAGACGCGACCGAGCTTGCCTTCCTTGCGGATCTCGATCTTCGACGCGATCGGGTGGATCGACGACGTCGAGTGGTTGATGTACGAGATTGAACCGGTCGGCGGGACGGCCTGCAGGTTCTGGTTGTAGATGCCGTGCTCCTGGACGGACGCCTTCAGCGCCTTCCAGTCGTCCTGCGTCGGGATCGCGATGTTCGCGTCGGCGAACAGCGATGCGACACGCTCGGTCGCCGGGGTCCACTCCTGGTCGGTGTACTTGTCGAAGAACTCACCCGACGCGTACTTCGAGTCGCGGAAGCCGTCGAACGTCTCCCCCGTCTCGATCGCGATGTTGTTCGAGGCACGCAGGGCGTGGAACAGCACCGTGTAGAAGTAGATGTTCGTGAAGTCGATGCCCTCTTCGGAGCCGTAGAAGACGCGCTCACGAGCGAGGTAGCCGTGCAGGTTCATCTGGCCGAGGCCGATGGCGTGCGACTTGTCGTTGCCGTCCTCGACGGAGCGCACCGACGAGATGTGCGACATCTGCGAGACCGAGGTCAGGCCGCGGATCGCCGTCTCGATGGTCTTGCCGAAGTCCGGCGAGTCCATCGTCAGCGCGATGTTCAGCGACCCGAGGTTGCAGGAGATGTCCTTGCCGATCTCCTTGTAGGAGAGGTCCTCGTTGAAGGTCGTCGGGGTGTTGACCTGCAAGATCTCCGAGCACAGGTTGGACATGTTGATCCGACCCTTGATCGGGTTCGCCTTGTTCACCGTGTCCTCGAACACGATGTACGGGTAGCCCGACTCGAACTGGATCTCGGCGATGGTCGTGAAGAAGTCACGCGCCTTGATCTTCGTCTTCTTGATGCGCGAGTCATCGACCATCGCGCGGTAGTTCTCGGAGATCGGGACGTCGCCGAAGGGCATCCCGTAGACCTTCTCGACGTCGTACGGCGAGAACAGGTACATGTCCTCGTTGTTCTTCGCGAGCTCGAACGTGATGTCCGGCACGACGACGCCGAGCGACAGCGTCTTGATGCGGATCTTCTCGTCAGCGTTCTCGCGCTTGGTGTCGAGGAACTTCATGATGTCGGGGTGGTGCGCCGACAGGTAGACGGCACCGGCACCCTGACGCGCACCGAGCTGGTTGGCGTACGAGAAGGAGTCTTCCAGCAGCTTCATCACGGGGATGATGCCCGACGACTGGTTCTCGATCTGCTTGATCGGGGCGCCGGCCTCGCGGATGTTGGAGAGGAGCAGGGCCACGCCGCCGCCGCGCTTCGAGAGCTGCAGCGAGGAGTTGATGCCGCGCGAGATCGACTCCATGTTGTCCTCGATGCGGAGGAGGAAGCACGAGACGAGCTCGCCGCGCTGGGCCTTCGCGGTGTTGAGGAACGTCGGGGTCGCGGGCTGGAAGCGGCCGGCGATGATCTCCTCGACGAGGTCGATCGCGAGCTGCTCGTTGCCCTGCGCCAGGCCGAGGGCGGTCATCACGACGCGGTCCTCGAAGCGCTCGAGATAACGCTTGCCGTCGAACGTCTTGAGCGTGTAGCTCGTGTAGTACTTGAACGCACCCAGGAACGTCTGGAACCGGAACTTCTTCGAGTACGCCAGGTCGTTGAGCTGCTGGATGAAGTCGAGCGAGTACTGCTCGATCGTCGCGGCTTCGTAGTACTCGTTCTCGACCAGGTAGTCGAGCCGCTCCTTCAGGTTGTGGAAGAAGACGGTGTTCTGGTTGACGTGCTGCAGGAAGAACTGCTTGGCAGCCTCACGATCCTTGTCGAACTGGATGTTCCCGTCCGCGTCGTAGAGGTTGAGCATCGCGTTGAGGGAGTGGTAGTCCATCCCCGTCTGCGGCGACGTCAGATCGACGTCTGCAACTGCTGCGTCCAAAATGCATCCAATCCTGAGTTGACCGCCTGCACGTCGTCAGGCGTTCCGAAGAGTTCGAAGCGGTACAAGAGCGGGACGCCGCACTTCTCGGCGATGACGTCCCCGGCGAGGCCGTAGGCCTCGCCGAAGTTCGTGTTCCCTCCGACGATCACGCCGCGGATGAGCGAGCGGTTGCGTTCGTCGTTGAGGAACTTGATGACCTGCTTGGGCACCGCACCCTGACCGTTGCCGCCACCGTAGGTGGGCAGCACGAGCACGTACGGCTCGTCCGCGTGGAGGAACGGGTCGCTCGGGAAGAGCGGGATGCGGTCCGCGTCACGGCCGAGCTTCTCGACGAAGCGGGCCGTGTAGCCGGACACGCTCGAGAAGTAGACGAGGCGACTCATGTGCGCGCTCCTTGTGAGAGGTGCGGACAGCAGATCGGGGGTGGCCTGACGGAGGTGCTGGGTGCCTCCAGGCCGGCGGAGGCGCGGGTCCCGGTGACGGGACCCGCGCAGCTCACGCGAGTTCGGCGCTGAGCGTCGCGATCTTGTCGGGACGGAAGCCCGACCAGTGATCGTCGTCGGTCACGACGACGGGAGCCTGCATGTAGCCGAGCGACTTGACGTGCTCGAGTGCGGCTTCGTCGGCGGAGACGTCGAGCACCTCGTACTGGATGCCCTTGTTGTCGAGCGCGCGGTACGTCGCGGTGCACTGGACGCAGGACGGCTTGGTGTAGACGGTGACGGCCATGATCTCCCCTGGTTCTTGCTGGGTGTTTCGTGCTGTGGAGGGTGGTGCTGATGCCTGTGCGCAGACGAGTCCGGGAGGGGCCGCTGCGATGGCATCCACACTACATCTAGTGGCTGGCTGCGTCACCGACCACAAGAGGAAGTGTTACAGCCGTGTAGTTCTCCACAAGCCCCTCCACAATGTGAACACCTCGGGGAGGCCCGTGATTCCGCCAGTCTGCGGCCGACCACCGACACTTCCCCACACCCGTGGACAGCGTCGATCCACATGTGTGGAATCGGCGCGTCGGCGTGTCGCGGGAGCGTCCTCCGAGCACGGCGAGCACCCCGTCTGTCCACAGCACCCCCGGACGGGTGACGGCCCGATCCGTCCGGTCGGTACGCTCGTCCCGTGAGCGCCTACGGACCCCTGCTGAAGACCCCCGGAGTCGGTCGCGTCATCGCAGCGCAGCTCACCGCGCGCTTCCCGTTCGGCATGCTGTCGCTCGCGTACCTGCTGCACGTCGAGCACGTGTTCCACTCCTACGGCGCCGCGGGGCTCGTCCTCGCGACGACGAGCATCGGCCAGGCGATCGCCGGCCCGCTCACGAGCCGGTGGATGGGCAGCTGGGGCATGCGCCCGGTGCTGATCCTGACGAGCGCCGTCGCCCTGGCGAGCATGGTCGTGATCGCGTTCGTCTCGATGCCGCTCTGGGGCTACGTCGTCGTCGGGTTCCTCGGCGGACTGGCGGTCCCGCCCGTGCAGCCGGCGGTGCGCACCATCTACCCGAAGATGGTGACCTCGTCGCAGCTCACCCCGCTGTTCTCGCTCGACGCCAGTGCGCAGGAGCTCATCTGGGTCGCCGGCCCCGTCATCACCACGTTCGTCGCGACGCAGGTCGGCACCGTCCAGGCCATCGTCGTCGCGATGGTGTTCCTGGTCGTGGGCGGGGTGTGGTTCATCGCCTCCCCCGAGCTCGGCCGGGTGCGCATCCCCCGCTCGAAGCGTGCGTTCGGCGTCGTGCTGAAGCGCCCGTCGGTGATCGTCGCGACCCTGACCGGCCTGCTGCTGATCGGGGCGTGCTCCGCGGTCGAGGCGAGCGTCACGAGCGTCTTCGGCGAGGGCAGCCCGAACGCCGGCATCGTCCTCGCGGTCTTCGCCGTCGGGTCGCTCGCCGGCGGTCTCGCGCTCGGGCACCGACCGATCTCGAAGAACACGCTGTGGGCTCGCATGTCGATCGTGTTCGTCGGCCTCGCGCTGGCGGTCGGCGGCACCGACTTCTGGTGGCTCTGCCTGGCCCTCGTGATCGCGGGTGCCGGCATCGCGCCCGCCCTCGCGGTCATGTTCGGCTCGGTGTCCGCGACGGTGAAGTTCTCCGACACCGCCGAGGCCTACGGCTGGATGGGGACCGGCCAGCTCATCGGTGCCGCCGGCGGGTCCGCGGTCGCCGGCTTCCTCATCGACGCGAACGGCCCGACCGGAGGCATGACCGTCGGGGCGGTCATGGCGGCGGCGGGGGTCGTCCTGCCGCTCGTGACGAAGCGGTGGCTGCCCGACCTGCGCGGCCGCGACGCGAGTCCTCTCCCCGACACCGAGCCGGTCACGCTCCCGAGCTGACGGCCTGGAGGCACGGCGCACCCCCGCCGCGATGGGCAGGATGGGTGCATGGTCACCTCCTTCCCCCTCCGTGACGGCCGGTCGATCCCCGCGATCGGGTTCGGCGTCTACAAGGTCGACGACGCCGGGGCGGAGACCGCCGTCGCGACGGCGCTCGACGCCGGCTACCGCCACGTCGACACGGCCGAGATGTACGGCAACGAGCGGGGCGTCGGGAAGGCGATCCGTGCCTCCCGGCTGGACCGCGACGACGTCTTCGTGACCACGAAGGTCTGGAACGACCACCAGGGGCGCGACGCGACCCTGCGCGCGTTCGACGCGAGCCTGGACCGGCTCGGACTCGAGTCGGTGGACCTGTACCTGATCCACTGGCCGGCGGCGGCGAACGACCGGTACGTCGAGACGTGGCGGACGCTCGTCGAGCTGCGCGAGCAGGGGCGCGCGCGGAGCGTCGGTGTCTCGAACTTCCAGGTGCCGCACCTGCAGCGCGTGGTCGACGAGACCGGCGAGGTGCCGGCCGTCAACCAGGTCGAGCGGCACCCGTGGCTGCCGCAGCGCGAGCTGATCGCGTTCCACGAGGAGCACGACATCCGGACCGCGGCGTGGTCACCGCTCGGACGCGGCCGGCTCGTCGACGACCCGGTGCTGACCCGCATCGCGGAGTCCCACGGGGTGAGCGTGGCGCAGGTGCTCGTACGGTGGAACGTGCAGCAGGGGGTCGTCGTGCTGCCGAAGTCGGTGACGCCGTCGCGCATCCGGTCGAACCTCGACGTCGACGGGTTCACGCTGACCGCCGAGGACCTGGCGGCGATCGACGGGCTCGAGAACGGACAGCGGACCGGGTCGCACCCGGACGCGGTGTCCTGACGCCGCTCGGGCGCTCCTAGCCCTGGCGGTCCTCCTCCGACTGCCACGGCAGGTGCAGGTCGCCCGGCTCGGGCTCGACGTCGCCGGCGTCGTCCGCGCCGCCGGTCCCCGGTGCCGCCACCACGCGGGACGGGTCGATGCCGTCCGCCTCGAGGTCCGCGTCGTCGCGCTGCTGCGTCTGCGAGGCGACCGTCTCCCGCTCGCTCGACGGGCTGTAGGACGTGTCGGCAGCACGCTGCTCGCGGTCGCTCACCCCGTCGACGTCGTCGCTGTGCGCCGCGTCACGGAGTTCGTCGTTCCGAGCACGGTCGTCGGACTCGTCGGGGCCGGGCACGTTCGGGATGCTGTCGCTCATGCCCCGCACAGTAGGCCGCGGCTCCTGGTACCGGTTCGGTCACGACGGGCGTGATCCGGTTCCCGCTCGGGTACCGTCGTCGCGACGAAGGGGGCCGGACGATGGGTCGGACGAGGGCACGGGGCGTGACGGCAGTCGCACTGGTGGGGATGAGCGCGCTGCTGCTGACGGGGTGCTCGCTGTTCGGCGACGACGCCCCGCTGCCGAAGCCGACCGGGCACGCTGCGCCGAGCGCCTCCGCGTCGCCGGGGCCCGTCGACGATCCGGGCGACACCGCTCAGCCCGTCGCGGCAGCGCAGGCGGTCCCGGCGGGCACGGTGGTCGCGGAGACCGACGCCGTGTCGAAGACCGGCGACACGTCGATCCACGTCCGGGTCGTCGCGAACGACCACGGCACCTTCGACGCGCAGCTGTCGGACTACCGCACCACGCAGCCGCAGCCCATGGGGGTGCAGTTCCGCCGCACGGCGCAGTACGGGGACGGCGGTGACACCGAAGCGGTCGCCACGACGCAGTGGGACGCCGACGGCCAGCCGCCCGCGACGGTCAGCCTGAGCGACGGCGGCCCTTATCCGGACTGGCTGCACACGGTCGTCCTCGTCCCGCAGTCCGACGGCGACGACAGTGCCCGCCCGTGGGTCTACAAGGTGCTCGCGATCGGGAAGCTCTCCTGGTCCACCCCGAACCCCGACCCGGACCTGCACGTCACGCTCGGCACGGCTCGCCCGGGGGCGTACGGATACGCGTTCGACGCCGACGACGAGACGCTCCGTGGGACGACCGGTACTCCGGTCGCCTACCGGGTCAACGAGGGCGACGACCAGACGACGATCGCCGAGCGCTTCGGCATCACCGTGTCCCAACTGCGGTGGCTCAATCCCAGCATGCAGACGAACGGCCAGGGGTGGGTGCTCGCCGGCTCCTGGATCAACCTGGACCCGGCCTCGCGCTGACACGGAGCCGGATGCGGGTCCGTTACGCTCGATCCGCACCCCGCACCACCCAGGAGGCCACATCGTGACCATCGTCGCCGCCGCAGACGGCTCCGCCCTCGGCAACCCCGGACCGGCCGGTTGGGCCTGGTACGTCGACGACGACCGCTGGGCAGCCGGTGGGTGGCCGCGGGCGACGAACAACATCGGTGAGCTGACGGCCGTGCTCCAGCTGCTCCGCGCCACGAAGGACACCGGCGAGCCGCTGCACATCCTCTGCGACAGCCAGTACGCGATCAAGGCATGCACCGAGTGGCTCGCCGGGTGGAAGCGCAAGGGCTGGCGGAAGGCCGACGGCAAGCCCGTGCTGAACGTCGAGATCATCAAGGAGCTCGACGCCGAGCTGCAGGGCCGCAAGGTCACCTTCGAGTGGGTCCGCGGGCACGTCGGTCACGAGATGAACGAGGCCGCTGACGTCCGTGCCCGCGGCGCTGCGACCGCCTTCCAGAATCACACCGAGGTGCCGACGGGACCGGGTTGGCCGGACACCGTCGTGCCGCCCGCTCCGGAGCCGGTGCAGGTCGAACCGCCCGCCACCCTGTTCTGACGAGCCGCACGCCCTGTCGGGCCGCGCGACGACGGGCCGCACGACGACGGGCCGCACGACCACGGGCCCGGGCGATGTCCTCGCCCGGGCCCGTGGTCGTCCGCTTAGGACGTGCGCTCAGTAGGTGCCGTCGCGGCGGTCCTGCCGGGTGATCTGCTCCCCCGACGCCGGGTCGACGCCCGACCGGGTGGTGGTCGTGGTCCGACGCCCGCCGAACCCGACCGCCAGGCTGATGATGAGCAGCACGACGCCGGCGGCCATCAGGATGTAGCCGATCAGGCGCAGGTCGATGCCGGCTACCTGGTAGTCGACCGCGAAGGCGACGATCGCTCCGATGACGATCAGGGCGATGCTCGATCCGATGCGCATGACGGGTCCTTCCGTGGTGCCCCGTCCCGGGTGTCCGGGGCTGGCGTCGAAGGTACCCGGACCGCGGCGGCGAGGTTCCGTGTGACCGCCGAGCGAGGCCGGCATCAGTCGACGTCGACCTCGGCCCAGCCGTCGAACCGGCCGATCTCCGTGACCCGCACGACGGCCTCACCGGTCTCGTCGGAGGCGTCCAGGTCGACCGTCGCCGAGAACCCGAAGTCCTTGTCGCCCTCGGGGTCGGCGAAGATCTGCCGCGCCCGCCAGGTCCGTCCCGGCCCGTGCTCGTCGAGCACCAGGTACGCCATCGACCGGGCGTCGCCGTCGGTCCCGATCGTGTCGTGCTCCTCGTAGTACTCCTCGAGCACGGCGTCCCACTCGTCCTGCCCGAACCCCGCGGCGCCGTCGAGCGCGGCGAGCCCGGCGACGTCGTCGGCCGCGGCGAGCAGCACCCGCTGGAACAGGGCGTTCCGCACGAGCACCCGGAACGCCCTCGGGTTGCCGGTGAGTCGGGCGGGCTGCGGCGGCGCGATCTCGTCGTGTTCGGCGGCCGCCTCCGCGACGGAGCCGTTGACCAGCGCCTCCCACTCGTCGACGAGCGAGGAGTCGGTCTGCCGCACGACCTCGCCGAGCCACTCGATCAGGTCGTCGAGCTCGGGCGTGCGCTGTTCCTCGGAGATGGTCTGGCGCATGGTCCGGTAGGCGTCGGAGAGGTACCGGAGGACGAGCCCCTCGGAGCGGGTCAGCTGGTAGAACCGCACGAAGTCGCCGAAGGTCATCGCCCGCTCGTACATGTCGCGCACCACGGCCTTGGGTGACAGCGTGAAGTCGAGCACCCACGGTTGCTCGGCCGCGTAGGCCTCGTACGCGGCCGTCAGCAGTTCGTCCAGCGGCTTCGGCCAGGTGACCTCCTCGAGCAGCTCCATCCGCTCGTCGTACTCGATCCCCTCGCGCTTCATGCGGGCGACCTCCTCGCCACGCTCCTTGAACTGCTGCTGCGCGAGGATCGCGCGCGGGTCGTCCAGGGTCGCCTCGACGATCGACACCATGTCGAGCGCGTACGTCGGGGAGTCCGGGTCGAGCAGTTCGAAGGCGGCGAGTGCGAACGGCGACAGCGGCTGGTTGAGCGCGAAGTTCACGGGCAGGTCGACGGTCATCCGGTACTGCCCGTCGACCTTCTCGATCACGCGGGCGTTGATGAGCGTGCGAGCGATCGACAGGGCGCGTCGGGCCATCGCGAGCTGCCGGGAGCGCGGCTCGTGGTTCTCGAACACGAGCGACCGGACGTCGGCGAAGGCGTCTCCCCCGCGGGCGACGACCGCGAGCACCATCGCGTGCGTGATCCGCATCCGCGACACCATCGGCTCGGGCTCCGCGGCGATGAGCCGGTCGAACGACGCCGGCCCCCAGGAGACGAACCCCTCGGGAGCCTTCTTCTTCTTGACCTTGTTCTTCTTCTTCGGGTCGTCCCCGGCCTTGGCGACGGCCCGGGCGTTCTCGATGTCGTGCTCGGGCGCCTCGGCGACGACGTCACCCTCGGTGTCGTAACCCGCGCGACCGGCTCGTCCGGCGATCTGGTGGAACTCGCGGGCGGAGAGCTGTCGCATCTTCGTGCCGTCGAACTTCGTCAGCCCGGTCAGCAGCACCGACCGGATCGGCACGTTGATGCCCACGCCCAGGGTGTCCGTCCCGCAGATCACCGGCAGCAGACCGCGCTGGGCCAGCTGTTCGACGAGCCGCCGGTACTTCGGCAGCATGCCCGCGTGGTGCACCCCGATGCCGGCCCGGATCAGCCGGGACAGGGTCTGCCCGAACCCGGCGCTGAACCGGAACCCGGCGATGGCCTCGGCGATCGCGTCCCGTCGTTCGCGGCTGGCGACCTTGGCGGACATCAGCGCCTGCGCCCGCTCGAGCGCCGCAGCCTGGGCGAAGTGCACGATGTAGACCGGCGCTTTGCCCTCCTCGAGCAGCCGTTCGACGGTCTCCTGCACCGGCGTCATGACGTACTCGTAGTCCAGCGGCACCGGCCGCGAGACCCCGGTCACCCGGGCGGTCGGCCGTCCGGTCCGGCGCGACAGGTCGTCGGCGATGGTGGTGACGTCGCCGAGCGTGGCGGACATGAGCAGGAACTGGGCCCGCTCGAGCACGAGCAGCGGCACCTGCCACGCCCAGCCGCGGTCGGGGTCGCCGTAGAAGTGGAACTCGTCCATCACGACGACGTCGACCTCGGCGTCGGGGCCCTGGCGGAGCGCGGTGTTCGCGAGGATCTCGGCCGTGCAGCAGATGATCGGGGCGTCCGCGTTGACGCTCGAGTCACCGGTCACCATGCCGACGTTCTGCGCGCCGAACAGGTCGACGAGCTGGAAGAACTTCTCGGAGACGAGGGCCTTGATCGGCGCCGTGTACCAGCTGCGCTTGCCCTCGGCGAGCGCAGCGAAGTGCGCTCCGGCCGCCACGAGCGACTTGCCCGTGCCGGTCGGCGTGCTGAGGACGACGTTCGCCCCGGAGACGAGCTCGATGAGCGCTTCGTCCTGCGCCGGGTAGAGCGGTCGCCCGCCGGCTTCGGCCCAGTCGGCGAAGGCCTGGTAGACCGCGTCGGGGTCGACGACGCCGTCGACCGCCGCCGGCAGGGCGGCGAGGAGCGGCGGGGTGGTGGTGACGTCGGTCATGTGTCCATCCTCCCAGGTGGGTGGTGACCCGGAGACGGGCTGGAGGCTCGTGGGGAGCCCGCCACGAGCCTCCCGTCCGCCGCCCTGTCGCGATTGAATGCACGCGCATAGACTCGGGGCGTGCGCGAACTCGGCTTCCTCTCCTTCGTCCCCAACCACGGCGGCACCGCCGGTGCGGCCGCCGCGCTGGAGGACGGCCTGCGCCTGTTCGAGACGGCCGAGTCGCTCGGCTACGGCACCGGCTGGGTGCGCGGTCGCCACTTCGAGCCGTTCCTCACCAGCCCCATGACCTTCTTCGCTGCCGCCGCGCAGCGCACCAGCACCATCGGGTTCGGCACCGCCGTCCTCGGCATGCGCTACGAGGACCCGATCCGTCTCGCCGAGGACGCCAGCACGGTCGACCTGCTCAGCGACGGTCGGGTGCAGCTCGGCATCAGCACCGGGATCGCCGGCTACGGTCCGATCCTCGACCCGGTGTTCGGCGCGTCCGAGCGCAGCTTCCGCGACGAGGCCGAGGCCCGGGCTGCCCGGCTGCTCGAGGTCCTGCAGGGCGAACCGCTCGGCACCGCGGGGAAGGGCTACGAGAGCATCCCGGCCGGCGCGGACCTGGCGCTGCAGCCGTTGTCCCCGGGCCTGCGTGACCGTGTCTGGTGGGGTGGCGGGAGCACGGGCACGGCGGTCCGCACGGCCGAGAAGGGCCTGCTGCTGCACTGTTCGACGCTCAACACCGAGGACACGGGCGCCCCGTTCGCGCGCGCACAGGCCGACCAGCTCGCCGCCTACCGTGACCGGTTCGCCGAGCTGCAGGCAGCCGGCGAGCACCCGGGCCGGACGCCGCGCGTCGCCGTCGGTCGGATCGTCGTGCCGCTGCTCGACGAGCACGACCGCCGGGTGCACGAGGAGTTCCTCACCGGCTACGCGAGCGGGATGGACGACGAGGGCCGCCCCCTGAGCGGTCCCCCGTTCCGCTTCAGCAGGATCGTGTCGGGCGGCGTGGACGAGATCGTGGACACGTTGGCGGCGGACCCGGCCGTGCAGGCGACCGACGAGCTCGTGATCACCCTGCCGGCGAACGGTGACGCCGCCGCGCACGAGCGCATCCTGCGGATCGTCGCGGAAGAGGTCGTCCCGCGCCTGGGCTGACGCTCCACCGGCGATCGGCCACGTGGCGAGGGGGCATCCGGCCGGGGCTCGAGTCGGGTTGGTGAGGTCCGACGAGCCCCGGTCCGGATGACCATCTCGTCCCTGATCCGCACGGGATGGTGGCCCCACTCTTTCACTTCTCGAAGGATTTGTCATCATCGATGCGCGGATGATGACGAACTGTCGCCTACGCGTGACAACCCCTGGTCAGCAGGGGAAAGGTGCGCCCGCAGACCTTTGTCCCCGGAACGACGAATGCGCCCCCGCGCGGACGCGGGGACGCATTCTGGACGCACCGGGCTCGAAGGGGCTCCACGACCGGATCAGGAGGCCGCTTCGCTCACACGACGAGCCCTCGGTGGTGCGCGCGCCGACGGTAACCAGCCGACTGGCGCGGGTTCATGTTACTGAATGAACCCGCGCGCGTGCGGAAATCGGCTCACTCCAGTTCGAGGGTCGCCGAACCCGCGAGGTCGACGACCGACGCGCCGACGTGGAGCTCGAACGTCCCCGGCTCGTACCGCCAGGCTCCGTCCCAGTGCGCGAAGGCACGCGCCGGGACCTCGACCGACACCTCGGTGGACTCCCCCGCGCCGAGCCGGACGGGCGCGAACCCGACGAGCCACCGCACCGGACGGTCCACCGACGACTCCGCACGCGAGGCGTAGACCTGCACGACGTGCTTCCCGGCGCGGTCACCCGTGTTCGCGACGGTCGCGGTGACGATCGCGGCGTCGCCCTCGGTCACGGTCGGCGACGCGGAGACGCCGTCGATCGTCCACGTGGTGTAGCCGAGGCCGTGCCCGAAGGGGTAGGCGGGCTCGGTGCCCGCGCGCAGCCAGGCGCGGTAGCCGACGTGCACGCCCTCGTCGTACGCGACCTTGCCGTCGACCGGCGTGACGTCCTGCACCGGGACGTCGGCGAGGGTGACCGGCCACGTGGTGGGCAGGCGACCACCGGGCTCCGCGGCTCCGGTCAGGACGTCGGCGAGCGCGTTGCCGTACTCCTGTCCGCCGAACCAGGTCAGGAGCACCGCGGCGACGTCGTCACGCCAGGGCATCTCGACCGGCGAACCGGAGTTCACCACGACGATCGTGTTCGGGTTCGCGGCGGCGACGGCACGGACCAGGTCGTCCTGGTGGCCGGGCAGTGCGAGCGACGAGCGGTCGTAGCCCTCGGACTCGACCTTGCTGTTCGTGCCGACGACGACGATCGCCACGTCGGCGTCGCGGGCCGTGGCGACCGCGGCCTCGATCAGCGCTGCGGGGTCGGCGTCGCTCGGCTCGGTGCCGAACTGGTAGGCGAGCACCCCGCCGAGCGCCTCGTCCTGCACGATGTCGTGCTCGATCCGGATCGCGAGCTGCTGCCCCGCCTCGACCGACACCGGCACCGAACGCGCGGGCGGGTTGAGGAACGCCGCGCCGAGCTGGTCGCCCTCGACGGGGACGGTCTCGTCGAGCAGGAGCGCACCGTCGACCCACATGCGCGAACGGCCGGCGGCGCCGATGCCGATCCGCACGGTGCCCGTCGTCTCGGCCGTGTAGGTCGTGGTGACGTCGAGTCGGTCGGACTCCCGGATCGGGGCGTCGCCGCCGAACCAGAACAGGGCGGTGGCACGGCGGTCCTCGACGAAGACCTCCTCGCCGTCCTTGACGAACGCGACCCGTGCTCCGGGCTCGCCGGTCGCGGGGTTCGTGATGGTCGACAGCGGGAACTCGGCGATGCCCTCCTGCACGACGGCACCGATGGCGTAGTCCACCGTCGCGCCCGGGAAGGCTGCGCGGATGCCCTCGATGGGCGTGACGACGTGCTCGGGCACCACCGTCGCCGATCCGCCGCCCTGGGTGCGGGCCTGGTCGGCGTTGTGCCCGAGGAGCGCGATCCGCGACACCGCAGCTGCGTCGAGCGGCAGGATCCCGGTGTTGCGCACCAGGACGGTGCCCTCGGCCTCGGCCTCGCGGACGAACGCGACGCCGTCCTCGACGTGCACGGGCTCGGCCGCGACGGGCTCGAAGCCCTCGAGCGCGCCGACGCGGGCAGCCAGGGTCAGGATGCGCCGGACCTTGCGGTCGATCGCCTCCACCGGGACCTCGCCCGACTCGACCGCCTGCAGCAGCGGCCCCTCGCTCCACCACTGGTTCGGGCCGGGCATCGCGACGTCCTGCGACGCCTTCGCCGCGTCGACCGAGCGGACGCCGGTCCAGTCGGACACGACGATGCCGTCGAAGCCCCACTCCGAGTTGAGCGGGGTCTCGAGCAGGTCGTTCTCGGACGCGGTGACGCCGTTGATCGCGTTGTAGGACGACATGACCGCCCAGGCGTGCGCCTCGGTCACGGCCTTCTCGAACGCGAGCAGGTACAGCTCGCGGAGGGCACGGTCCGACACCTCGGTCGAGGCGGTGAAGCGGTCGGTCTCGTAGTCGTTGGCGACGTAGTGCTTCGGGGTCGCGGCGACGCCGTTCTCCTGCACGCCGTCGACGTACGACGCCGCGAGGTCCCCGGTGAGCACCGGGTCCTCGCTGAACGCCTCGAAGTGTCGGCCGCCGAGCGGGGAGCGGTGCAGGTTGATGGTCGGACCGAGCACGACGTCGACGCCCTTGCGACGCGCCTCGACCGCCGCCGCGGCGCCGTAGCGCTTCGCGATCGCCCGGTCCCAGCTCGCCGACAGCGCGGTGGCGGACGGCAGGTTGAGCGACGGGTCGCGCTCGTCCCAGACCTCGCCGCGAACGCCGGAGGGGCCATCGGACATCAGGATCCGGCGCAGCCCGATCTTCTCGACCGGCCAGGTCGTCCAGAAGTCGCGTCCGGTCAGGAGCTGGACCTTCTCCTCGGTCGTCAGCTGCCCGAGGAGCGCGTCGATGCGCTCGGCCAGCGGCGACGCGGCGGTCGGACGGGAGGCGCGGGTGGTGTCGTCCACGGTGGTCACGATGGTCGGTCCCTTCGTTGTGCGACGGGCGCCGGGGCATGACCTCCGCGCGCCTTCGTCGGCGGCTGGCGTCAGCGTAGCAGGCAAAACCTATCGCGAGTAGGTTTCTCGGGCCGGTATCGCGCTGTACGCTCGCGCCATGGCACGACGGGGTTCGTACGCGAAGGGGATCGCGAAGCGCGAGGAGATCCTCACGGTCGCGCTCGACCTCGTCGCACGGCAGGGGTTCCGGCGCACGAGCATCAAGGACATCGCCGACGCGGTCGGTCTCACCCAGGCCGGGCTGCTGCACTACTTCGACTCGAAGGACGACCTCTGGGTGGAGATCCTCCGGCGTCGCGACGAGGTCGACCTGGCGCACGACTGGGGTACCGCGGCCGAGGACCCCGGCGCGTTCCTCGCGGCGATCGTCCGGCACAACACCGAGGTCCCCGGCCTCGTGCAGATGTTCGTGAACCTGTCCGCCGCCGCCGCGACCGACGCCGAGCACCCCGCGCACGAGTACTTCCGCGAACGCTACGAGCGCAGCCGGGGCGACTTCGCACGGGACTTCCGCGCGATGCAGCAGGACGGGCGGCTCCGCACCGACGTGGACACCGAGCAGCTGGCGAGCGTGCTCCTGGCGATCTCGGACGGCATGCAGATCCAGTGGCTGTACGACCCGTCGCGGGACATGGCCGAGCACGTCGAGCTCGTCGCGCGGCTCGCGGTCGCCCAGTCCGTCACGCCCGCCTCGGCCTGACGGCACCCTGCGGCCGACGCCCGACATCGAGGAGCCGTACCGGGCCGCGCCGCTCGGACAGGTACCACCAGTGCCTGGTCCCGGTGCAGGCGCGCACGGCAGGATGGGCTCCGGCCGACCAGGCCGTCCGACGACGATGTGGAGTGACGCGATGACGCGTGTTGTGGTGACCGGAGGCAGCGGCAAGCTCGGACGGGCGGTCGTCCGCGACCTCGACGAGCACGGGTACGACGTGGTCCTGCTCGACCGGGTGCCCTCCCCCGACAAGCCCGAGCGGGTGCCCTTCGTCCGCATCGACCTGAGCGACTACGGCCAGGTGCTCGGCGCGCTCACCGGCATCGACGACCGCTACGACCGGGTCGACGCCGTGGTGCACCTCGCCGCCGTGCCCGCGCCGGGTCAGGTGCCCGACGTCGCGCTCATCACGAACAACGTCACCGCGTCGATCAACGTCTTCCACGCCGCCCGCGTCGCTCGCATCGGGAACGTGGTGTGGGCGTCGAGCGAGACCCTGCTCGGCATCCCGATGGGCGAGCACCACCCGCCGTACCTGCCCGTCGACGAGGAGTTCGCGGTCCGCCCGCAGTCCTCGTACTCGCTCGGCAAGGCGGTGGAGGAGGAGATGGCCCGCCACTTCACCCGCTGGGACCCGGAGCTCAAGATGATCGGGCTGCGCTTCTCGAACGTGATGGACGAGACCGACTACCCGTCGTTCCCCTGGGACGCCTCCCCCGAGGCCAAGACCTTCAACCTGTGGTCGTACATCGACTCACGCGACGGAGCGCAGGCGGTGCGGAAGTCCCTCGAGGCCGAGCTGACCGGGTTCGAGGCGTTCGTCATCGCGAGCCCCGACACCGTGATGGACACCCCGACGATCGAGCTCGTCGAGCGCTTCGTGCCGGACATCGAGCGCCGCACGGACATCGACGGCACGAGCTCCCTGCTCTCGAGCGAGAAGGCCCGCGAGCTCCTCGGCTACGCCCCCGAGCACACCTGGCGGAACCACCGCTCGCACTGACCCCTTCCGCGGGACGCAACGTCGGCGGTTGCTCGCAGCGCTCCACCGCTGCGAGCAGCCGCCACAGTTGCGTTCCGCGACCGCGCCGCGTCCGCACTGACCGGACGGGAGGCGCGGGGCGGCCTCAGGACGTCGGTGCGAGCAGCAGGCCGTCCAGCACCAGGTCGCGCACGCGCGGCAGCAGGTCTGCCGCGAGCGCGCGCTCGTCGACGCCGGTGATCTGCGCGATGGCGCCGACGATGGCCGCGACCGACAGCTCCCCGTCGCAGGCACCCACGAACGCGGCGAGCGCCGTGTCCGCGTCCACGCGTCGGCCGAAGCCGCCGCCCTGCACGAGGGTGATCACCGTCGGGTCGTCGTTCCCGGGCCAGTAGTGCCGTTCCTCGGTGACGTCACCGGCGACCCGCAGGTGTGCGGCGGAGAGGGCCCCGTCGTCGTGCGCGCCGAGCCACTCGGCAGCGTCGAGCACCCGCGCGACCGTCGCGCCGAGCCCCACGGGGTTGGAACCGAGCGCCTCGGCGACCCGCTCGGCGCGGCGGAGGCGAGCCGTGCCTCCCGGCCGACCGGCGTCCGTGGCCGACGCGCGCCGGACGACCACGTACCCGAAGCCGACGCCGGTGACCCGACGCGTGGCGAAGTCGTCGAGCCAGGCGTCCACGAGCCGGTCGAACGCCTCGGTGCCGGGCTTGGTGCCGCCGTCGCGGATCCAGGTCTCGGCGTATGCCGGAGGGTCCTCGCGCTCCCGTTCGACGACCCACAGGTCGAGGTCCTCGGCGTCCGCGAACCACGAGCGCACCCGGTCGAGCCCGTCGACGCCCCAGCGGTACTCCCAGTTGCCGAGCAGCTGCGCGGTGCCTCCGGGCTCGAGGTGGTCGGCGAGCCCTCGGAGCACGGTCTCGACGAGCGCGTCGCCGACCATGCCGCCGTCACGGTACTCGTAGGAGGGCACGTCGTCGCGACGCGGCGTGATGACGAACGGCGGGTTCGACACGATCCGGTCGAAGCGCTCCCCCGCGACCGGCTCGTAGAGCGACCCGAGCCGGAACTCGATGCCGTCGATGCCGTTGAGCGCCGCGTTGAACCGGGCGATGTCGAGCGCCCGGCGGGAGATGTCCGTGGCGACGACCTGCTCCGCGAAGCGACGGGCGTGCATGGCCTGGATCCCGCACCCGGTCCCGAGGTCGAGCACCCGGCGGACCGGCACCGGGACCTGGAGCCCGGAGAGCGTGGTGGACGCGCCACCGATGCCGAGCACGTGCTCCTCGCCGAGTGCGGTGCCGAGCGCGAGCTCCCCGAGGTCCGAGACGATCCACCAGCTGCCGGCGCCCTGGTCGTCGACGAAGGCGTAGGGCCGCAGGTCGACGGTCGGGTGGACCCGTCGGTGCTCGGTGTCCGGCAGCCCGGAGTCGTCGATCTCGTCGCGGTCGGTGCCGGCGTCGGTGCGCAGGAGTCCCGCGGCCAGGACCCGGTCGAGCCCGGCGGACGGGAACGCCCGCTCGGCGTCGCTCCGGTCGACCGGCAGGCCGAGCACGAACAGTGTCGCGAGGGTGGTCAGCGGCGTGGTGTCCCGCGCGGCGAGCGCCCGGAGCGCGGCGACCCGCGAGCCCCGGTGCAGCGACGCGGCCGCCTCGGTGCCCCAGAGTGCGTCGATGCGCTCGACGGTGAAGCCCGCTGCGTCGAGGTCCGCGGCGAGCGCCGTCGTCACCGCGGGGTCGGTCGTGATCGTGGGGAGCTCGTGTGCCGCTGCTGCCCGCGCCCGCCCGGTCACGCGGGGGCCTCCACGCGCATGACGGAGGCGGGGACCTGCCACGCGGCCACCAGGTCGAGCAGCCCGGGGAAGCGCTGCTGCACGTCCTCGATCCGGACCCGGCTCGAGCGCGTCAGCCCCTCCTGGTGCTGCTCGAGCAGGCCGGCCTCGCGCAGGACACGGAAGTGGTGCGTCAGCGTCGACTTCGGTCGGTCGACCCCGACCCACCCGCAGCTGCGGACGCCGCCGGCCGCGTCCACCAGGTAGCGGTGCAGGATCGTGAGCCGGATCGGGTCGCTCAGTGCGTCGAGCACGACGGGCAGGTCCAGCTCGGCGACGGTCGGCTGCGGCAGGCGTTCTGGGGTGACGACGGAGTCCACGGGCGCGGCGGGCATGCGACGACGGTAGCACCGCCGACCGGACAGTACGACTTGCGTCGTACTGATGGACTGCTGTACGAATGCTGTCGTACAGCAGTCCATCCGACGGGAAGGCACCACCATGCAGTCAGCACGCGGAGTCGCGGGGTTCTGGATCCTCGCCGCCATGCTCTTCGTGGCGATGGCCTCGTCCTCGGTCCCGTCCCCGATCTACCCCGTCTACGCCGCCGAGTGGGACCTCACACCGCTCATGCTCACGGGGGTGTTCGCGATCTACGTCGCCGGGCTCCTCGTCACCATGCTCGTGGCCGGTCGGCTGTCGGACCACGTCGGCCGGAAGCCCGTGCTCGTCGCCGGCGGGCTGCTGCTCGTCGTGTCGCTCGTGCTGTTCACCGGTGCCGACGGGTTCACGGCCCTCGTGGTCGACCGGATCGTGCAGGGCGTCGCGGTCGGGCTGCTCATCGGGGCCCTCGGCGCGGCGCTCATCGACAACTCGCTCGAGCGCTTCCCGTCGCTCGCCGGCGTCCTGAACGGTGCCGTCCCGCCCTTCGCCCTGGCCACCGGCGCGGTGTCGAGCGGCGCCCTGGTCGAGTGGGGTCCGGCACCGGAGCAGCTCGTCTACGTGCTCTTCGGCGCGCTCCTGCTGCTGCTCGTCGCCGCCCTGGTCGTCGTGCCCGAGCGGGTCCCCCGCCGACCGGGCGCACTCCGCTCCCTCCGCCCGACCGTGTCCGTCCCCCGGGCGTCGCGCGCGCTGTTCCGCGGCGTCGCCGGTGCCCTCGTCGCGAGCTGGGCGCTGGGCGGGCTGTTCCTGTCGCTCGTGCCGTCGGCCCTCGGTGCGGTGTTCGGCATCCACGACCACTTCGCGGCCGGGGCCCTGATCGCGGTCGTCACCGGCGTCGGCGGACTCACCGGACTCGCCATCCAGCGCCTCGACACGCGCCGGAGCCTGTTCCTCGGACTCGTCGCGCTCATCGTCGGTCCGGTCGTCACCGTGTCGTTCGTGTTCGCGCACTCGCTGCCCGGGCTCGTCGTCGGCAGTGCGATCGCCGGCGTCGGCTTCGGCGCGGGCTTCCAGGCGCCGCTGCGGATGCTGCTCGCGACCGCCGCCCCCACGCACCGCGCCGGGCTGTTGTCGTCGGTCTACATCGTCAGCTACCTGGCGTTCGGCGTGCCGGCCGTCGTCGCGGGCCTCGTCGAGCCGGCGTTCGGCTTCGTCCCCGTGCTCGCCGGCTACGGCGCGTTCATCGTCCTCGCCGCGGCGATCGCCCTCGTGCTGCAGCTCGCGTCGCGCAGCGCGGCCGGGGTCGAGGAGCGTGCCGCCGAGGCCGTCGAGCGCACGGCGACGGGCTCCGTCCGCACCGCCGACTAGGGCCGCCCGGGGCTGGTGTCAGCTCGAGGTCAGTGACCCGGTCGCGCCCGGTTCGGTCGCTGCGCGCGGACCCCGGTGCTGCGGTGCGCATCGGCGTGCGCCGCGTCGACGTCGGCCTTGCCGCGGTCGGCAGCCTTCCGCAGCCACTGCGGCCCGTGCGCCTTCGCCCAGTCCCAGAAGCGGTGCAGCTGCGCACGCAGCCACGTGATGATGCGGTGGAAGAAGTGGAACTCACTGGCCAGGATCGTCAGGCCGATGAACACCACGAGCCACCCCGGACCGGGCAGCGGCACGAGGATGAGCCCGATCACCACGACGAGCCCGCCGACGATCCCGACGAGCACCTTGTAGAACAGGTGCACACCCGGCCGCGCGTGGATCCACGCGCGCATCCGACGGAACCACCGGAAGCGGTGGTGCCGGTCGTCGGCGTCGGTCTCGGGAGCCGTGGTGTCGGCACGCACGACCGCGTCGGGTCGCTCGTGGGTGTCGTCCATGGCGGCAACCTAGGGCGCGCGGCTGGGAAACGGCGGCGCAACCGGTCCACGCGACGTGAGCGGCACCGGCGGGGGTGCGCCGCGCCTCCCGGCCGTCACGGGCCTCGATCTGCAGGCGCCCTCGTTCCGTCGAGACGCCGCGCTCGTGCCGAGACGGCGTCAGAAGTGGCGGCGTCTCACGCGCCCCGCGCCGTCTCGCGCAGACGGGGCCGTGTCGCGCCGGTCAGCGCCCCCGCCGGCCTGGAGGCTCGTCACGCGT
>NZ_RBLU01000133.1 GCF_003989515.1 Curtobacterium sp. HSID17257
TGGTCGCGGGGGAGCCGGCCGCGATGGTGGGGGCGACGTCCGGGCGAGCGGGACGGGGGGTGCGGGAGCGGCGAGCTGGCTTCCCGGCTGCTGCGCGCTCGGCCTCGAGGGCGGCGCGACGGGACAGGTGCACGACCGGGGTCTCCGGCTGCTGCTGGTCGGTGTCGTGTGTCGTCGTCATGGCCGCAGACCATTCTGCACGAGTCTGTCGCTTTGTACAGGGCCTGTCGTGATCTTCTCGTTACCGAACGGCTGGCAGTCCGCTGACGTGTCACCGGCGCTGCGTGCCTGCTGGGCGAGGCGTCGGTAGTGTCCGAGTCCAGCGACCGGAAGGACCTGCGCCATGGCCCGAACGCCGCGGGAACGCCACGAACCCATCGACCTCGCGACCGCCGAGGTCGTGCTCGCGGGCACGCAGGAGCTGCTCCCTGTGCTCCGGACCTCCGCCGTCCGCGCGGGGGTCGACGCTGCCAGGATGCGGGTCGTCGGCGTGGACGACCTGCCCGACCCCCACGACCACGCCGAGGCCGACCTGGCCGTCATCGCGATCCGACGTCCGGGCGACGACCCCGCGTTCCACCGGGCGCAGGAGGCCGCCGAGCTCATCGCGCCGCTGCTCGCGCCCAACGCCGTCCGCATCGTCATCACGGTCTCGGGCGTGACCAGGCTCGCGCCGAAGGTCGAGCGCACGCTGACGTCCGAGGTCCTCCACCAGATCGGCGTGGCCTCGGCCCGATCGGGCTTCACGCGACCCTTCCGGAGCATGCGGACCCGCCTCGGCACCGCAGGGCTGCGTGCCGCCGGCGTCCGGGTGTTCCGGATCACGGTCTGACCCCACCCCACGGCAGGGCCCGGACCCGGTATCTTGACGTCGAGAGAATCCGCGCCGCGAGTACCGTGGACGGACCGAGGTCCGGCACGGTCGAACAAGGGAGTACCCGCCAGCATGGCCAAGATCATCTACACGCTCACGGACGAGGCACCGTTCCTCGCCACCCACTCGTTCCTGCCCGTCGTCGAGGCGTTCGCGCGCACTGCGGGGGTCGACGTCGAGACCCGCGACATCTCGCTCTCCGGCCGGATCATCGCGCAGTTCCCGGAGCGGCTCACCGACGAGCAGCGCCTGGACGACGCCCTGGCCGAGCTCGGGGACCTGGCGAAGACCCCCGAGGCGAACATCATCAAGCTGCCGAACATCTCGGCGTCGATCCCGCAGCTCAAGGCCGCGATCAAGGAACTGCAGGCGCAGGGGTACGACCTGCCCGCCTACCCGGACGAGCCCACCACGGACGAGGAGCGCGACGTCCGCGCCCGCTACGACCGCGTCAAGGGCAGCGCCGTCAACCCGGTCCTGCGTGAGGGCAACTCCGACCGCCGCGCGCCGCTGTCGGTGAAGAACTACGCGAAGAAGCACCCGCACCGCATGGGCGCCTGGAGCCACGACTCCGGGACGAACGTCGTGACGATGGGCAAGGACGACTTCCGCTCGAACGAGCAGTCGTGGATCGCACCGGCCGACGACACCCTGACGATCGAGTTCGTGGCCGCCGACGGCGACACCACCGTGCTCAAGCAGTCGATCCCCGTCCTCGCGGGCGAGGTCGTGGACGGCACCGTCCTGCACGTCCGCGCGCTCGAGGCGTTCCTGCGCGACCAGATCGCCGCCGCGCAGGAGCAGGGCGTCCTGTTCTCCGTGCACCTCAAGGCCACGATGATGAAGGTCTCCGACCCGATCATCTTCGGTCACGTCATCCGCGCGTTCTTCCCGACCGTGTTCGAGCGCTTCGGGGCCGACCTGGCCGCCGCCGGGCTGAACCCGAACGACGGCCTCGGCTCGATCCTCGCCGGGCTCGACAGTGTGCCGAACGGCGCGGAGATCGAGCAGGCGTTCGCCGACGGGATCGACGCGGGCCCCGAGCTCGCGATGGTCGACTCCGACAAGGGCATCACCAACCTGCACGTCCCGAGCGACGTCATCGTCGACGCCTCGATGCCCGCGATGATCCGCACGTCCGGCCACATGTGGGGCCCGGACGGCGAGGAACACGACACCCTCGCGGTCATCCCGGACTCGAGCTACGCCGGCATCTACCAGGCCGTCATCGAGGACTGCCGCGCGAACGGTGCCTTCGACCCGTCGACCATGGGGTCCGTGCCCAACGTCGGACTCATGGCGCAGAAGGCCGAGGAGTACGGCTCGCACGACAAGACCTTCGAGCTGCCGGGCGACGGTAAGGTCCGCGTCGTCACGAGTTCCGGTGAGACGGTCATCGAGCACGACGTCGAGCAGGGCGACATCTGGCGCGCCTGCCAGACGAAGGACGTCGCGATCCGCGACTGGGTGAAGCTCGCCGTGACCCGCGCCCGTGCCTCGGGGACGCCCGCCGTGTTCTGGCTGGACGAGACGCGTGCGCACGACGCGAACCTGATCGGGCTCGTCCGCACGTACCTCGGCGACCACGACACCGACGGCCTGCAGATCGAGGTCATGGCACCCGAGGACGCCATGCGCTTCTCGCTCGAGCGGATCCGCCGCGGCGAGGACACCATCTCGGTCACGGGCAACGTGCTCCGCGACTACCTCACCGACCTGTTCCCGATCATGGAACTCGGCACCTCGGCGAAGATGCTCTCCGTCGTGCCGCTGCTCGGTGGTGGCGGCCTGTTCGAGACCGGCGCCGGCGGGTCGGCCCCGAAGCACGTCCAGCAGCTCGTCGAGCAGGACTACCTGCGCTGGGACTCCCTGGGTGAGTTCCTCGCGCTCGCGGTGTCGTTCGAGCACCTCGCGGGTGTGACCGGCAACGCGCGGGCGAAGGTCCTCGCGGACACGCTCGACCGCGCCACGGGCACGTTCCTCGACGAGAACCGGTCGCCGGGACGCAAGATCGGCACGATCGACAACCGCGGCAGCCACTTCTACCTGGCGAAGTACTGGGCCGACGAGCTCGCCCGGCAGACCGAGGACACGGAGCTCGCGGCCGCGTTCCGGGGCCTGTCGACGCAGCTCGACGAGCACGAGTCGCAGATCGTCGACGAGCTCAACGCGGTGCAGGGTCGGCCGGCCGACATCGGCGGGTACTACCGCCCCGACACGGCGAAGACGAACGCCGTGATGCGGCCGTCCGCCACCCTCAACGAGGCGCTCGCCGCCCTGTAGGCGACGACCCGACGCAACGGGAGGCGCGGTGCCGGCTGGTACCGCGCCTCCCGTCCGTCGTGGGGCGCGTCCCGACCGGCCCGCTCGGGTGCCCGAGCGGGCCAGATCTGTCTCGCTCGGCACCCGGACGCGACGGAACGCACCCGCTCGGCGGACGTGAGCGGCGTGTCTCGCCCGCTCGCCGCGCCGCCGCTCCGCCGCACCGCCGCACCGCCGCACCGCCGCACCGACGGGGTGACGGCCGCCGCGGCGCCGCGTCAGCCCTTGGGGACCGGAGGGCCGACGACCAGCAGGGCGGAGAACACGAGCGCGACGGCCACGAGACCGATGCCCGCCGCCACCGCCGGGCGCCGCACCACGAAGAAGAGCAGCCGGTCCCAGATGCCCGACCGGTCGTCCGGGGAGCGTCGCCAGGGGCCCTCGAGCATGCCGCGCCGGGCGACGGCGACCTCGAACGGCACGGTGGCGTACGGCACGACGGCGCTGACCCACCCGAGCACGAGTGCCCCGACCGACCACCGCTGGTTCACCGCGACGACCGTGGTGACCACGAGGTACGCCAGGAACACGAAGCCGTGGATGCTCCCGCCGACTCGCACGCCCCAGTCGCCGGCGTCCAGCCCGTACTTCAGCACCATCCCGGCGATCAGGAGCGTCCAGGTCACGAGTTCGGCCACCGCGGCGGCGCGGAACAGGGAGCGAGGGGTCATGCCCCACATGGTCGCGCACCCGTCCGGGAGAAGCCCTGACACGCCCCCGCCACATCCCCGACACACCGCCGGTCGTATCGATTCGACCGGGGGAGCGGGTAGCGTCGGGGACATGTCAGCGCCGACCGAGAGCCGTCCCCTGAACATCGTCGTCTGGAACGAGAACGTGCACGAGAGCCGCGGTGACGCGACCGTGCTCGGGCACTACCCCGACGGCATGCACACCGTCATCGCCGCCGCACTCCGGGAGCACCACCCCGAAGCGTCGGTGAGCACCGCCACGCTCCAGGAGCCCGAGCACGGTCTCACCGCGGAGCGCCTGGCGCAGACCGACGTGCTGTTCTGGTGGGGACACGTCGCGCACCAGGACGTCTCGGACGAGGTCGTCACCCGCGTCGTCGAGGCCGTGCACGCCGGCATGGGCCTGGTGGTGCTGCACTCCGGGCACTACTCGAAGCCGTTCACCCGGCTGATGGGCACCACGTGCTCGCTGAAGTGGCGGAACGACGGGGAGCGCGAGCTCGTCTGGACGATCGCGCCCGAGCACCCGATCGCCGCCGGCGTCCCGCACCCGATCGTCATCGACCGCCAGGAGATGTACGGCGAGTACTTCGACATCCCGCGCCCCGACGAGGAGGTCTTCCTGTCGACCTTCGCCGGCGGCGAGGTCTTCCGCTCCGGTGTCGCCTACCGCCGCGGTCTCGGCCGGGTGTTCTACTTCTCGCCGGGCGACCAGGAGTACCCCGTCTACCACCACCCGGACGTCCAGCGGGTGCTCGCGAACGCGGCGGCCTGGGCCGCTCCGGTGTCCGAGCGGCGCGAGCTGACCGCCGACCCCCACCCGCGGGACTGGTTCCTCGGCGCGGGTGCGGGTACACAGGAGGGGTGACCAACCAGCTCGACGGTGCGGACAGGCGCACCGCGGTGATCGAGGCGCTCGCCGTCCTGGGCTCCGGCCCGGAGGAGCGCTTCGACCGCATCACCCGCATGACCCACGAGGCCTTCGGCGTCCCGCTGACGTTCCTCAACCTCGTCCACGCCGACCTCGTCACCACGCAGTCGACGTACGGGTTCCAGCAGGGCACGAGCGTGCCCGCCACCGGGCAGTTCTGCGCGACGACCGTGCTGACGCCCGGACCGATGGTGATCCCGGACACGCTCCTCGACGTCCGCTTCGCCGACACGCCCGCCGTGACCGAGTACGGGGTGCGCTTCTACGCCGGCGCGCCGCTGACGATGCCGGACGGCACGCGCGTGGGGACGCTGTGCGTGATGGACGCGCAGCCCCGGGTCTTCTCGGACGAGGACCTCGCGCTCCTCGGGGACCTCGCTCGGTGGGCGGAGCGCGAGCTCGGCCACTCGATCGAGCGCGGCCGGGTGCGGCGCGTCCTCACCGGGCTGGTGCCCGACCCGGTCACGGTGCCGGGTGCCTCGGTGGACGGGTTCCTCGAGCCGGACGAGCACGGCGGCGACCTGGTCGACTGGCGCGCCGCTGCTGACGGGACGGTCCAGGTCACGGTCGGGACGGTCTCCGCTGCGGGTCGGGCCTCCGCGCTCCTCGCCGCCTCGGTGCGGGCCGCGGTCGTCGCGCGCGGCGACCTGGCGCTCCGAGACGCCCTCACCGGCCTGGAGGCGCAGCTCGCCCCCGACCTGTCGGCCGTCGGCGCCGTCGGGTCACTCCTGCACGTGCGCCTCGACCCGACGACGGGTCACGCGGAGTGGGTCGGTGCCGGACACGGTCCGGCACTGCACGTGCGGGCCGACGGGACCGCGACGGCGCTCCGGTCCACGGACCTGCCGATCGGCCTGCAGCCCGGATCCGTGCCCCGGACCGTCGGCGCCCTCGACCTCGCGCCGGGGGACCGCCTGGTGCTCGTCACCGACGGCACCCTGGCACTCGACGGGATCGGCGACGCGCAGGCCCTCGCGGCGACGGCGGTGGCCCACCCCGGGGACCTCGTCGGGCACGTCCGGTCGCTCGTGCCGATCGGTGGCAGCGGCCCAGGCGTCGCCGTCGTGGTGCTCACGCGCACCTGACCGCACGGAGCCCGGGGGAGCAGGCGGTCCAGCGGCTCCGGTCGACCGAGCGGTTCAGCGACCCCGCGGAGCCGGGCGACCGGTCGCGGCGGCGACGAGCAGCGTGGCCAGGAGCGCGAAGCCGGCGAGTTCGACGCCGAGGCCGGCGGTCTTCCAGTAGGCGCTGCCGACGACCTGCGGCTGCGTGATCGCGTCCGGCCACCACGGGTCGAGGAACGGCACGGTGCCGGGGAACGGGTCGAGCCCGAGGACGACGAGCCCGCCGAGGAGCAGCACCACCCCGAGTCCTGCCATCGCGCCGCGGGAGCGGTGCAGCATCCGGACGACCAGCGCGGCCGCCATGCCGGCCATGCCGAGCACAGCGACCAGGAACGCGATGACGACGACGGGCTGCGGAGCGAGCGCCACCCAGTCGAGCACGGCGATCGGCAGCAGCAGCCACCGTCCCGCCCGTACCCAGCGCCGCGGGTCCCGCCATCCGTCCATGCCGGTCACCGTACGGCAGCGCTCGGGGGGTCCCCTGAGGGCCTCCTTCCCGCAGCACCGGCTGGCTAGCATCGAGGGCATGGCGCAGGACGGCCGGGTCAGGCAGGAGCGGGCGGTCGCGACCCGTGCGGCCCTCATCGGGGCGGCGGCGGCCGAGTTCGACGAGCGCGGGTTCGTGGGCGCGTCGATGGACGGGGTCGCCGAGCGCGCCGGCATGACGAAGGGTGCGCTGTACTTCCACTTCCGGTCGAAGGTCGACATCGCCAGCGCGGTGATCGCCGGGCAGGACGAGATCTCCCGGCGCTACGCCGAGGTCGCGGCCACCCGGTCGACCTCGCCGCTCGAGTCCCTGATGTGGATGTCGCAGGGCGTTGCCACCCAGATGGTGGAGGAGGTCGTGGTCCGTGCGGGACTCCGGCTCGCCACCGACCCGAACGCCCGGGCGATCCCACGTGACCGCCCCCACGAGTACTGGGTCGAACACACCGCCGACCTCATCCGACGTGCGATCGACGCGGGCGAGGTCGACCCGTCGTGGGACCCGCGGGTGATCGGCCAGGTGGTGAGCCCGGCGGTGGCGGGCGTCCAGATGTTCTCGGACATGCTGCACGACCGCGCCGACCTGTTCGAGCGGCTCCGTGAGCTGTGGACGGTGTTGCTGACGGCGATCGCCAGCGACCGGACCCGGCCGGACGTGCCGCGACTCGTGGCGATCATCCGACCCGGCGCGCCCGAGGACCGAGGCCCGCAGGCGGCTGACCCGGGCCCTGGGGAGGTCTGAGCGACGCGGGTCCCCCCAGGGACACCCACGTCACTTCCCTTGGAGGATACCAAGGAGTACGTTTCCGCAGCAGCCCCACGTTCGCGGGGATCGCACCGCCGCCCTACCCTGGCGTGATGGGCACCCCGGCCGCCGAGTTCCACGTCGACGTCGCGCTCGTCGCCGCACTGCTCCGCGACCAGCACCCGGACCTCGCCGACCTGCCCCTGCGGGTCGTCGCGAGCGGGTGGGACAACGTCGTGGTCCGTGCCGGGGAGACCCTGGCCGTGCGCATGCCCCGCCGCGCAGCCGCCGCCACCCTGGTCGAGCACGAGCAGCGCTGGCTGCCGACGATCGCCGCGCTGGTCGGCGACGCCGCGCCGCTCCCGGAGCCCGTCCGCACC
>NZ_RBLU01000134.1 GCF_003989515.1 Curtobacterium sp. HSID17257
TGCCGTCGCCGCTCGCGTCGCCGTGGCCAACGGGGTCGCCCTGGACGCCTGCGCCACGGTCGCCGCCACGGCCCGCGTCCGGACGGTGGCCGGCTCCGGAGCGTTCGCCGTGAACGCCGTCGCCGTCGCCGGTCCCGCGTGCGGCCTGCCCGAACAGTGTGTGTATGGTGTGCACGTCGGCCCCCGGTCACCGTTGTCCCGGTCGACCCGGACACCGTTGCGGTCCTGGGCCGGCGCGCACCATCGATCAAGGAGTCACGTGCCAGGCACGAAGAAGCTCGTGATCGTCGAGAGCCCTGCGAAGGCGAAGACGATCGCGCAATACCTCGGCGACGGATACGAGGTCCAGGCGTCAGTCGGACACATCCGCGACCTCGTCGAGCCCAAGAACCTGCCGGCGGAGCTCAAGAAGGGCTCCCTGGGGAAGTTCTCGGTCGACGTCGACAACGGCTTCGAGCCCTACTACGTCGTCTCCGACGCGAAGAAGAAGACCGTCTCCGAGCTCAAGCGCGCCCTGAAGGACGCCGACGAGCTCTACCTCGCAACTGATGAGGACCGCGAGGGCGAGGCCATCGCGTGGCACCTGCTGCAGGTCCTCAAGCCGAAGGTGCCGGTCAAGCGCATGGTCTTCCACGAGATCACCAAGGAGGCCATCCAGCGCGCGCAGGAGGCCACCCGCGAACTCGACACCGCCCTGGTCGACGCGCAGGAGACCCGCCGCATCCTCGACCGGCTCTACGGGTACGAGGTCTCGCCGGTGCTCTGGCGCAAGGTCGGCCCCGGGCTGTCCGCCGGTCGTGTGCAGTCGGCCGCGACGCGACTCGTCGTCGACCGGGAGCGCGAGCGCCTGGCGTTCGTGTCCGCCAACTACTGGGACCTGACGGCCCGCTTCGAGAAGGTCGGCGACGCAGCCTTCACGGCCCGCCTCGCCCGACTGCAGGGGACGCGAGTCGCCTCGGGCCGCGACTTCGACGACCGCGGTGCGCTGAAGGGCGATGCCGTCCGCCTCGACGAGGCATCGGCCGCGTCGCTCACCACGGTGCTCCAGAGCGCCGGTGACGCGGTCGTGCGCAGCGTCGAGTCGAAGCCGTACACGCGTCGGCCGGCCGCACCGTTCACGACGTCGACCCTGCAGCAGGAGGCAGCGCGCAAGCTGCGCTTCTCCGCCCGGCAGACGATGAGCGTCGCGCAGGGGCTGTACGAGAACGGCCACATCACCTACATGCGAACGGACTCGTCGTCGCTGTCGCAGCAGGCGGTCACCGCGGCACGCAAGCAGGCGTCGGCGCTGTACGGGCCGGAGACGATCCCCGACAAGCCGCGCAGCTACGCGGGCAAGAGCAAGAACGCCCAGGAGGCCCACGAGGCCATCCGCCCGGCCGGCGACACCTTCCGCACGCCCTCCGAGATGAACGGTGTGCTGCGGGGCAACGACTGGAAGCTCTACGACCTCATCTGGAAGCGAACGGTCGCGTCGCAGATGGCGGACGCCAAGGGCTCGACCGCGTCGGTCGTCCTCGGCATCACGTCGAGCGACAGCGTCGCAGGGGTCGCGTCGACGGCGAACGGCACGGACGCCGAGTTCACCGCGTCGGGCACCGTCATCACCTTCCGTGGCTTCCTCAACGCCTACGAGGAAGGCCGAGACGAGGAGCGGCACGGCGGCGAGAACGGCGACGCGAAGCTCCCGCAGATGGCCGAGGGCGACCACCTCGGCGTCAGCGAGGTCGAGGCCAAGGGGCACGACACCTCCGCTCCGCCGCGCTACACCGAGGCCAGCCTGGTGAAGACGCTCGAGGAACTCGGCATCGGTCGTCCGTCGACATACGCCGCGATCATCTCGACGATCATGGACCGCGGGTACGTCACGCAGCGCGGGAGTGCCCTCGTGCCGAACTGGATCGCGTTCAGCGTGGTCCGGCTCCTCGAGGACCACTTCGGCGACCTGGTGCAGTACGACTTCACCGCCGGCATGGAAGAGGACCTCGACCGCATCGCGAGCGGCGAAGCCGACCGCATCGACTGGCTCAAGGGCTTCTACTTCGGCGGCGACGACCACCGCGGACTCCGCACCGTCATCGACAACCTGGGTGAGATCGACGCGCGCGACATCAACTCGGTCGAGCTCGCGCCGGGCCTGACCCTGCGCATCGGGCGCTACGGGCCCTACATCGAGGTGCCGAGCGACGACCCGGAGAAGCCGCGGCGGGTGAACGTGCCCGAGGACCTCGCGCCCGACGAGCTGACCACCGAGAAGGCGCGCGAGCTCGTCGAGGCCCCGGTCGTCGGGGACCGCGTCGTGGGCATCAACCCCGAGACGGGCAAGGAGGTCCTGGCGAAGGACGGCCGGTTCGGCCCGTACGTCACCGAGCGCACGCCCGAACCGGAACCCACCGTCGACCCGTCCACGGGCGAGGTCACGGAGCCGACCGCGGCCGAGGCGAGTGCATCCGCCGGTGCGACGGCGTCCGCGACTGCATCGGCGGCCACGGAGAAGGCGACGACCACCGCGAAGGGCGCCAAGGCCCCTGCGAAGAAGACGACGAAGAAGGCCGCCGCGCCGAAGGAACGCACCGCGTCGCTCTTCAAGTCGATGGACCCGCAGACGGTGGACCTCGAGACCGCCCTCAAGCTCCTCGACCTGCCCCGGGTCGTCGGCAAGGACCCGGAGTCGGGCGACGACATCACCGCGCAGAACGGTCGCTACGGCCCGTACGTCAAGAAGGGGACGGACACCCGCACCCTGCCGAGCGAGGACGCGATCTTCGAGGTCGACCTGCCCGGCGCGCTGGAGCTGTTCGCGCAGCCCAAGTACGGCGGTCGGCGTGCCGCCACCGCGGCGCTCAAGGAGTTCGAGGCCGACCCCGTGTCCGGCAAGCCGATCAAGGTGAAGGACGGGCGCTTCGGCCCCTACGTCACGGACGGCGAGACGAACGCGACCATCCCGCGGGGCGAGGACGTCGAGACCGTCGACCACGCCCGTGCCGTGCAGCTGCTCGCGGACAAGCGTGCCAAGGGGCCGGTGAAGAAGAAGGCGCCGGCGCGGAAGACGGCGGCCAAGAAGAAGTGACCGGGCGGTTCATCACCCTCGAGGGTGGCGACGGTGCGGGCAAGACCACCCAGGCCGAGCTCCTCACCGCCTGGCTCGAGGAGCACGGTCGCACGGTCGTGCGCACCCGGGAGCCGGGTGGCACGGAGCTCGGGCAGCGCATCCGCGAGATGGTCCTGCACGAGCGGGGTCACGTCGCCCCGCGTGCCGAGGCGCTCCTCTACGCGGCCGACCGCGCTCACCACGTCGAGACGGTCGTCCGGCCCGCCCTCGCCCGTGGCGAGGTCGTCCTGCAGGACCGCTACATCGACTCGTCGGTGGCGTACCAGGGAGTCGCACGCGGGCTCGGTGCCGACCGGATCCGCTCCGTCTCGGACTGGGCCGCCGACGGACTCGTGCCGGACCTGACGGTGCTGCTCGACCTCGACGTGACGGTGGGGCGCAGCCGGGTCGCGGCCGCGCGGGGTGACGTCTTCGACCGCCTCGAGTCCGAGGCCTCGGCGTTCCACGAGACGGTGCGACGAGCGTTCCTCGACGCCGCCGACGCCGAGCCGGAGCGTTTCCTCGTCGTGGACGCCGGCCAGTCCGCAGACGCCGTGCAGCGCACGGTCCGCTCGGCCGTCGGTGCCCTCGTCGGGATCACGGACGAGGGCGGCCGGGTGTGACGGTGGCTGCTGACAGGATGGCTCCGTGAGCGTGTGGGACGGCCTGACCGGACAGGACGACGCGGTCGCCGCCCTGCGCAGCGCGGCCGAGGCCCCGGACGGTACCGGCGGCATGACCCACTCGTGGCTCATCACCGGGCCGCCCGGGTCCGGGCGGTCGAACGTCGCCGCCGCCTTCGCCGCGGCCCTGGTCGGCGACGGCGCGGACGACGACCACGCCCTGCAGCAGATCACCGCCCGCACCCATCCCGACGTCTCGGTGCTGACCACGCAGCGCGTCATCATCACGATCGACGAGATCCGGCAGCTGGTCACGTCGTCGTACTACTCACCGTCGGTGGGGCGGTACCGCATCGTCATCATCGAGGACGCGGACCGCATGACGGAGCGCACCTCGAACCTGCTGCTCAAGGCGCTCGAGGAGCCGCCGGAGCGGACGGTGTGGATCCTGTGCGCGCCGAGCGAGGCGGACCTGCTCCCGACGATCCGCTCTCGCGTCCGTTCCGTGCGGCTGCGCGTGCCCGACGTCGCGTCCGTCGCCGAGCTCATCGTCGCCCGTACCGGGGTCGACCGCGCGCTCGCCACCGATGCGGCGCGGCAGGCGCAGAGCCACATCGGCATGGCCCAGCGGCTGGCGACGAGCGAGGACGCCCGTGCCCGTCGACGCCGGACGCTCGAGACCGTGCTCGGCGTGCGCTCGGTCGGCGACGCCGTCATGGCCGCGGCCGAACTCCTGTCGGTCGCGGACGAGGACGCCAAGGCGATCACCCAGCAGCGCGACGGCGAGGAACGGGACGCCGCGCTGCGGTCGCTCGGCGTGGAGCCGGGCGGCACGGTCCCGCCGGCGCTGCGGTCGCAGCTGCGGGCCCTCGAAGAGGACCAGAAGCGCCGGGCGACGCGGAGTCTGCGCGACGGCCTGGACCGCATCCTGGTCGACGTCTCGTCGTTGTACCGGGACCTCCTGCTGCTCGGTCTCGGTGCACCGGCCGAGCCGGTCAACCTGGCGATGCGTGACCAGCTCGACCGGGCGCTCGAGACGGTGCCACCGGCATCGGCGCTCGAGGTCCTGGACGCGATCGCCCTGGCGCGGCAGCGGATCGCGGCGAACGTCGCGGCGCTCCTCGCCCTCGAGGCGCTGCTCGTGACCATCGCCCGCGCGACCCGCTGACCGGAGCCGGCGAGGCGGACGCGCGTCGAGCCTCCCGGCCGGGTCAGCGACCACCCACCGGACCCTGCGCAACCCCGCAGCCGAGCGCCCCGACCGTCGTGAGAAGATCGCGACATGCCCGAAGCCGCACCCGGACTGCGTGAGCGCAAGCGCCGCGCCACCCGTCTCGCGATCCAGCAGGCCGCCCTGCGGATCGCGCTCGACTCCGGCTGGCCCGCCGTCACGGTCGACGAGATCGCCCGACGCGCCGACGTGTCCCCGCGCACGTTCTTCAACTACTTCCCGAGCAAGGAGCAGGCCCTCCTCGGCGACGACCCGACCCTGCCGACCGGCCCGGCGCTCGACACGTTCCGCGCCGGGGGCCCGAGCGGTGAGCTCCTGGCCGACCTCGGCACCCTGCTCGTGCACACGACGAGCGAGCTGGTCGAGGAACGCGGCCTGCTCGAGGAACGGCAGCGGGTGCTCCGCGCCGCGCCCGAGCTGTTCACCCGGCGCATGGCGTCGATGAAGGAGTTCCAGGCCGAGATCGAGGAGGCCGTGTCGGCGCGGCTCGCAGCGACCGAGCCGGACGTCGCGGCGGACCCGGACGCGCTGCGTCGACGGGCCCGACTCGCCTCGGTGGTGGCGCTCGCGGCGCTGCGGCACGCCTGGTGGGAGTGGTCCGACGGGGCCTCGGAGTCGGAGCTCTTCGAGGAGCTGCAGCGCTCGTTCGACGAGCTCGGGGCGCTCGTTTCGCGTTCCCTCGTCTGAACCTGTATAGTCATTGCTCGTGCCGCTCCGGGAACGGAGCGTCCGCCGCCTTAGCTCAGTCGGCAGAGCGATTCACTCGTAATGAATAGGTCGTCGGTTCGATTCCGACAGGCGGCTCCACGCCGGAACCCCCGGTCGGACGATGTCCGACCGGGGGTTCCCTCGTTCTGGCTGCCAGTCGCTGCTCGGCCACGGACCGAGCCCGGTCGCCGCGCGGCAGCCCCCTGGTAGACAGGTCCCATGACGGTTCGCTGGGGAGTCATCGGCACGGGCGGCATCGCCCACTCGTTCGTGGCGGACTGCACCGCCGCCGGCATCGAGTTCGTCGCGGTCGGCAGCCGCACGCGCGGGTCCGCCGAAGCGTTCGCCGCCGAGTACGGCATCGCCCGGGCCCACGGCTCCTACGCCGACCTGGTCGCCGACCCGGACGTGGAAGCCGTCTACGTCGCCACGCCCCACTCCCGCCACGCGGACGACGCCCTGCTCGCGATCGCGGCGGGCAAGCACGTCCTGGTCGAGAAGGCCTTCACCATCACGGCGGCCGAGGCACGCCGCGTGGTCGACGCCGCCCGCCGCGCCGACGTGGCCGTGACGGAGGCGATGTGGACCCGCTTCCTGCCGCAGATGCGGATGATCCGGGAGCTCGTCGCCGAGGGGCGCATCGGACGCCCGCGGCTCGTCGAGGCCAGCCACCACCAGGCCCTGCCGACCGACCCCCACCACCGGCTGAACGACCCGGCGCTCGGGGGCGGAGCGATGCTGGACCTCGGCATCTACCCGATCTCCTTCGCCGTCGACGTCCTCGGCGTGCCGACCAGGGTCACAGCAGCGGGCACGGTGAGCGAGCAGGGTGTCGACACGCAGATGGGCGTGGTGCTCACGCACGAGGGCGGGGCCCAGTCGGTGCTCCACTTCGCGCTGGACCTGCGGAGTCCGAACACGGCGTCGATCATCGGCGAGGACGGCCGCATCGACCTCGACGACACCTGGTACACGCCGACGACGTGGCGGCTCCGCGACCGCGACGGCACGGTGCTCGAGGAGTTCGACTCGCGCGAGGAGCTCGCCGGCTACGCCCACGAGGCGCGTGCCTTCGAGGCGATGGTCACTGCCGGCACCCACGAGGGCGGCCCGATGGACCCCGAGGAGACGGTGGCCGTCATGGCGGTCATGGACGAGGCCCGCCGGCAGGTGGGCGTCCGCTACGCGGCAGACGACGAGGGACCGGACCGATCCGGTCTGGAGGCTCCTCCCGCGGTTCCGTAGGATCGGTCGCGATGTCCGACCAGCAGCCCTCGTCGAAGTCCGTCCCGGCACGCCTCCGCGGCGCCGCCTCGTCCCTGCGCCGCTCGGTGGCGCGCCGACCGGTCCCGTGGATCGCCGGTGGTCTCGTCGGTGTGCTCGTGCTCGGTTCGGGCGCGTCGTTCGCGGTGGCCGCTGCGACGATGCCGTCGCACCAGTCCGCAGCCACGGCGTCCGCGACCACCGCCGCCCAGTCGGGCACGCCACGG